>NZ_VFTK01000057.1:0-27254 GCF_006439495.1 Mesorhizobium sp. B3-1-8
ATCGGCGGATCCTTTTGGCGAAGAATCCTCCAATCAAATCACTTCAAGCCGTCCTCACCCTTGCGTCGTGTACTGTGCGAAACGGCGAAACGCCCTATGCTTCAGTGGATTCCTTCTTGCGGCGAGCCGCCGGAGGCGGCGGTTCGATCGCCCCGGCCCTGACTCGCGCGGGTTTTAGCGCCGGCGCGCCGGTATCCTTGACGATGTTCAGCGAGCGCGGAAAAAACTGATTGTCGTGCTGACCACGTCCGATATTGACGATCGCGCTTTCTGGCAGGCGCTTCTGAAGCATGGCCAGAACCCGCCGCAACGTCGGCCCGTCGAACGCATCGAGCGCCTCGTCGATGATCACCCATTTCGGCTTGCGCAAGGCGAGCCTGGCGAAGGCCAGCGCCCGTTGTTCGTCGTCGCCCAGCTCACGCTCCCAACGCCCGCTGCGGTCGAGCGAGGATGACAGCCGTTCGAGGCCAACCTCGGCAAGCACCGCCGAAATTTCGGTATCGCTGGCCGGGGCCTCGCCGTTCGGATGATCGAGCACCTCGCGCAACGTGCCGGCCGGAAAATAGGGCACGCGCGGCACGAAGATGGGGGTCTCGTCGGCCGGCAGGCCGATCCGGCCGCTCCCCCATGGCCACAGGCCGGCGATGGCCCGGAAGAACAATGTCTTGCCAGCCCCCGGCTCGCCGGTGATCATGACGCGCTCGCCGGACTGGATTTCGACACCCGTCTGGGCAAGCTTGGTGCAGCCTTCCGGCGAAGCCACCTCAAGCGTGTCGAAGGTCAGGCTGCCATTGGCGTTTTCGCCGAACCGGATGCGTTTTTCCGTGTCATGCAGCGCGTCGGTTTCGGTGAGCGCGATGCGGAAATCGGCCACCCGCATCAGCGTCGCGCGCCAGTCGGCGATGCTGCCGATGTTGTTGATGAACCAGCGCAGGGACGAATGAACCTGGTTGAAGGCGCCGACCGCCATCATCAGCCCGCCGAACGAGATGTCGCCCGAGAAATAGACCGGCGAAGCCACCAGGATGGGCGCCACCACCGTTATCCAGCCATAGGTGTCGGTCACCCAGGATAGGTTGATCTGCGCGGTGAAGATGCGCCGCATGGCGCCCAGCACCGTGCCGAGGTCGAGCTCGAGCCGGCGCCGGGCATCGGGCTCGCCATGATAGAGCGCGATCGCGTCGACATTCTCATTCACCCGCACCATGGAGGAGCGCAGCTCCGCTTCGCGGGTGTAACGCTCGCTGTTGAGACTGATCAGCGGACGCCCGACCAGCCAGCTCAGCCACGAGGCGATGCCGGCATAGAGGAACGCGGCCCACACCATGTAGCCCGGTATCGCCAACGAATAGCCGCCGACGTGGAAGACGAAGCCGGAAGACAGCTGCCACAGCACGCCGATGAAGGAAACAAGCAGGATGAACGACTGCAGCAGGCCGACGCCGAGATCCGTCGACAGGTCTGACAAGTGAGCGGCATCCTGCTGCATGCGCTGGTCGGGATTGACGCCGATGGCGCCGGCATTGGCCAGCCGGAAGGCACGCGCCGGTCGCATCCATTGATCGATGAGGTCCAGCGTCAGCGCCTCGCGCAGCCGCAGGCGGATCATCTGGTTGAGCCAGGTCTGGCCGATATTGAGCACCAGAAGCCCGCCGGCGATCATCGCAAAGATGAGCAACTGGTGCAGGAAAGCAGCCATGTCGCGCCGGGCCAGCGCATCGTAGAAAGGCTGGTTCCAGCGGTTGAGCAGAACCTGTCCGATCGAGGTTGCGATGATGACCGCGACGATGCCGATGGAGACCCAGGCAAGTTGCCTGCGCACCGGCGAGGCCTTCAACCCCAGCTTGATCGTCGCCACCTGGTCGGCGAGGCTGCTCGCCTCGACCGAGACGGCGGCCTTTTTTGGGCCTGGCTTTTTATCGGTCTGGTTGTCCATGAAGGATATTCCTGGTTTCCGCGGCGGTGACGAACACCGCGCCAAGCGAGCATTCCTCAGATCGAGCATGCCCTCAGATAGGGTGACGATCGCTGCGCGATGCAAGGCGCGGCGGCGATCACGAACGCGTCACATGGCCAGGCGCGCCGTCGGCCGCGTGCCGGCCAAGCCGCGTTGCGCCCTGCGGCGAGAAGACCGGCACGAAGACGCGGCGAGAGGCGCGCTGCGCGACCGGCACGCCCTGGTAGAGCCGCTTCTGCGCCTCGACGACGATGACGCCGGAAAAGATCGGCCAGAACCGCCGGCCGGCTCTCTCCAGCACATTGTGGAACCGCATCATGAAACGCCGCGGCGACGGCGGGAAGAACAGCGCGTCGCTCCATGTCGCCGGGGTGAAATTCGCCTCGCGCAGCAATTCGGTCAACTGGCCGCGCGAGAACGGCCGGCCATTGCCGAAGGGCGTGTGCTCGAACCGCGCCCAGACACCGCGCCGGTTGGGCACGACAATGACGACCCTGCCCGCCGGCGACAGCACGCGCCAGATCTCGTTCAGCGTCTCGCGCGGGTTTTCGGCATGTTCGAGCGAATGCACCAAGAGCACGCGGTCGATGCAGGAATCGACCAGCGGCAGTTCCTCGTCGAAGACCAGCGCCGTCGCCGCCGGTCCGTTGGCCGGCCACACCACCGCGCCCTGCGTCGCCGGCATGAAGGCGAAGACGCGCTCGGCATCGGCGCCGAAGCGTTCCAGCCATGGCAGCGTGTAGCCGAGGCCGACCAGCCGCTCGTTGGGCACGGTTGCCCATATGGACGACAACGCCATGGTGATCGAATGCTCGGCCAGGCGGCCGAGCGTGGACGAGTAGAAGGAGCGCAGGTCGACGATATCCGAATGCATGCGCGGGACGGTAGCCGTGAAGCCTGCCAAGTTCAACAAAGGCACCCGGTTCAACAAACGCGCCAGGCTCAACAAACGCGGATGACATCGGCGCCCGCCCGCCCTATGTCTGCGACGACAAAGGGAGACATGCTATGCCGGTCGAAATCGAGCAGTTCATGTGCCGCACCGACAATTTCGGCGTGCTGGTCCACGATTCGAAGAGCGGTGAGACGGCGATCATCGACGCGCCGGAAGAGGCGCCGATCCTGGCCGCGATCAAGCGCACCGGCTGGACGCCGACATTGATCCTCACCACGCACCATCATGCCGACCATGTCGAAGCCAATCTGGCGCTGAAGGAACGCTTCAAATTGCGCATCGTCGGCCCGGAAGCCGAAAAGGCGAAGATTCCCGGCATCGACGAGACGGTTGGCCAGGGGTCGGTCGTGCGCCTTGGCGAGGAAAGCATCGAGGTCATCGAGACGCCCGGCCATACCGCCGGCCACGTCTCCTATCATCTGCCGGCTTCCAAAGTGGCCTTCACCGCCGACACGCTGTTTGCGCTGGGTTGCGGCCGCCTGTTCGAATGCAAGCCGCCGGTCATGTATGAATCGCTGAAGAAGCTGGCGGCGCTGCCGGCGCAAACCGCCATCTACTGCGGCCATGAATACACCTTGGCCAATGCCCGTTTCGCGGTGACGGTCGATCCGAGCAATCCGCTGCTGAAGCAGCGCGCGGCAAGGATCGAAGCGCTGCGCGCCGACAACAAACCGACATTGCCGACCACCATCGGCGAGGAATTGTCGACCAACCCGTTCCTGCGCTGGCACGACCCGGCGATCCGCAAGCATCTCGGCATGGAGAAAGCCTCGGACGCCGAGGTCTTTGCCGAGATCCGCAAGCGCAAGGATAATTTTTGAGGCATGTCGCCCAAAAGTATGCGGCGGTTTTGGGATAACGACATGCATCAAGACAAAGGATGCGAATGACCACCAGCGCCGCCGAGATCATTGCAACGTTAGGCCTCAAGCCGCATCCCGAGGGCGGCTGGTATGCCGAGACCTTTCGCGATGCCGCGGGCGGCTCGCGCGGTCATTCGACCGCGATCTATTTCCTGCTCGAGCAGGGCCAGCTTTCGGCATGGCACCGGGTGAAGGACACGGCCGAGGTCTGGCACTTTTATGCCGGCGCGCCGCTGGCGCTGTCGATGCATGAGGAAGGCGCGGGCGTGGTCATCGAGCAGGTGCTGGGCACGGCCCTTGCCGCCGGCGAGCGGCCGCAGATCGTCGTGCCGGCCGGCTGGTGGCAATCGGCGCGCAGCCTCGGCGAATGGACGCTGGTCGGCTGCACCGTGGCGCCGGGCTTCGATTTCGCCGCCTTCGAGCTGGCCGAGCCGGGCTGGCAGCCGAAGATCGCCTAAGTGAGAAGAAATCCCAGCGTGATCGCCAGCTGTGCCGCGTAATAAAGCACCCAAACCGCGTAGCGCATCCACAGGCGATGCGGCGAGATCGCCGCAAGCAGGAAGCGCTCGGTTGCCAGCAACCCATCCGACGCGATGAACAGCACCGCGCCGGCAATGACCCATACCTTGTCCGTGGTGAGCGCCGAAATGCCCATGGCGAGAATCGCCGCGACATAGACGGCAACCGGGATACGCAGTTGCGGACCGACGCGGCGCCAGAGCGCGGCAAGCATGACGATGCTGAATGCGGCCATGGCGAGCGCAATCGCGCCCCGCCAGGATTCGGCGCTCAACAGGCCGAGCCCGGCGCCCGCCTGCAAAAACAGCGCGACATAAGCGATGTGGCCGGCGAGAAAGCTCGCCAGCCCGCCGAGAAAAGCCTTTTCGCCGCCGCGCGACAGGAAGGCGTCGCCGACGCCGCTCAAGCCCAGCGCCGCGACGAGCGGCAGCGGACCGCCCTGCATGGCGGCAAGCACGGCCAGCAAAGCCACGGCCAGCGTCTTTGCCGCGCTGCGCGTCCATTTCGGCGGCATGTCGAGCGCAAAGGCGTAGATCACGGCCGCGACGAACGAGAAGAGCAGCGTCGCATTGGCGTTGGCCTCGATGCCGCCGGAAAACGGCATCATGCGTTGAGCTCTGTGACCGCCGGCTTGCGCATCAGCAGCGACTTCGCCGCGAGCGCGGCGCCTCCGGTGATGAGCACGCAGGCCGCGAGGATGCGCAGCGACGGCTCGGCGACGCCAGCGGCGATCAGCACCAGCGTCGACAGAAGCGGCGCCGCGTAGCTCGCGGCGCCCAGCACCTGGATGTTGCCGCGCTTGACGCCGATGTCCCAGGCGTAGAAGGCCGCGCCCACCGGCATCAGGCCGAGCCCGATGACGGCCAGCCATTGTCCGAGGCTGTCCGGCAGAACCGTCTTCTCAAGCAGAAAATGGCAGATAAGCGACAGCACCGACGTCGCCGCGCAGAACCAGGTGACGATCGAGGTCGGCACCGACGGGAAGCGCCGCGACAGGAGCGAATAGGACGACCACAACAGCGCGCAGACGGCGGCCATCGCATAGCCGAAGGCATAGTGCGCGTCGAAGGCGAGCGCGCCGCCCTTGGTGACGATCAGGAAGGTGCCGACAAGGCCGAGCAGCGCGCCGACGACATGGTTCCAGGCAAGCCGCTCGCCCGGCATCAGCGCCGAGCCGAGCACGATCAGCAGCGGCCACAGATAGGCGATCAGGCTCGCCTCGACCGCCGGCGCGTTGCGCAGCGCCGTGAAATAGAAGAAGTGGTAGCCGAACAGGCCGGCTATGCCGATCACCCAGACCTGTGGCGGGATCTTCTGGCTCCGGTCGGGCGCCGGCATCACCAGCCGTGCCGCCAGGCCGACGCAGGTGCCGATGGCGAAGGTGATGGCCGACAGCAGGAACGGCGGCACCCGCCCCGAGGCGTCGGTGAGCAGCGCCAGCAGCGCCCACATGGCGACCGCCGAAAACCCGATTAGTGTTGCGCGCGCCATTCGTTCCCCCGCCGGCGCGCGGTGGCGCCTGACCTAATTTACCGCCTCGAACCGTCTCGCGCTGATGGTCAGCGGACCAATCTGGGTCCCGACCGTGGCGCGGATTGGCGCATATACGCCGGATTGGCCGAGCGGTGCAAACGTCACCAGCATGCGGCTCTTGTTCTTCAGGAAATTCAACGCCTTGCGGCCCTTGCGATAGCCCGCCACCGGCTCGAAGCCCATCTTGCAGGTCACCGTGTCGCCCTTGTAGCCCGGCACCGAAATCGAACCCTTGGAGGCATAGGTCAAGGTTAGGTCGGCGCGCATCTCGCCGTCATAGAATTTGACCGTCCGTCCGCAGACCTTGTCCAGGCTGTCGGCGTGGATGACGGTCGCGGCCATGGGATCGAGCACCGATTTCAGGTCGCTATCGCCGAGCGGCACCCAGCTCTTCGAATCGCGCTTCTTCGGCGCGGGAACGACCTGCGTGGAGGTGACGGCACCGTTGTTGAAGCGGATCTCGACCATCGAGGCCTTTTTGCCGGATGTATAGTCGGCCCGGAAGGCATGCGGCTGCATCTGCTTGCCGGAAATCGTGCCTTTCGACGAAATCGTCCCTTTCGTGTCGTCGAAGAGCTTGCCAAGGCCGGCGGCCGAGACGGTGCCGTCGATGGCATAGCTGTCACCTTCGTAGCGGCTGGAAAAAGTCGCCCTGGCGATCGAAAGGCCGAGATAGGACACCGTATACTCGCCCTTGAAGGACTGCGGCGCCGCGGCGGCGAAGCTCGTTGCCGGCACGGCAAGGGCAAGCAGGCTGGCGAATGCATGAGATGGACGGAGCATGGCGGCTGGCGAATCCCTGGCGGTTCGGCCGGAACGCAGCGGCTCCAGCCTGGCATATCCCTTCGCGATGGGCTTATACTGTGAAATCCGGCCTTTATATGGAGCGCGCCTGACGACGGGCCGCGTGCCGGAGCTTGACGCAGTGGTGAAATGCCACTATGGAACGCCAACTTTTCCAAAGGCCGCCTGACCGAGACCGCGCGCCGCCCGGCGCGGGCAGAATGGTTTGGCAGGTTTAGAAACTGAAGGTTAGACAAATGTCCCGCACCTGCGAACTCACTGCCAAGGCAGTTCAGACCGGCAACAATGTGAGCCACGCCAACAACAAGACCAAGCGTCGCTTCCTGCCGAACCTGGTCAATGTGACGCTTATTTCCGAAGCGCTGAACCAGAATGTTCGCCTGCGCATTTCGGCCAACGCGCTGCGTTCGGTCGAGCACCGCGGCGGCCTCGACGCCTTCCTGGCCAAGGCCGACGTCAAGGAATTGTCGCAACGCGCGCGTCTGCTCAAGAAGCAGATCGCCAAGAAGCTGGCCGAGCAGCCGGCCGCTTAAAGCAGCTTTCAGGCGGGGGACGACCGCCTCGAGCCCCGGCCAGATGGGTGCTCGAAACAGAAGCGGGCGTCGGAATGGCGCTCGGCTGGTTCCATTACCCAGGATAAAAAAATGAATTTCCTGACGCGATATTTGCCCTTCGTGGCTGCCATGGCGCTTGTCGTCGTGGCCTCCAACATCCTTGTCCAGTTCCCGATGCAGGGCAAGGTCGGCGGTCTGGCGCTGGCGGACGTGCTCACCTGGGGCGCCTTCACCTATCCTTTCTCCTTCCTGGTCACCGACCTCGCCAACCGCCGCTACGGTCCGGCCGTGGCGCGCAAAGCGGTGTTCGTCGGCTTCATGACGGCGGTGACCTGCTCGATCCTGATCCCGCCTTTCCTGTTCCGCCACGGCCTGATCGAGTTCGAGACCGCCGCCGACCGGCTGGTGCGCATCGCTGCCGCCTCGGGTGCCGCCTTCCTCACCGCGCAATTGCTCGACGTCACCGTCTTCAACCGGCTGCGCCGGCAGAGCTGGTGGCGCGCGCCTATCGTCGGCACGCTGGTCGGCTCGGTGTTCGACACCGTCGTCTTCTTCGGCGTCGCCTTCTCCGCCGCCTTCGCCTTTGCCGGCCCCAATGACAGCTTCGCGCTGGAGACCGCGCCGCTGATGGGCGTGCTGCCGGTCGAGACGATGCGCTGGGTGTCCTGGGCGCTTGGCGACCTTTCGGTCAAGCTGATCATTGCCGTCGTGGCGCTGATCCCCTACCGGCTGCTCGCCGCGCGCTGGAGCCAGCCAGCGGTCGCGGTCGGAGCATGATCCCAAAAAGTGGGATCCGGTTTTTGGAAAAGATCATGCTCCAAACAGAAAGAGAGAGCCTGATCCCAAAAAGTGGGACCCGGTTTTTGGAAAAGATCGTGCTCCAAACAAAAAGAGAGAGCATGATTCCAAAAAGTGGGACCCGGTAGATCGTGCTCCAACCAAAAGAGAGACCGTGATCCCTTGGGCTCAGCTTGATTCCGCCCGCACGCCTGATGGCGCGCAGGAACTTCGCCTGAAGCGGCGCGGGGATGAATTCTCGATCATGCTCGGCACCAACGAGCTGATGAACAGCCGCCTCAGCGGCTCCGAGGAGGCCCTCGCCAAGCTTTCCTGCGAGCGGATTGCCGGCCGCAAGCGGCCAAGCATCCTCATCGGCGGGCTCGGCATGGGCTTCACCTTGCGCGCCGCCCTCGCCGCGCTCGATCGCGACGCCGCCGTCACCGTCGCCGAACTGGTTCCCGCGGTCGTCGCCTGGGCGCGGGGGCCCATGTCCGGGATATTCGACGGCTGCCTCGACGACCCGCGCGTCACCCTTCGCGAGACAGATGTCGGCCAGCTGATAAGGGCGGAGACAACCGCCTGGGACGCCATCCTGCTCGACGTCGACAATGGTCCCGAAGGCATCGTCTACCAGGGCAATGACACGCTCTACAGTGCGGCCGGCCTGGCCGCGGCGCGGGCCGCCTTGAAGCCCGGCGGCGTGCTGGCGGTCTGGTCGCAGGGACCGGACGGCGGCTTCACCCGGCGGCTGAAACAGGCCGGCTTCGCGGTCGAGGAGATCAACACGCGGGCCAACGGCAAGCGTGGCGCCCGCCACGTCATCTGGATTGCTACCAACCAGGCCTGACGCTTTCAGCAGCAGCCGCGGGGCTTTACGCTTTGTTACGGCCGATGATGCAGGATCGCGAAAATTCTCCAGGGCATTGCGACCAGCATGACCGTGCCAGGCACCGGTTGGAAAAACGATCTTCTGCTTGCGTTGTGCGCCACGCTGGTGGTGCTGACGATCAACGCGGTTTCCGGCTTCCCCACCCTTGCCAACTACGGCGCCGACAATGACAGCATGCTGCGGCTGGTCGAGATCCGCGACCTGCTCGGCGGCCAGGGCTGGTTCGACCTCCATCAATACAGGATGGGCGCCTCGGGCGGCTTCGTCATGCACTGGTCGCGGCTTGTGGACACGCCGCTCGCGCTGATCATCATGGCCTTCGATGCGCTCGGCGCCAGCCCCGCCACCGCCGAACGCGCCGCGCAGATCATCTGGCCGACCCTGCTCTACGGACTGACCATATTCGTGCTGATGCGCGCCGCGCAGCGCTTCGCCGGCGCGAATGTCGCGATGCCGGCGCTCATCCTGTCGACGGCGGGCCTTTTCTTCCTGGTGATCTACAGCCCGGGGGTGATCGATCACCACAATGTCCAGCTGTTGCTGACGGCGGCCGGCCTCTGGCTCCTGATGGAAGCGCCCTCCTGGCGGCCCGCGGCCCTTCTGTCGGGCATTTGCGCCGGCCTGACGCTGGCTGTCGGCATGGAGACCGCTCCCTATGTGGCGGTGCTCGGCATCTGTGCCGCTGTGCTGTTCATCCTCGACGACAAGGAGCGCGTCACGGCACGAGGCTTCGGCCTCGGATTTGCCGGCATCGCCTCGCTGGTCTTCGTGGTTACCATCCGCCCGGCCGACTGGGGCGTGGCCCAATGCGACGCCTTCTCGTCCTTCCAGTTCGCGGTTGCCGCGCTGTCCGGCTTCGGCCTGGCGATCGCCGCTGCATCGACCGGGCCGACAACCCGGGCGCGGCTCGGCTCCACGCTGGCGCTGGCGCTGGTGGTCGCGGCCGCCGCGATGCTGTTCTTCCCGCAATGCCTGGCGTCGCCCTATGCGGGCATGGACGAGCGTATCCGCACCTATTGGCTGGCCGACGTGGTCGAAGCGCAGCCCTTCTGGAGCGTCGCCGTCCACCAGCCGAAGCTGATGGCGGCGCGCTATGTGACGCCCTTCATCGCCATCCTGCTGATCGGCTTTCAACTCCGAAAGCGTCGCCTGCGCCGCGGGGAGATGCTCGCCGCCATCCTGCTTGTCGTCGCCTTCTGCGTCAGCCTCTGGCAGGTGCGCGGCTCGACCTTTTCCGTCGCCTTCGCCGTATTGCCCCTCTCGGCCTGGATTGCGAAAATCCGGCTGCGGGCGGACGCCGCGCCCTCATGGCGCCTTTCCACCGGCATCGTCATGGCGTGGCTGGTCTCGCTCAACGCGACTTGGGCCGGGGTCGCGGTGGCGGCGCAGTCCGTGGTCCAGAAAGCGCCGCAGCGGATCAATTCCGATCCCGATCACGCCGTGACCTGCGGCAAGCCAAGCGACTTCCACGATCTTGCCGTCATGCCGGCGACGACGGTGCTTGCCTCGTCCAATCTCGGCTCGGGAATACTGATGTTCACCCGCCACCGGGCGCTGGCCGGCCCTTACCACCGCAATGTCGGCGGTAACCTTGCCATGCTCGACGCTTTCATGGGAACACCCGACGCCGCGCGCGCCGTCATCGAGCGCGAGCATGTGGGGCTGGTCGCGATCTGCCGCGGCAACACGGAAGAGATATCGCTGAGCCTGGATGCTCCGAAGGGCCTTGCCGCGGCGCTGCTGCGGGGCGACCTGCCGGCATGGCTGGAACTGGACCAGTCTACCGCGGGAAAACCGATCGAGATCTACAAGGTCCGTTGAATATCGGCCTGCGGCCATGTCAGCATCGTCGACCGCGCTCCTCGCAACGCGCTCGTTTCGCGCTGATGCGGCATCCCTCCGTGATTTAGAAAACCCCGATTTAAGTCAGTCCCGTGGATCATTGCAATCCAGCCTGTGCTTTGGTTAGCATTTCGCCGGGGCGGCGATATATGTATTCAGGAAATTTGGATTCGGGGCTTTAGATTGGGGAAAGGGTATCCATGTCGGCCATAGACGGCGCGGTGGCGCCAGCATCAGCCAAACGAATGCTGCAGCATGTTGTCTCCCACATGGTGGACGCCGTGAACCGCGCCGCGTTTGTGGAAACGCCTTTCTGGCATCTGGAAATGACCGATGTTTTCCCCGCGGACCTTTATCTGCGCATGCGTGCCGCCATGCCGGAGGCGCGCGAGTATCGTGCGCTCAAGGGACGCAACAACGTCAACATTCAGACCGACGGCACTGCGACGCGGGTCAAGATCGACCTCTACCCCGAATATATCCGCCATCTGCCGGACGAGAAACGGGGGGTCTGGTCCCTGGTCGGAAAGGCACTGCATGCGCCGCAACTGAAGGACGCATTCATGCGCCGCCTTGCCCCGGGATTGGAACGCCGGTTCGGGTCGGATTTCATGAAGGTCGGCATGTATCCGGTGCCGATGCTGACGCGCGACGTGGCGGGCTACAAGATCGGTTTCCACACCGACACGAAATGGAAGGGCATCACGGTCCAGTTCTACCTGCCGGAGGACGACTCGATCAACCACATCGGCACCCGATTCGCCGAACGCAAGCCGGACGGGCGTTTCGAGAATTCGCACCGGATGTCGTTTTCCCCGAACACCGGCTACGCCTTTGCGGTCGGCACCGATACCTGGCACGCGGTCGATACCGTCGGGCCGGAGGTCCGCACCCGCGACAGCATCCTCCACACCTATTTCGTGGACAACACCGCGACGCTCAAGATCCGCAACCGGAGCAAGCGCGCCGCCAATTTCGTGATGAACGAAGTCCGCCACGTCGGCCGCTAGAGCATGATCCCGAAAAGTGGGAACCGCTTTTCGGAGAAAGACCATGCTCCAACAAAGAGTTAGATCGTGACGGCGATTCAACGAAACGCCATCACGATCTAGAGCAAGTCCAGGGCGGCTGGATTCTGCCAGCGATCCTGCTCAATCCTGGTGCAGGATGAACTCCAAATAGAGGTTGCGCTGCAGGATCGAATGGTTGTCGTCAGAGATCAGCGACACCATCAGCGCGCCGTCGTCGCGGGTCCAGACGTCGAGCCCTTCCATGTTGTCGATCTGGTAGCCCATGTCGGCCTCCATCAGCACCGGCCCGTCGGCGACCGCGCCCTTCGCGACGCTTTCGCCATAGATGCGCCGCAGCCGCATCTTCACCCCGCGCGCGATCGAAAAACTGCGCTCCAGCAGCAGCAGGTCACCGTCCGGCAGGAAGGCGCCGTCGGTAATGTCGAAATCGCCGTCGCGCCTGACGGTGAAGACGCCCTTATGCGGCCCCTCGATGATGGCGGCATAGACGTTGCCGGCTTCGTCGAGGCTCCTCTCCGAGACCACGACCAGGCCTCCCGCGTGCTGCCCATAAGGGTTGGCATGGGTGACGGTCTCGAAGCCGCGATTCTGGCGCAGCTCCTTGGCGGGAACCAGGTAATCGAGCTGCCGGATCGGCGCCTTCATATCGTCGGGATCGATCTTGAACTGGGCGACACGCTGGTCGCGCTCGAAGCCGACGGTGGCGATACCGTCCTTGACCCCGAGCCCTTCCGCGTCGACCTCCCACTTCCGGTCGGTCGGCTGGCCCGAAGCGTCGACCATCTGCTGCATGCGGAAATTAGAAACGCCCGATGGGCGCCTGTCGGCGTCATGCGTGATCGCGCCGAAGAACCAGAAGCCGGTGTCGGCGACGCCGATGAAGTCGCTCCCCGGCTTCTGGAAGCGAAAGGCCGACAGCGCGCCGAAATCGCGTGCCGGCGACGTCATCTCCAGGCCGCCGACGAATTCGAGCGGCCCGAACTGCGTCTCGTCGTGGCCGACATGGAACTGGCTGATCGGCCGCGCCGAAATCTCGACGGTCTCGGCGGGAGCGCCCGACGCGGCAATTGCCGGCAAGGCGCAGGCCAGCACGCAGGCGAAAAGCGTCCGCCGCGCGCGCCGCCCCGAAAAGATCATCCGGCGCGCCGCAATCCGCCGCGCCGCGTATCGCGCGCGCTTTCCTCGCCAAACAGCGAGGCGAGCTGCTCGGTCATGGCGCCGGCCAGTTCCTCGGCATCGACGATGGTGACGGCGCGGCGATAGTAGCGCGTGACGTCGTGGCCGATACCGATCGCGAGCAGCTCGACCGGCGAGCGCGTCTCGATCAGCTCGATGACCGCCCGCAGATGCCGCTCCAGATAATTGCCCGGATTGACCGAGAGCGTCGAATCGTCGACCGGCGCGCCGTCCGAGATCATCATCAGAATCTTGCGCTGCTCGGGCCGGCCGATGAGCCGGTTATGCGCCCAAAGCAGTGCCTCGCCGTCGATGTTTTCCTTGAGCAGGCCCTCGCGCATCATCAGCCCGAGATTGCGCCGTGCGCGCCGCCACGGATGGTCGGCGGATTTGTAGATGATGTGGCGCAGGTCGTTGAGGCGGCCGGGGTTCGGCGGCTTGCCCTCCTTCAGCCATCTCTCGCGCGCCTGTCCGCCTTTCCAGGCGCGGGTGGTGAAGCCGAGGATCTCCACCGAAACGCCGCAGCGCTCCAGCGTGCGCGCCAGGATGTCGGCGCAGGTCGCGGCCACCGTGATCGGCCGGCCGCGCATCGAGCCCGAATTGTCAAGCACCAGCGATACCACCGTGTCGCGGAATTTCGTGTCGCGCTCCTGCTTGAAGGACAGCGGCTGCATCGGGTCGATGACGACGCGCACCAGCCGGGCCGGATCGAGATAGCCTTCCTCCAGGTCGAAGTCCCAGGAGCGGTTCTGCTGCGCCATCAGCCGGCGTTGCAGCCGGTTGGCGAGCCGCCCGACGACGCCGGAGAGATTGGCGAGCTGCTTGTCGAGGAAGGCGCGCAGCCGGTCGAGCTCCTCCTCCTCGCACAGGTCCTCGGCGCCCACCGTCTCGTCGAAGGCGGTGGTGAACACCTTGTAGTCGATCTCTTTCGGCAGGTTCAGGAACGGATTGTCGTTGCGCTTGGCCTCGCCCGGCGTCTCGGCGTCGGAATCGTCCTCGTCGGAAAGGTCGTCGGAAGTGGCGTCGGTCGCTTCCGTCTCGGCCGATTCTTCCTCGTCCGAGGAAGCTTCGGCATCTTCAGACTGCGACTGCTCGGAGCCTGAATCCTCCTCGCCGCCTTCCTCGCTCTGTTCCTCGCCCTGCTGCTCGTTCTCTTCGTTTTCCTCCGAGTCGTCGGTTTCCTGGTCGTCGCCGAGCTCCTCGGCCATCTCCATGGAAACCAGCATGTCGCGCACGACTCGGGCAAAGGCCTGCTGGTCCTCGAGCTTGGCGGACAGGCCGTCGAGATCGCCGCTCGCCTTCTCCTCGACCCAGGGGCGCCACAGATCGACCAGCCGCTCGCCGCTCTTCGGCACGGGACGTCCGGTGAGCTTTTCGCGCACCATCAGCGCAATCGCTTCCTCGAGCGGCGCGTCCGCCTTGTCCCTGACGTCGACGAGGTTCGCCTTGGCGTATTTGTCCTCGAGCATCGAGCCGATATTGTCGGCCACGCCCTGCATGGCGCGGCTGCCGATCGCCTCGACGCGCGCCTGTTCGACCGCGTCGAAGATAGACCGCGCCAGCTTGCCTTCCGGCGCCAGCTTGTTGTGGACGCGCTGATCGTGGCAGGCGCGCTTCAGCGCCATGGAATCGCCTAGACCGCGCGTGATCGCGATGTCGTCGCGGGAGGCTTTCTTCGGCAGCTCGGGCAGGCGCGCGCGGTTGCCGGCCAACGCCGGCCGGTCCTTGGCGAAGCCGACCTCGAGGTCCTTGTCGCCGGCGACGGCGCGCATGCACACGGTGACGGCGCGCTTGAAGCTGTCGGCTTCAGACCCGTTCTTCGGCTTGTTGCGCGTGTTGTCGCCCGGACCCGCCATGATCATTCCTTGCGCGATTGGTGCTGAAAGGCTGGAGGCCTTTCGGCTGCGCGCCTAGCCCAGCACCACGTTGGCGGCGCTCTCCGGCAGATCCTCGCCGAAGGCGCGCTGGTAGAACTCGGCCACCACCGAACGCTCCAGCTCGTCGCACTTGTTGAGGAAGGTCAGCCGGAACGCCATGCCGATGTCGCCGAAGATTTCGGCGTTTTCGGCCCAGGTGATGACGGTACGCGGGCTCATCACGGTGGACAGGTCGCCATTGATGAAAGCCGAGCGCGTCATGTCGGCGACGCGCACCATCTTGTTGACGATGTCCTTGCCCTTGTTGTCGCGATAGTGCTTGGCCTTGGCCAGCACGATGTTCACTTCATTGTCGTGCGGCAGGTAGTTGAGCGTGGTGACGATCGACCAGCGGTCCATCTGCGCCTGGTTGATCTGCTGCGTGCCGTGATAGAGGCCGGTGGTGTCGCCAAGGCCGACCGTGTTGGCGGTGGCGAACAGCCGGAACGCCGGATGCGGGCGGATGACCCGGCTCTGGTCGAGCAGCGTCAGCCGGCCCGACGATTCCAGCACGCGCTGGATGACGAACATCACGTCCGGGCGGCCGGCATCGTATTCGTCGAAGCAGAGCGCGACATTGTGCTGATAGGCCCAGGGCAGGATGCCGTCGCGGAATTCGGTGACCTGCAGGCCTTCCTTGACGACGATGGCGTCCTTGCCGACGAGGTCGATACGGCTGACATGGCTGTCGAGGTTGACGCGCACGCAAGGCCAGTTGAGCCGCGCCGCCACCTGCTCGATATGCGTCGACTTGCCGGTGCCGTGATAGCCCGACACCATGACGCGGCGGTTGTAGGCAAAGCCGGCGAGGATCGCCAATGTCGTCGCCTTGTCGAACAGATAATCCGGGTCGATGTCCGGCACATGCTCGGTCGCCGCCGAATAGGCGGGCACGACCATCTTGGAATCGAAGCCGAATTTCTCCTTCACCGACACCGTCGTGTCGGGCAGGTTGGCGATGTCGCGATCGACCTTGTTCATCTCTATCAACGTCTCCACGGGCGAAACGCCGCGTTTCGCCGGCAATCGATTTTGTCCGGGGGCGGTCTTAGAGCCTTTTCCAACCTTATGAAAGTTGGAAAACGACATGGGACCGTAGGGCCGCTCAGCACAATCCTGCTTGCTTGAGCACGCGATAGGCCTGCAGCACATCGCGGAACCGGTCTTCCGAACCCCTGTCGCCGCCATTCGCATCCGGATGGTGGCGCTTAACGAGTTCCTTATAACGTGCCTTGATGTCCTGACCAGTCGCCTTTGTATCAAGGCCAAGCGTTTCCAGCGCCTTGGCCTCAAGCGGCTTTGCCTTGCGCTCGCGCGGCTCGCGCGCGCCTGAACCGAACAGATTGAAGGGGTCGCGCATGCGGTTGTGGTAGCCGGCGCGGCCCGAACGCTGTTGCGCGAAATCCGGCGCCGAGCGCGTTCCGCCGACATTGGCGCCCATGCGCCAAGTCGGCCTGTGGCCGGTCAGCGCCTCCTTCTGGAAGCGGGCGATCTCTGTGTCCGACACGCCGGAGAAGTAGTTGAAGCCCTTGTTGTATTCGCGCACATGGTCGAAGCAGAAGCGGAAATACTCGCCCTCCTTGAGACGCCCGACCGGCGCGCGATGCGTTCCCGCCTCGTTGCAGCCATCCCACTGGCAGATCGGCGCGCGCGACTTAAGCTCCGCGTCCTTCTCCGGCCGGATTCGAATTTTCTCGAAATATTTGGGATACGCTTTCATCTCACCCATTTATGGGCTGTTCGCACGTGCGAAACAAGAATTGACATTTCGCCGATGATCGCCCTAACCGCTGAATCGCGGCTTAAAAGCGGTCGAAATTCAAGATTTTGCGGCTGTGCCGCAGATGTGGGGAAGGGAACCCAGGATGTCCATACAGTCGACGATGGAAAACAAGCTGAAGGCGGCGTTTTCGCCCGAAAGGCTCGCCGTCATCAACGAAAGCCACCTTCACGCCGGCCATCACCATGTCGAGTCAGGCCACCACGCGACGTTCGACGGCGCCGGCGAGACGCATTTCCGCGTCCGCGTCGTCTCTGCCGCCTTTGCCGGCATGGGTCGCATCGAGCGCCATCGCGCCGTCAACGAACTTCTCGCCGACGAATTGAAAGCCGGCGTGCATGCGCTGGCGATCGAGCCGGCCGCGCCCGGCGAGAAGACGCGCTGGTAGTCAGCCGACGGTCGCCTTGAGGAAGGCCAGCACGGCCGCGGTCAGGGCATCGCCGTCCTCGCCGAAATCGCGGTTGATCGACATATGTGTGTAGGCGCTGCCGTCGAACAGCGTCACCTTGGTGCCGGTGGCGCGCAGGCGTTCCGCGAAAGCTTTCGATTCTTCGCCTCGCCTGGATGCCCGCGAATAGGCGATGAAGGTCGGCGGATGCTTCCTGCCGTCGACATAGCTCGCCGGCGACAGCGCCGCCCACTGTGCGGGGTCGGAGAAGGCACGCGCATAAGCCCGAACCATGCCGCCATTCCTGGAAAGCGCGGCCAGATCATAGGCCCTGGTGTCGTCGAGGATCAGCGCGGCGACACCGGGCAATCCGCCGCGCATGCCGGTCAGCGCAATCAGATGGCAGCCGACCGAATGGCCCATGCCGACGATACGGTCCGGATCGCCGCCATGCCGGGCGATGTTGGCGCGCACATAGGCGTAGGCCTTTTCGACATCGCCGGCCTGGGTGGCGACATCCGCTTGCGGCAGCATGCGGTAATCGATCGAGACGAACACAAAGCCATTGGCGAGCAGGAAGCCCGGCTTGGCGCCGACCTGGCTGCGCTTGCCGAACCGCCAGGCGCCGCCATGGACGAAGAAGACCACCGGCAGCTTGTTCGCATCGTCGTCTGCATGGACATCGAGCTTGGCCGGACCGTAATCGAGGGTTTGCGGTTCCGGCTGGCCCGGACGCCCGGTCGCCGACGCACCTGGCGGCAACAGTGCCGCCAGCGATGCCGCGATGAGCCTGCGTCGATTGATCATCGTCATCTCCGGTTGCGGCGACAGCGCACGGACCCTGGCCACGCACCTCATTTACTGACCAAAAATGACAACTTTCGGTGCGAAAACAAATCCAGTCCTTGACGGTCCGCCGGCAATCACCACGTATCTTACTAGGCGAGCATTTTCGGCCGAATCGGGAACTCCGGGGGGCCGATGTCGGAGTGCGGAGAGCTCCCCTTCATGTGAAGGGAACCACAATGCTTTCCGGCAGTTGATGAAGCGATGAGCCGATTGGCAGCCTGTCGGCTCCGAGGCAAAGCATCATGCGCGAGAATCAAACAGACGTCTTCGATCTGTTTTCGGAGATTTATTCCAACGCGGCTCAGGAGGAGATAAGCCTCCAGCAATACCTGCTAGCTTGCCGCGAGGACAAATCCATGTATGCCTCGGCGCCCGAACGCATGGTTGCGGCAATCGGCGAGCCGAACCTGATCGACACCAGCAAGGACGAGCGGCTCGGCCGCATTTTTTCCAACCGCACCGTCAAGGTCTATCCCTCCTTTTCCGATTTCTACGGAATGGAGGACACGATCGAGCGCATCGCCGGATATTTCCGCTATGCCTCGCAGGGCCTCGAGGAGCGCAAGCAGATCCTCTATCTCCTCGGTCCGGTCGGCGGCGGCAAATCCTCGCTGGCCGAACGGCTGAAGAAGCTGATGGAGGAGCGCCCGATCTACACGCTCAAGGTCGGCAACAAGATCAGCCCGGTCTTCGAATCGCCGCTCGGCCTTTTCCATCCCGACCGCATGGGCGATCTGCTGGAGGATAAATACGGCATCGCCCGCCGCCGCCTGAACGGACTGATTTCACCCTGGGCGGCCAAGCGCCTCGACGAACTGTCGGGCGACATCTCCAAATTCAGCGTCGTCAAGCTGATGCCGTCGCGGCTGCGCCAGATCGCCATCGCCAAGACCGAGCCCGGCGACGAGAACAACCAGGACGTCTCGGCGCTGGTCGGCAAGGTCGACATCAGGCAATTGGAGCACTTCAGCCAGTCCGACCCGGACGCCTATTCCTACAGCGGCGGCCTCAACCGGACGACGCAGGGGCTGCTCGAATTCGTCGAGATGTTCAAGGCGCCCATCAAGGTCCTGCACCCCTTGCTGACGGCAACCCAGGAAGGCAGCTACAACGGCACCGAGAATTTCGGCGCCTTCCCCTATCAGGGCATCGTCGTTGCCCATTCCAACGAATCGGAATGGCAGCAGTTCAAGAACAACAAGAACAACGAGGCCTTCCTCGACCGCATCCTCGTGGTCAAGGTTCCCTATTGCCTGCGCATCACCGAGGAAAGGCACATCTACGAGAAGCTTTTGCGCGAAAGCGAATTGGCAAGCAGTCCCTGCGCGCCAGAGGTGCTGGACATTCTCAGCCGTTTCACCGTCTCGACCCGCCTTGCCGAACATGAGAACTCACCGCTCTACACCAAGATGCGCGCCTATGACGGCGAGAACCTCAAGGAGGTCGATCCGAAGGCGAAGTCCGTCCAGGAATATCGCGACGCCGCCGGCGTCGACGAAGGCATGACCGGAGTCAGCACGCGCTTCGCCTTCAAGATCCTGTCGCAGACGTTCAACTACGACACCAAGGAGGTGGCGGCCGATCCCGTGCACCTGATGTACATCCTCGAGGAGGCGATCAAGCGCGAGCAATTCCCGAAGGAAACGGAGGCCGCCTATCTCGAATTCATCAAGTCGGAACTCGCGGCGCGCTATGCCGAGTTCATCGGTCACGAGATCCAGAAGGCCTATCTGGAATCCTACAGCGAGTACGGTCAGAACCTCTTCGACCGTTACATCGCCTATGCCGATGCCTGGATCGAGGATCAGGACTACAAGGACCCCGACACCGGCCAGATCCTCAACCGCGAGGTCCTGGACAAGGAGTTGTCGCAGGTCGAGAAGCCCGCCGGCATCGCCAATCCCAAGGACTTCCGCAACGAAGTGGTCAAATTCACCTTGCGCGCCCGGGCGCGCAACCATGGCCGCAACCCGTCCTGGACGAGCTACGAAAAGCTTCGCGAGGTCATCGAGAAGCGCATGTTCGGCCAGGTCGAGGACCTGCTGCCGGTGATCAGCTTCGGCTCCAAGCAGGACAGCGTCACGGAGAAACGGCACAACGAATTCGTGCAGCGGATGGTGGAACGCGGCTATACCCAGCGGCAGGTGCGCCGGCTGGTCGACTGGTATATGCGCGTGAACAAGGCGGGCTGATCAAAGCCGGGACGGTTCCATGCCGATCTTCATCGACCGCCGCCTGAATCCGAAGGACAAAAGCCTTGGCAATCGCCAGCGCTTCCTCAGGCGTGCCCGCGAAGAGCTCAAGCGCTCCATCCGCGACAAGGTCCGCGCCGGCGGGATCGCCGAGCTCGACCGCGAGCACGCCGTGCCGATGCCTCGCAAGGGCACCGGCGAACCGACCTTCGGCGACGACAAGGAAAGCGGCCGGCGCCAGCACATCCTGCCCGGCAACCGGACGTTCAGCCCTGGCGATCTTATCGACAAGCCTGGCGGCGGCGGAGGCTACGGCTCGGCTCCGGGGACCACGGAATCCGAGGACGACTTCCGCTTCGTGCTGTCACGCGAGGAAGTGCTCGACCTTTTCTTCGAGGACCTCGAACTGCCGGATCTGGTCAAGCTCAGTCTAAAGCAGATACTCAGCTTCAAGCCGAAGCGGGCGGGTTTCGCCGCAAGCGGCGCGCCGACCAACATCAATGTCGGGCGCACGATGCGAAACAGCCACGGGCGCCGCATCGCGCTCAGGCGTCCGAAGCAGGCCGACGTGGACGCCATCGCCGGGCAGATCGCCGAGCTGGAATCCAGGCCGCCGGATGCAAAGACACGCGAACGCATCGAGGCTCTGCGCGACGAGTTCGATCGGCTGGAGCGCCGACGCAGGCGGATTGCCTATGTCGATCCGGTCGACATCCGCTTCAATCGCTTCGACCCGCAGCCGCGGCCGAATGCCAGTGCCGTCATGTTCTGCCTGATGGACGTCTCCGGATCGATGGGCGAGCGAGAGAAGGATTTGGCCAAACGCTTCTTCGTGCTGCTGCATCTGTTCCTGACGCGACGATACGAGCGCACCGAAATCGTCTTCATTCGCCACACCCACGAGGCCAAGGAGGTGGACGAGCACACGTTCTTCTACCACACGCAAAGCGGCGGCACCGTCGTTTCCACGGCGCTCGAGGAGATGCATCGCATCATCGAAGAGCGATATCCGGCCTCTGAATGGAACATCTACGCCGCCCAGGCCTCTGACGGCGACAATTTCGCCACCGACTCCGAACGCTGCATAGAACTGCTGGACCGCAAACTCATGGGGCTTTGCCAGTATTTCGCCTATGTGGAGATCATCGATGAGCGGGAAAGCCACATTTTCGGCTCGACCGAGAACGGCACGTCGCTCTGGCGCGCCTACAACGCCGTCGACGGCAAATGGCCGAACTTCCAGATGAGGCGCATTGCCGCGCCGGCCGACATATACCCGGTCTTCCGCGAGCTCTTCGCCAGGCAGCCCGGCTTGCGCAAGAGCGCTTGAGGGCTTCGGCGATGGTCAGCCAGGCGCGCAAGTCCGAACTGCTGTTTTCCGGGTCCGACTGGGATTTCAACAAGCTGTCCCGGGTCTATGACGAGATCGAAGCGATCGGCCGCGAAGTGCTTCTCCTCGACATCTACCCGGTGCAGATGGAGGTCATTTCCTCCGAGCAGATGCTCGACGCCTATTCGTCGATCGGCATGCCGCTGATGTACCGGCACTGGTCGTTCGGCAAACGTTTTCTTTATGACGAGCTTCTCTACCGCAAGGGCGCTCGCGGTCTGGCCTACGAGATCGTCATCAACTCCAACCCCTGCATCGTCTACCTCATGGAGGAAAACACCATGGCCCTGCAGGCCTTGGTGACCGCCCATGCCGCGCTCGGGCACAATCATTTCTTCAAGAACAATCATCTCTTCCGGCAATGGACGGATGCCGGCGGCATCCTGAGCTACCTGGATTTCGCCAAGAGCTACATAGCCCGATGCGAGGAACGGCATGGCCTGGCCGCCGTGGAGGCGATCCTGGATTCGGCCCATGCGCTGATGGAGCAAGGCGTGTTCCGTTACCGTCGCCCGCCGAAACTGTCATCGGAGCAACAGCGCGAGGGGTTGCGCGAGCGCCTCGAATACGAGGAACGCTCCTTCAACGATCTGTGGCGAACGCTGCCGCCCCCGCAGGGAAAGAACAAGCCGGAAGCAGGGGACGAAATCCTTGCCGAGCGCAAGAAATCGCTCAATCTGCCGGAGGAAAACCTGCTCTATTTCCTCGAGAAGAACAGCCTGGTGCTTGAGCCCTGGCAGCGCGAGATCGTCAGGATCGTGCGTGTCATCGCGCAATATTTCTACCCGCAGCGGCAAACCCCGGTGATGAACGAAGGCTGTGCCACCTTCGTGCATTACACGCTCATGAACACGCTGTTCGACCGTGGCCGCATCGGCGAAGGCGCCATGCTGGAGATCCTGCGCAACCACTCGAACGTCATCTTCCAGCCGGCCTATGACGATCCGCGCTTTTCGGGCATCAATCCCTATGCACTGGGTCTCGACATGATGCAGGACATCCAGCGCATCTCGACCGCGCCGACCGCCGAGGACCGCGACTGGTTTCCCGACATCGCCGGCCGCGGCGACTGGCGCGACACCCTGCTCGACGCCTGGGCCAACCACCGCGACGAATCCTTCATCCGCCAATATCTGAGCCCGACGCTGATCCGCAAATGGCGGCTCTTCGTGCTCGCCGACGGCGCCGACGAGCCGCACTATGAGGTGGCCTCGATCCACAATGAGCGCGGCTATGCCAAGATACGGTCGGCGCTCGCGCAAAGCTACGATGTCGGCGCCAGCCGTCCCGACATCCAGGTGGTTGACGTCGACCTGCTGGGCGACCGGCATCTGCGGCTCCAGCACAAGATCAAGGACGGCGTCATGCTCGAGGCCCAGAGCCGCGACGCAACCCTGCGCCATATCCGCAGGCTTTGGGGCTATGACGTCAGCCTGGCGGCAATCGATGCTGGAACCGGCGCGATGCTCAGCGAGCGTTCGACCAAGGAACTTTGAGCCGGGGCTCTGAGACGCCTGGTTTCTTCGGCGTAGGGATTTTGAAAGGTTGCAGGGTTGTCGGGCGCCAAGATTTTCACCATTCGCTTCGGTGAAATCAGCGCAGACGTTGGGAGTTGGCTGAAGCCTCTCAACCTCGTCATCCCTCGGCGGAGCAGCCGCGAAGCGACGTCGCGGAGACCCTGGGATCCATTCCGTGACCCTGATCGAAGAACGCAGCGAAGCAGAATTCTGCACCGCAGCAGCGCTCATGCGTCACGGAATGGATCCCAGGGTCTGCGCGCGTCGCTACGCTCCTTGCTCCGCCCGTGGATGACGAGGCCGGACCGTTTCGGCCAATCTCCAAGGCATACCACCTGCCAACGCGACATAGCCGACCAGTTAAGATTTCTGTGTTAGTGAACTAGCCTTCGCTGGCGGGACGTATCCTCAACCTCGCAATGCGGTTCTTGTCCCGCTTCATCACCACGAAACGCTTGCCGTGGAAGGTGAAGGCCTGCTTCTCCTCCGGAATCGACTGCGTCTCATGGATGACCAGGCCGGCGATCGTCGTGGCTTCCTCGTCGGGCAGGTCCCAGTCGAGCGCGCGGTTCAAGTCGCGGATCGGCACCGTGCCGTCGACGACGACGGAGCCGTCCGCTTCCTTCTTCACGCCCTGCATGTCGACATCGTGCTCGTCGGCTATCTCGCCGACGATCTCCTCGATGATGTCTTCCAGCGTCACCAGCCCTTCGACCTCGCCATATTCGTCGACGACGATGGCGAAATGCGCCTTGCGGCGCAGGAAGGCGTTGAGCTGTTCCTGCAAGGTGGTGGTGTCCGGCACGAACCACGGCTTCGCCGCGATCTTCATGACGTCGATCCGCGAGAAATCGTTGCCGACCTCGTTGAGGGCCCTGAGCAGATCCTTCGCGTGCAGCACGCCGACGATGTTGTCGAGCGAGCCCTTCCACAACGGCATGCGGGTGTGCGGGCTTTGCAGGATCTCGCGCACCACCGCCTCCGGCGCATTGTCGGCATTGACCGAGCGCATATTGGTGCGGTGGACCATGATATCCGACACTTCGAGCTCCTCGAGATCGAAGAGGCCCTCAAGCCGATAGCGTTCCTCGCGGGCAGCATCGCCGTCGCGACCGGGATCCTCGTTGTCTTGATCCTTGCCGCTGCGCTCGGACCGCTGCGGCAGTTCGAGCGGCCGCAGCGCGTAGCCGAAGGCGGCAAGCAGCCAGGTGCGCAACAGAAGCGCCGAAAGCAGGATGACGGCGAGGACGGCGGCGACGATCCAGCCGGCGTCGATCATCCGGAACGGCTCCTCTTGGACCGTTCGGGATGGCTCACTTTGAGCCTTCCGGATTGGCCCGCCTTGAACCCTTCGGGATGGCTCGTCTTGAGGAAGGACAGCACTTCCGACGGCGGCACGTCCTTGGCGATGAAAGCCTGGCCGATGCCGCGCGTCAGGATGAAGGTCAGCGCGCCGCGCGACACCTTCTTGTCCTGGGTGATGAAGCCGAGCAGCGCCTCGGCATCCGGCAGCTCGCCCGGAATATCGGCCATGCGCCAGGGCAGGCCGACGGCGCGAAGATGCGCTTCGACGCGCTCCGCGTCGTCCGGGCTCGCCAGGTTGAGGCGCGCCGAGAAACGATGCGCCAGCGCCATGCCGATGGCCACACCCTCACCATGGACGAGGCGCGCCCCGTCATAGCGCGTGGCCGCTTCCAGCGCATGGCCGAACGTGTGGCCGAGATTGAGCAGCGCCCGGTCGCCGGTCTCGAACTCGTCACGGGCAACGACGTCTGCCTTGGCGCGGCAGGCCTCGGCGATCGCCTCGACCCGCGCCGGGCCGCCGGCAAAGACTTGCCCCCAGTTCTGCTCAAGCCAGGCGAAGAAGGCCGGGCGGTCGATCAGCCCGTATTTGGCGAGCTCGGCATAGCCGGCGCGGAACTCTCGGATCGGCAGCGTGTCGAGCACCTGGGTGTCGGCGAGCACCAGCCTGGGCTGGTGGAAGACGCCGACAAGGTTCTTGCCGCGGGCGCTGTTGATGCCGGTCTTGCCGCCGACGGAGGAATCGACCTGCGCCAGGAGCGAGGTCGGGATCTGCACGAAATTCATGCCACGCCGCACGATGCCGGAAGCAAAGCCTGCAAGGTCGCCGATGACGCCGCCGCCGAGCGCGATCACCAGGTCGCGGCGTTCGAGCTTTGCCGCGAGGACGCCGTCGACCACCTCTTCGAGATGGGCAAAGCTCTTGGTCTTTTCGCCGGCGGGCAGCGCGATGACGGCGGACTGGATACCGCCTTTCTCCAACCCCGCCTTCAGCGTGTCGAGATGCGCGGCGGCGACGTTCTCGTCGGTGACGATGGCCGCGCGGGTGCCGGGAAGCCGGCGCGCGATCTCCTCGCCGGAGCGCGCCAGCAGCCCGGAGCCGATCAATATGTCATAGGCGCGGTCGCCGAGCCCGACCTCGACCTTCACCGGTTCGGCATCGCTCACGACTGCACCTCGTCGGTTGTGGCGCTTGTAGCGCCTGTCGCGATCGCGTCGACGCCGAGATGGGTGCAGAGCGCCGCGACGACTTCGCCGGCGATGATCTCCTTGCGGTCGTCGCGGGTCGGCACGGTCAGGTCGGCGGTGGCGTAGACCGGATAACGCTCGCCCATCAGCCGCTCCAGCACGCCGCGCGGATCGGGATTCTTCAAGAGCGGCCGGTTCTGCTTCTTCGAAACCCGCTCCATCAAGAGGTCGAGGTCGGCCTTCAGCCACACAGACACGCCATAAGCCGTGATTGCCTCGCGCGTCTGCGCGTTCATGAAAGCGCCGCCGCCGGTCGACAGCACCTGCGGTCCGTTCTCCAGCAGGCGCAGGATCACGCGCTGCTCCAGCGCGCGGAATTCCGGCTCGCCATAGCGCTCGAACAGCTCCGGCACCGTCATGCGCGAGACGCTTTCGATCTCCTGGTCGCTGTCCATGAAGGGCAGCGAAAGCATCGCCGCCACCTTGCGGCCGATCGCCGTCTTGCCGGCGCCCATCAGCCCGACGAAGACGATCGAGCGGCTGCCGAGCGCTTCGATCAGCGCGGCGCGGCCTTCGTCCGTCGGATTGGGTGGCAGAGCGTTCATCGGAGCCTCTTTGCGCCGTATCGACATCAAAAGCCTGTTTGCGTCAAGCACGGCCGGACAACCGGGCGCGAAGCGCCCCGGCAAAACCTTCTGTTCACCGGAAGCCTTCGTCCTTGAATTGGCCGGATCGGCGTCCCATAAGGGCACAGGGCTTTGGAAACGCAGAACAACAAGACGGGCGAAATTGAATGCCGACTTTGTTTCGCTTCGTCGTGACGCTGGCGGTTCTTGCAGGCATTGCCTATGGCGCGATGTTCGCGCTGGCCATGTTCGTGGAGCCGAAAAGAGCGGAAATGAGCATCCGCATTCCGGCCGAAAAGCTCAACCCCAAGAAGAACTGACCAAGAAAACCGACAAAGAGCTGATTCCGGCCCGATGAACAGCGCCGCCCGCATCGAAGCCTTCCTCGAAATGATGAGCGCCGAACGCGGCGCGGCGGAAAACACGCTCGCCTCCTATCGCCGCGACCTGGAGGATGCCTCCGAGACGATCCAGGGCGGACTTGCAGGTGCTGGATCTTCCGACATCCGCGCCTATCTCGACGATATCGCCGCGCGCGGCTTCGCGCCGACCTCGCAGGCGCGCAAATTGTCGGCGATCCGCCAGTTTTTCAAATTCCTCTACGCCGAAGGCCTGCGCGGCGACGACCCGACCGGCACGCTGGACAGCCCGCGCAAGGGCCGGCCGCTGCCGAAGACGATGAGCGAGGCCGAGACCGGCCGCCTGCTCGACCGCGCCGCGCTGGAAGCCGGCGAATCCGCCCCGGACGGCGACAGGCTGGCGGCGTTGCGCCTGCACGCGCTGGTCGAGGTGCTCTACGCCACCGGCCTGCGCGTCTCCGAATTGGTTGGCCTGCCGGTGACGGTGGCGCTGCGCGACGACCGCTTCTTCATGGTGCGCGGCAAGGGCGACAAGGAGCGCATGGTGCCGCTTTCGACCAAGGCGCGAACCGCCATGCGCGCCTGGCTTGCCGCGAGGGCCGAGCGCCCGGCCTTTGCCGAAAGCCCGTTCCTGTTCCCGGCCTCATCCGACAGCGGGCATCTTTCCCGCCAGGTTTTCGCCCGCGATCTCAAGGGGTTGGCCGCGCGTTCCGGGATAACCGCGGCCAAAATCTCGCCGCATGTGCTTCGCCATGCTTTTGCCAGCCATCTGCTGCAGAACGGCGCCGACCTCCGAGCGGTGCAGCAGCTTCTAGGCCATGCCGATATCTCGACCACGCAGATC
>NZ_VFTK01000058.1:0-27062 GCF_006439495.1 Mesorhizobium sp. B3-1-8
ACTGTTACCTATGTATCCGGTTCAAAGTGTTACCCATCTATCGGCTGGACACCGGCAGGCGGATGAGGGGCAGCGCCAAGTCTTGAGATTGTCTTTTCAGCCACAAAGCCTGCGGGTGCGGGGATCGCCGAAGTCGGCGCCGCCCCTCATCCGCCCTTCGGGCACCTTCTCCCCGTATAGAGACGGGGAGAAGGAAAGATCAAGCCTCCCCGAACACCCGCTTGAAGATCGTGTCGACATGCTTGGTGTGATAGCCGAGATCGAATTTCTCGCGGATATCTGCTTCAGATAGCGCGGCCGTCACGTCTTTGTCGGCAAGCAGTTCCTCGAGGAAATCGGCGCCGTGCTCCCAGACCTTCATGGCGTTGCGCTGCACCAGGCGGTAGGAGTCCTCGCGTGACAGGCCCGCCTGCGTCAGTGCCAGCAGCACACGCTGGGAGTGCACCAGCCCGCGGAACTTGTTGAGGTTCTTCTCCATGTTCTCGGGGTAGACGAGCAGCTTGTCGACGACGCCGGTAAGGCGCGCCAGCGCGAAGTCCAGCGTCACCGTTGCGTCCGGCCCGATCATGCGCTCGACCGAGGAATGCGAAATGTCACGCTCGTGCCAGAGCGCCACGTCTTCCATGGCCGGCAGCGCCATCGAACGCACCATGCGGGCAAGGCCGGTTAGGTTCTCGGTCAGCACCGGGTTGCGCTTGTGCGGCATCGCCGACGAGCCCTTCTGCCCCGGCGAGAAATACTCTTCCGCTTCCAGCACTTCGGTGCGCTGCAGATGGCGGATCTCGACGGCGAGGCGTTCGACCGAGGAGGCGATGACGCCGAGCGTTGCAAAGAACATGGCGTGGCGGTCGCGCGGGATGACCTGCGTCGATACCGGCTCCGGCTTCAGCCCAAGCTTTGCCGCCACATGCTCTTCGACATAAGGCTCGATGTTGGCGAAAGTGCCGACCGCGCCGGAAATGGCGCAGGTGGCGATGTCCTCCCGCGCATGCACCAGCCGCTCGCGGCAGCGCGAGAATTCGGCATAGGCCTGCGCCAGCTTGACGCCGAAGGTGGTCGGCTCGGCATGGATGCCGTGGCTGCGGCCGATGGTGACGGTGTCCTTGTGCTCGAAAGCACGGCGCTTCAGCGCCGCGAGCAGGGCGTCGATGTCGGCAAGCAGGATGTCGCTGGCCCGCGTCAACTGCACGGCAAGACAGGTGTCGAGCACGTCCGACGACGTCATGCCCTGGTGAATGAAGCGGGCATCCGGTCCGACGAATTCGGCAAGATGGGTCAGGAAAGCGATGACGTCATGCTTGGTGACGCGCTCGATCTCATCGATCTTGGCGACGTCGAATTTGGCCGCGCCGCCTTTCTCCCAGATGGTCCTTGCCGCTTCCTTCGGAATGACGCCTAACTCGGCCAGCGCATCGCAGGCATGCGCCTCGATCTCGAACCAGATGCGGAAGCGGGTTTCGGGCGACCAGATGGCGACCATTTCCGGCCGGGAATAGCGAGGGATCATCCGTTTTTTGAGTCCTGATGGGAAAAGCGTTGGCCGCGTCCTAACAGAGGCGGGCCCGATGCTCAACGCCGCTGCCGCGCAAACCAGATACTTGCCGCGACAAGCGCTGCAAAACCCAGCGGAAAATAGAGCCGCAGGCCGAGCACGACGAACTGATAGAGCGCGGTCAGCATGGTGAAGGCGAATTCAAACGCCCAGGTCAGCGTGAACGCCGGCGCGTGCCATTCGGCATAGTAGGAGCGATATTGCAGCGCGAACAGGCCGCCGGTGAAGGCGAGCGTTGCCGTCAGAAGCGACACGAATGCCGCGGCGAAGGCTGTTTCCCAAAGACGGCCGCGGGAAACCAGTCTGGCCAGCATCAATCCAACCGGGAAGGCAAGCACGCCGCCTAAACCATAAAGCAGCGCCACGAAACGGATCCTGTCGGGCGTCTCCCAGGCGGCCAGCAGAAGATTTGCCAGCGCACTCGCACCCATGGCGGCGCCCCAGAGCAAAGTTCCAACAACAGCCTCGCTTGCCGACGGAGCGGCGGCGCGCAACCGATCCGTGAGACCGTGGCGCAAGGGAACTTGCTGCAGCGGCATCATGGGCGGCAAGCCGTATCGCGCGTCGGGTGGCCGGGCAGGCTGGGCGTCATCTGCATGACATCTGTCTCATCAGCGTCATGCGTATCACGCCATGGTGAACGAGACGTGCCGTGCGATGCATCCAATCCGGCGTTCATTTGTTATTGTCGGCCGTCTCGCATCCGAAAGGGCAAATCGCCATCCAGTGGAGGACCAGCATGAGCACCGACATCAGCAAGATACGCGGACATATGGAAGTGATCGGCGCCGATGGCGTCCATATCGGCACCGTCGACAAGGTCGAGGGTGACCGGATCAAGCTGACCAGGGCTGACAGCGGCATGGGCTCGCACAAGGGCCATCACCACTACATTTCGCTTGCCCTGGTCGCGGAGATCGACGGGCAGAAGGTATGGCTCTCCGCGAATTCCGATGTTGCGGTCACCTTCGAGGAAGAGAAATCCGATCCGACTTGATTAGCCGTCAACGCGACGACCAGACCGGAAACAGGTCGCCGTTCGCGGGTGTCGCGGCATATACGCCGCGGCTGATCGCGCGCGCCATGGTCGCGCCGGCCGCCGCGAACAGGTCGATCGCGGCGTCGGCGCCGAGTTCGATGCCGCTCGTGCCGGTCGCCAGCGCAAACACCAGATCGCCGTCGGCCGGCGTATGCGTCGGCCAGATGGCGCGGGCGAAGCCGTCATGCGCCGAAATCGCCAGCCGCTTGGCCGCGGCCTTGGTCATGACGGCGTCCGTGGCGATGACGGCGATGGTGGTGCTGGCGGCTTCCCCATGCCCGCCGACGCGCCTGTCGCGGTATTTCAGCAGGATCTTCCTGGCCTCTTCGGGCATCGGCGCGGGATAACCCAGGCCGCCGAACTCGTCGCCGATCTCGAAGGGTGCTGCCCAAAAATGGCGGCTGCGGCCGACCGTCGCCGAGCCGGTCGGGTTGACGGCGGCGAGGGCGCCAATGGTGACGCCGCTGTCGAGCACAGTCGAGGCGGAGCCCAGCCCGCCTTTCAGCCCCGAGGTCAGCGCGCCGGTGCCGGCGCCAGCCGTGCCGATTTCGAAATCCACTGTCGCCGCCTGGACAGCCTCATAGCCGAGGTCGCGATAGGGCGGATAACGCCCCCAATCCTTGTCGCCGCCATTGCGCAGGTCGAACAGGATCGCGGCCGGCACGATCGGCACGCGGAAGCCACCCACCTCGACACCGATGTTTTTCTCGCGCAGCGCCGCCTGCACGCCGGAGGCGGCATCGAGACCGAAGGCGGAGCCGCCGGACAGGACGACGGCATGGATCGTCGCGATCGAATTCTGCGGCTCGAGCAGATCGGTCTCGCGCGTGCCCGGCGCGCCGCCCAGCACCTGGAAACCGGCCACCGCAGGCTCATCGCACATCACCACCGTGACGCCGGATTTCAACTTGCTATCGGCTGTATTGCCGACACGAAGGCCGGCAACGTCGGTGATGAGGTTGCGCGGTCCGGTGCGGAACATCACTTGTCCTCCAGCGGCACGAAATGCGTGCCGTCGAAGCGGAAGACGCGGAACGGGTTCTGGCTGAGGTCGCCCTTGTCGTCGAAGCGAACGGTGCCGATCGCGGTGGTGAAATCATGGCTGGTCAGCGCATCGGCGAGTGGCTGGCCGGAGCTTTCCGCGCCAGCCAGCGCGGCCTTGGCGACCTCGACCGCCGCATAGGCCGGCAGCGTGTAGCCGTCGGGCACGATGTTCTTCGCGGCGAAAGCCTGCACCACGTTGGGATCGGCGACCTCCGACCATTCCGGTGGGGCGATCATCAGTGTGCCGACGGTGTAGGGCACATCGCCCTGCGGCGTACGCAGGTTCTCGCCGCCGGCAAAGGTGATGCCGGCATCGAGCTGGGCGGCGTCGCGGCCCATGATGGCGATGTCGTCGCCGTCGCCGCCGGCGAACACCTTTGTCGCGCCGGCCTTCTTCAGCCGGCCGACCAGTCCGATCTGGTTGTCGAGCTGCGGCCGGAACGTGTCGACGAAGACAGGTTTCAGCGCCGCCTGCTCGGCCGCGGCGCGAAAGGTCTCGGCCATCTCGCGACCATAGATGGTGCCGTCGTCGACGATGGCGAACAGGTCGTCGCGCCAGAGCTGGGTGAGCTTGGCGGCGACCGCGTTGCGCTCATCGTCGCCGCGCGCGCCGAGCCGGTAAACCGGCCAGCCGGTCTTGGCGCGCCGGTCGGTCAGGCTTTCGGTGCGCACGCCGACGGTGATCACCGGTATGTTGGCGTCCTTCAGGATCGGCAGCGCCGCCTCGATCGCCTCTGTGCACAGGAAGCCGACCACGACATTGGCCTTGGCGTCGACGAATTCCCTTGCCGCCGCGGCGCCGCCCTCGGCGGTGCAGGCATCGTCGACGGCCTTGAACGCGATGCCGTTTGCCTCGGCTGCCAGGCCGGCGCCGGCCTCGACCTGCTTGCCGAGGATCGCCGATGGGCCGGAAAGCGGCGCGGCAACGCCGACCAGCGTCTCGGCGTCAGCGTTCGCTGCCAGCCAAAACAACGCGGCTATCGCCGTCGTCAGCGTGGCTATTGTCGTCGTCAGAAGGCGCATTCGGGCGAAGAGGTCCTCCGTGCCGGGCGTATGGTTCCGACACTATTCCAGGAAAGACCTAAAGGCTGGCTAAGCGCCGCGCAACACGCGAATTTGCGGATTGCAGTCAAGCACTTCGCCCGTGCTATGCAACTTGTGGCGTGCAATATGCCGCCATATATAACGAACTGGTTCCGACAGGTGGATTATCGGGTGCTGAAGATCAATGATATCGGGCCGCAGCACTATCGCGATGCGATGGCGCATTTTGCCGGCCATGTGCATGTGGTGACGACGGACGGGCCCGGCGGCAAGAGGGGCGCGACGGTGATCGCGGCCTGTTCCGTTTCGGACACGCCGCCGACGGTGCTGGTTTGCCTCAACCGCGAGAACGCCAAGAACGAAGCTTTCGTCAAGAACGGCAAGTTCGCGCTCAACACGCTCGCATCGGACCAGGAAGCCGTCTCGGTCGGCTTTTCGGGCGTCACCGGCCTGCCGGCGGAGGAGCGCTTTGCGCTTGCCGAGTGGGATGTGATCTCGACCGGCGCGCCGACGCTGAAAGGCGCCCTTGCCGTGTTCGACTGCGAGATCATCGACAGCAAGGATTTAGCCACTCACCGTGTGCTTTTTGGCAAGGTGACAGGCCTGCGCATCGGCGATAATTTGCGGCCGCTGATCTACCACAACCGCGGCTACCATTTTCTTTGAAACGGGCAAGCGGGATCCACGGAGACAAGATGACCGCGCCGCGCCCCGCGCCGAAATCGATCGACGAAACGCTCGATCTTTTGACCGGCGCGGATTATGTCGCGGACCGTTCGCTGGCGACCGTGCTGTTTTTATCGCTGCGCATGAAGCGCCCCTTGTTCCTCGAAGGCGAGGCGGGTGTCGGCAAGACCGAGATCGCCAAGGTGCTGGCCGACGCGCTCGGCCGCCGGCTGATCCGCCTGCAATGCTATGAAGGGCTCGACGTATCCTCGGCCGTCTATGAATGGAATTATGCCGCGCAGATGATCGAGATCCGCATGGAGGAGGCGGCCGGCAAGGTCGTGCGCTCCGACATGGAGCGGAACGTCTTTTCCGAGAAATACCTGATCCGCCGACCGGTGCTCGATGCGCTGACCGGCAAGGCGGGTGCGGCGCCGGTGTTCCTCATCGACGAACTGGACCGCACGGACGAAGCGTTCGAGGCGTTCCTGCTCGAAATCCTGTCGGACTTCCAGGTGACCGTCCCGGAGCTCGGCACGATCAAGGCGGAAGAGCCGCCGATCGTCATCATCACAACCAACCGCACGCGCGAGATCCACGACGCGCTGAAGCGTCGCTGCCTCTATCATTGGGTCGATTACCCGAATGCCGAGCGCGAGCTGGAGATCGTGCGTCGCAAGGTGCCGCAGGCGAACCGCCGGCTCTCGGCGGAGGTCGTGTCTTTCATCCAGAAGCTGCGCCAGGTCGAGCTGTTCAAGGCGCCCGGCATCGCCGAAACCATCGATTGGGCCGGCGCGCTGACCGAACTCGACAAGGTGGCGCTGGATCCGGAGACAGTGTCGGACACGATCGGCGTGCTTTTGAAATACCAGGACGACATCGCCCGTATCGGCGAGGGCGAGGGCCGGCGCATCCTCAATGAGGTGAAGGCCGAGCTTTCGGCGGCGGAGTAGGCACGATGCCGTCGCCGCATTTGGAACCCAGAGAGGCGGTGGCGGATGGGCGCATCGCCGACAACATCGTCTATTTCGCCCGCGCCTTGCGCAAGGCCGGCATGCGCGTTGGCCCGGCCTCGGTGAAAGACGCCATCGAGGCGGTGCTCGCCGCCGGCATCGGCTCGCGCGATGATTTCTATTGGACGCTGCATGCGGTGCTCGTCTCGCGGCACGAGGATCATCCGGTCTTCGACGAGGCCTTCCGCCTGTTCTGGAAATCGCGAGAGCTGATCGAGAAGCTGCTGGCGATGTTTTCGCCGGTCGCGCCTGACGACCGCGAGAAGCAGAAGCCGCGGGCGGCCGAGAACCGCGTCAGCCAGGCGATGTTCGAAGGCCATCGGAAGAACCAGCCCGTGCGCGAAGTGCCGGAGATCGAAGTCGATGCGCGCCTCACCTTTTCCGGTAACGAGGTGCTGCGCGCCAAGGATTTTGCCCAGATGGATGCGGCGGAGATGGCCGAAGCCAAAAAGGCGATCGCGGGCTTGCGCCTGCCCTTCGATCTGATCCGCACGCGGCGCTTCAAGGCCGCCGCGCAGGGGCGCCGCATCGATCCGCGCGCCATGATGCGCTCGGCCGCCCGCACCGGCGGTGAGCTTATCCTGCCAAAATTCCGGTCGCCGCGCGAAGTGCATCCGCCACTGGTGGTGCTGGCCGACATTTCCGGCTCGATGAGCCAGTACACGCGCATCTTCCTGCATTTCCTGCACGCATTGACGGAAAAGCGCCGGCGCGTGCATGCCTTCGTCTTCGGCACGCGGCTGACCAACCTGACCCGTCAGATGCGCCATCGCGATCCGGACGAGGCGCTGGCCGATTGCTCGGCGGCGGTGAAGGACTGGTCGGGCGGCACCCGCATCGGCGACACGCTCGCCGAGTTCAACCGGTTGTGGTCGCGGCGCGTGCTGGGGCAGGATGCGGTGGTGCTTCTCATAACCGACGGGCTGGAGCGCGACGACGTCACCGGGCTTTCGCAGGAGGTGGAGCGGCTGCATAAATCCTGCAGGCGGCTGATCTGGCTCAATCCGCTGTTGCGCTTCGGCGGGTTCGAGGCGCGCGCCCGCGGCGTCAAGGCGATGCTGCCGCATGTCGACGAGTTCCGGGCAGTGCACAATCTCGATGCGCTGGCCGATCTTTGCGCCTCTCTCGACCAGCGGCCGGCTGCTTCGGTCGATCCGCGCCGCTGGCTGCGAACTGGCGGGAGGCAGGCCGCGTAGCCATATGTTCGTGAGGGGGAAACTAAAGTTTTCCTTGAAAAACAGACTTTGTGAGAAGCGACGATGGATGAGAGCATTTATCTCGATGAGGCCCGCGATCCCCTGATCATCGCGGAAGGCTGGATGAAGGACGGCAAGGATGTCGCCATCGCGACCGTGGTCGAGACCTGGGGGTCGGCGCCGCGTCCGGTCGGCAGCCATCTGGTCATCGACGCCGATGGGAATTTCCATGGCTCGGTCTCCGGCGGTTGTGTCGAGGGCGCCGTGGTGACCGAGGCGATCGACGTCATCGATTCGGGCAAGGCGAAGATGTTGGAGTTCGGCGTCGCCGACGAAACCGCCTGGCAGGTTGGCCTTTCCTGCGGCGGCCGCATCAAGGTCTATGTCGAGCGGCTGGGCTGATCATCGTGGATCCGTATGTCCTGAAGACGCTCAACGAAGAACGCCGCGCCCGCCGCGCCGCGGTGCTTGTCACCGATCTTGGCGACGGCCGAGACCGCATCGTGCGCGAGGGCGACCATGTTGCGGGCGATCTCGGGGCGGCAATCGCCAACGCGTTCCGCACCGGAAATTCGCGGTCGGTGGAGGCGGAAGGGCGGACCTTCTTTCTCAACGCGCATCTGCCGCGCCCACGTCTCGTGGTGATCGGCGCCGTGCATATCAGTCAGGCGCTGGCGCCGATGGCCAGGATCGCCGGCTATCCGGTCGAGATCATCGATCCGCGCACCGCCTTCGCCACCCCGGAACGCTTTCCCGATGTCGCGCTGCATGCCGAATGGCCGCAGGATGTGCTGAAGCGCGCGCCGCTCGACAGCTATACGGCGCTTGCCGCCGTCACCCACGATCCGAAGATCGACGATTTCGCGCTGAAGGCGGCGCTCGACGCACGGTGCTTCTATGTCGGGGCGCTCGGCAGCCGCAAGACCCACGCCAAGCGTATCGAACGCCTGCTGGCGCTCGGCGCCGGCGCCGACCAGATCGCCCGCATCCACGCGCCGATCGGCCTCGATATCGGTGCTGCCAGTCCGGCCGAGATCGCCGTCGCCGTCCTTGCGCAGACCATCCACGCCTTCCGCTCGCGCGGTCTCGAAGCGAAAGGCGCCGTGGCGTGAAATTCGGACCGGTTCCGATCGATGAGGCGGAAGGGGCGGTGCTGGCGCATGCGACCGCCGCCGGCGAAAAACGGTTCCGCAAGGCGCACCGGCTGAGCCGTGAGGACGTCGCGGCGCTCAAAGCCGCGGGCATCGGTGAAGTCGTCGCCGCGGTTCTTGCCAAGGACGATCTCGGCGAGGATGCCGCCGCCGCGACGATCGCGGCCGCCATGAGCCACCGCAACATCGAGGTCAAGCCGGCCGCGACCGGGCGGGTGAATTTGCATGCGGGAGCCGCAGGCGTCTTTACCGTCGACGCCGGAATGATCGACGCCATCAATGCCGTCGACCCGGCCATCACCATCGCCACGCTGGCGCAGCATGCGCCGGTCGAGAAGGGCCAGATGGTGGCGACTGTGAAGATCATCCCCTTTGCCGTCGCCGCAAGCCTGGTGGACAACGTGGCGAGGATCTGCGCCGGCCGCGAGATCTTTGCCGTCAACGCCTATCGCCCCATCACCGTCGGCGTCATCCAAACGGTGCTTCCCGGCGTCAAGCCGAGCGTGCTCGACAAGACGCTGCGCGTCACCGAGGCGCGGCTGGCGCGTTCCGGCGGCCGGCTGACGGCCGAACGGCGCACGCCGCACGAGATTGCGCCAGTCGCGGCGGCCGCAACCCAGCTGGCGCGCGACAACGACATGGTGGTGATCTTTGGGGCATCGGCGATGAGCGACTTCGCCGATGTCGTGCCGGCTGCGATCGAGCGCGCAGGCGGTACAGTCGTCCGCGCGGGCATGCCGGTCGATCCCGGCAATCTGCTGGTGCTGGGAACGCTCGACGGCAAGCGCGTCGTCGGCGCGCCGGGATGCGCGCGCAGCCCGAAGGAGAATGGCTTCGACTGGGTGCTCGATCGCCTGGTTGCCGGGCTCGAGGTGACGGCAGGCGATATTGCCGGCATGGGTGTCGGCGGGCTTTTGATGGAAATCCCGACCAGGCCGCAGCCGCGCGAACCGGCGCCGCAGCCGGCAAGATCGGCGCTGAAAGTCGACATCGTGCTTCTGGCCGCCGGCCGTTCGAGCCGCATGGGCGGGCCGAACAAGCTTCTGGCGCTGTTCGACGGCGAGCCGCTGGTGCGCCGCACCGCCGGGCGTGCACTGGGCTCGAAGGCCGCCGGCACCATCGTCGTCACCGGCCATCAGCGCGAGCGCGTGCGTTCGGCGCTTGGCGGTCTCAGCGTAATATTTGTGGACAATCCCGATTTCGTCGACGGCCTTGCCTCGTCGTTGAAGACAGGCATCGCGAAGGTCGCGACCGATGCGGCCGGCGCCATGATCGTGCTTGGCGACATGCCCGGCGTTTCGTCGACGGACCTTGATAGCCTGATCGATGCGTTTCGCCGCGCCGGCGGTCACGCCGTGGTCCGCGCCTCGCATCAGGGCAAGCGCGGCAATCCGGTGCTTTTGCCGCGATCGCTTTTCGCGGCCGTCGCGCAACTCGAGGGCGATACCGGGGCGCGGCATCTGGTCGAAGCCGAGGGTCTCGACGTCATCGATGTCGAGATCGGGCAGGGCGCCTCGATCGATGTCGACACGCGCGAGGCGCTGGAAGGGGCGGGCGGCGTTCTGCAGGATTGACAAAGCGGAGCCGAATTTCGCATGGCTCTCGGCATGGCTTTCCGTTTCCGACTTTTCTTCGCCCTGATCGCCGCGACAGCGCTTTCCCTTTCGGCCGCCGAGGGGCAAACGCTTTCGCTAAAATCGTTCAAGGACGATCTGTTCGCTTATCCGGCGACGCTGTCGACGAGCGATAACGGCGCCTACACCGTCCTCGACTATCGCGAAATGCGCGACATCAACCAGCGCGACGAGGTGCCGGAAAGGCGCGTGCATGCGCAATATACCGACCCCAGGGTGCGCAAGGTGCAGCAGGACCTGATGCTGAAGACCGACGCCGGCGATATCAGGCATGTCGCGGTCGGCAGGACGCAAGGCGCTTCCATCATCGTGCTCTACCTGCACGGACAGGGCGGCAGCCGCAAGCAAGGCGTTGACGACTTCACCTTCGGCGGCAATTTCAACCGCATCAAGAACCTGATGGCCGCCAACAACGGTCTCTATCTTTCGCCCGATTTCCCCGATTTCGGCGACAAGGGCGCGGCGCAGGTCGCGGCGTTGATCGATCGCTATGCGGAGCAATCGCCGGGCGCGAAAATCTTCGTCGCCTGCGGCTCGATGGGCGGCATGATCTGCTGGAAGCTCGCCGCGCGCAAGGATACGGGCGGCCGCGTCAACGGCCTGCTGCTGCTCGGTTCGCTATGGGACGACAGTTTCCTCACCAGCCCCGCCTTCAGGCGCCGCGTGCCGGTGTTCTTCGGCCAGGGCAGCCATGACGTGGTCTTCCCGGTGGAGAAGCAGGAAGCCTTCTTCCGCTCAATCCTCGCCAGGAAGTCTTATCCGACCCGCTTCGTGCGCTTCGAGACCGGCACGCACGGCACGCCGATCCGCATGGTCGACTGGCGCGGCACGCTCAACTGGATGCTGACGAAGGCGCCCTGACTCTTCCGCGAGGCTCAAGGCGCCGTGTTGTAATCGATGACGGTCTGCGGATTTTGCTCGCCGTCATAGGATGCATCGACGTCATACTGGACGAGCGAGAAATCGCCATTGCGAAACAGGTAGGTTCCCGATGACGAGGCATCCCCCACACCACGCCATTTGTCGGATGTGGTGATGGTTTTTGTGTTGTCGTCATAGTCCGAGTTGGTCGCCCAGCCGCTGGTCTTGAACCCGATGATGTGGATCGATTCGACCTTGCCTTCGCTGTTGTTGTTCTCGTAGCGGATGTCGAGCTCCGGCTCGGTGAACTGCAACTGTGAGACGCCGTTGACGTCGTCGGCGACGTAGTAGACCGCCGTCTCGTTGTAGGCGGCCATCGAGCAGAAGAAGCGGAACAGCCGCGTCTCGCGCTCCGGGTCGTTGGGCTGGGCGTCCTTGTCCCTGTAATGGATCGAATGAGCCTCGGGCTCGCCGATCGGCTTGCCGTCCGGATCTTGCTTGTCGCACTGGTCGCCATAGGTGGCGAGGAAGGCCTTCTTGGCCTGCTCCAGCGCTGCGTCCTTCTTCGGCGGCGGCGGACCGTCGCCGCAGCTAGCCGGCACGGCGCTGTTGAAATCCTCGGTCGAGGGTTTCAGGGCGCCCTTGTCGATGAAGATCGGCTGAAAGGGCGGTTCCTGGATCTGCGCATTGACCTGGCGGACCGTGTAGCAGCCGGCGAAGACCTTGGCGTCGCCCTTCTTGTCGGTCGCCTGGATGGCGACCGGGACGCTGTAATAGATGCTGCCGGCAGCGCCGTCCTCCGAGACGGCGCCAGTCTTGACTTCGACGCTGCCGGTGCCGTCGTAACCCTTGACGAAGGCGTTGAAATCCTTTGCCGGCTTCGTATCGCCAAAATAACCCCAGGCGCGGGCGAATTCGTGGCGGTTGATAGCGCTATAAAGCGAGCGGACGACCGCATCGGCGCTTGATCGGTCGTCGATATAGGGCGCATCCGCCGCAGGCGCGGAATGTGTGAAGCCGGCCAGTGAGAAAAAGACAATCGCTGCGAAAGTGGCTCTTTTCATCGAATCCTCCGCTCGGTAACGAAAATACTACCACGGCGATTGCGGCGGCGCGGTGACGCCATGGGCAGGGCCGCTTGAAGAATCGTGGCGGGAGGCGCTAGTTCACGGCCCGCGGCGCTGGGGCCGCGTGGGAGATACCCCGTGACCATTTCCATGTACGACATATCGGTGGGCGTGTTTTCGGCCAGGCTGAAAGCGCTGGCCAGCGTCTTGACGGCGGCGGAGCAGAATGCCGGCGAGCGCAAGATCGATCCGCAAGTGTTCCTCACCGCGCGGTTGGCGCCCGACATGTTCGCGCTGACCAGGCAGGTCCAGATCGCCACCGACCATGCCAAGGGCGCGCCGTCGCGGCTGGCCGGCCGCGAGGTGCCGAAATACGAGGACAATGAAGCGAGCTTTGCCGAGCTGCAGGCCCGGATCACCAAGGCGCTCGATCATCTGGCGACATTCGCGGCGGCCGATCTGGAAGGATCGGAAGACAGGACGGTCGAACTAAGGCTCGGCGGGCGCGAAGCCACGCTACCCGGCCTGCAGTACCTGCTGCATGTGGCGACGCCGAATTTCTATTTTCACGTCACAACCGCCTACGACATCCTGCGCCACAATGGCGTGCCGCTCGGCAAGCAAACTTTCCTCGGAAATCGCTGACCTTTGGATGGCTTGGAGGTTTCCCAGGCGTCCTGGGAAACCTCTTTGGTTCAGCTCAGCGGATCGACATCTCGCGCGCGATGCGCGGAAAATCCGCCGGCTTGATGCCGATATCGGCGCGGTCCGCATTGCTCATCGCGTTCAGAAGCGCGAGCGCCGAGCGGTAACGCTGGTGTTCCTGCGGCCGTGGCCGAGCGAACATTTCAGTGAAGAACCCCATGACTCAGTTGCCCCTGTTGGTCCTCCCGACATCACGATATAGGTGATTTGTTAAAATTGTGCAGTGCAGCAATTGCATGGCTGCCATGCCGCACGGAATTTTTTCCGCCACAATCGATTTTCCGTGAAACTTTTCGGTGGGCTCGACCGTACGCACTCGTGCCGGCACATGGCTGGCTTTTCCTCGCCACTCCTGGCGATCTTGCCGGACTGCACGAAGAGCAGTCCGGCTTTTTTATTTTCCGATGTCGTCTTGCCGGGCGGAAAAGCGGCAATTGTTAGCATCGCCAGCATTCATTTTTAACGAGAGGCTCCTATGTTTGGCGGCATCAATGCACGCCGTCACGACAGGGAGGTTGAGATCGGCACCGGGAACAAGCTCGATTTCGCTTCGTTGCTCGACGACCTGATCGTCGCCTCGGAGAAAGGCGAGGACGAGGGCGCCCGGCCCTCTATCCCGTTCGACTATCTGTCCGTGGCCGATGAACTGCATTCCGGCCGCATCAAGGTCGCCAGCGAGAGCGTCGCCGCCGAATATCGCGAGCAAGGCGCCGACCTTGCGGCCGAGTTCGCGGCACTTCTCGACCAGGCGAAACTGGCTCTTGCCGGCGAAGAGCACCGGCCGGAGGAAAAGCTGCCGCCGATCGATCCCGAAGCGATTGCCGGCGAGCTCGGCCTCGACCGCCCCGCCAAGAACGCCGATCTCGGCCGCATCCGCCGTAACTTCGCCTTCGCCAACCATCCGGACCGGGTCGCGCCGCATCTGCGCCAGCGCGCCATGATCCGCATGCAGGTGGCCAATATGCTGATCGACGAGGCCAAGCGGCGGGCGCTGGCCGGGGCGCGCCGCTAGCCGCGCAATTCACTCAAAAGTCGAAGACAGCGGGCTTGGAGAAACTCCGGCCTTTGCTTTATGCTTGAACTTCCTCCCCGCGCAGCTCGCGCAAAAACTCCCGCCGGAGACATTCCATGCATAAACGCCGCCTCGGTCGGACCGATCTCCTTGTTTCGCAAATCTGTCTCGGTTCGATGACGTGGGGCCAGCAGAACAGCGAGGCCGAAGGCCATGCGCAGATGGATCTGGCGTTCTCGCGCGGGGTGAATTTCATCGACACGGCCGAGCTTTACCCGATCCCGCCCAAGGCGGAGACGCAAGGGCGAACCGAGAAGACCATCGGCAGCTGGATGAAGGCCAACGGCAACCGCGACAAGGTCATCCTCGCCTCGAAGGTCGTCGGCCGCACCGCCAACGCGTGGTTCCGGGGCGATCGTCCGTCGAAGCTGGTGCGCGCCGACATTTTCGACGCGGTCGAGAAATCGCTGGCCAAGCTCGGCACCGACTATATCGACCTCTATCAGATCCACTGGCCGGACCGAGACATTCCGTGGGGCTCGAATCCGACGCGCGTTGGGGCAGTGGCGCGGCGCGCGGATGCGGCAGGCGCTCCGGGAGACGAGACGCCGATTGCCGAAACGCTCTCCGTCTTCGAGGAACTGGTGAGGGCGGGCAAGATACGCCATCTCGGCCTCTCGAACGAAAGCTCCTGGGGCGTCATGCGCTTCGTCTTCGAAGCGGAAAAGGGCGCGGGTCCGCGCATCGCCTCGCTGCAGAACGCTTACAGCCTCGTCAACCGCACCTTCGAGGTGAACCTTGCCGAGGTCTGCGAGCGCGAGGAGATCGCGTTTCTTCCCTATTCGCCGCTTGCACAGGGCTATCTCACCGGCAAATACAATCATGGCGCGCGACCGCAGGGCTCGCGCTCGCAGCTCTTCAATCGCGGCCAGCGCTACGAGACGCCGAATGCGGCGGAAGTGCTGCTGGAATACACCGAGCTGGCGCGCTCCTTCAGCATGGAGCCAGCACTTTTCGCCAACGCCTATGTGGCGAGCCGGCCCTTCGTGACCGCGAACATCGTCGGCGCGACCACGATCGCGCAGCTCGATATGGCGCTGTCCTCGGCCGACGTCAGCTGGACGGAAGAGATGCAGAAGGCGGTCGACGCCATCCATCAGCGTGTCGGCAATCCGTGCCCGTGATCGCGAATCGTTAAAAAACAAGGGGATGGACACGATGGCAGAGTTTCCGATCGAGGCCGTGCGCGGCAGATTTCCGGCGCTTTCGCTGGCCGATGACGGGCGCCGGCGCATCTATCTCGACAATCCCGCCGGCACGCAGGTGCCGCTGGCGGTGGCGGAGGCGGTGTCGCGCTGCCTGCTGTCGACCAATGCCAATCTCGGCGGTTTCTTCGCAACGACGCTCGCGGCGCAGCAAGTGGTCGACGAGGCGCATGCGGCGATGGCCGATTTCCTCAATGCCGCGAGCGCCGAGGAGATCGTCATCGGCGCCAACATGACGACGCTGACCTACCACATGTCGCGCACGCTCGGCCGCACGATGAAGGCCGGCGACGAGATCGTCGTCACGCGCATGGACCACGAGGGCAATGTTTCGCCATGGCTGCAACTTGCCGAGGATTTCGACCTGGTCGTGCGCTTCCTGCCGTTCGACGAGCGGAGCTGGCAGGTGGAGGAGGCGGCGCTCAAGGCGCTGCTTTCGGACAAAACGCGCCTTGTCGCGTTGAACTATGCCTCGAACCTCACTGGCTCGATCAATCGCGCGAAAGCGCTGACGGCGATCGCCAGGCAGGCCGGCGCGCTGGTCTATGTCGATGCTGTGCAATTCGCGCCGCACGGGCTGATCGACGTGCAGGAACTCGGCTGCGATTTCCTGATCTGCTCGGCCTATAAATTCTTCGGGCCGCATATGGGGATATTGTGGGGCCGCCGCGACGTCCTCGACGGTCTCGAGCCCTACAAATGCCGCTGCTCTTCGAACGTCCTGCCCGAGCGGTTCGAGCTTGGCACGCCGCAGATCGAGCTGATGGCCGGACTGACGGCGACAATCGACTATTTTGCAGATCTCGGCGCTGCCGCCGGCGAGGACGGCTCGCGGCGGCAGCGGATCGCCAAGGCCTTCGAGGTGTCGATCGCTTACGAGAACGCGCTGGCCTGGCAACTGATCGAAGGTCTGTCCGATATCGAAGGCCTGATCATCCATGGCATCACCGATCCGGAACGGCTTACCGAGCGGGTGCCGACCATTTCCTTCACCGTCGAAGGCATCGAGCCGGAAACGATCGTGCGGCAGATGAACGCCGAAAACATCTTCCTGTGGTCAGGCCACAACTATGCGTGGGAGGTCGTCCACCAGCTCGGCATACCCGCCGAGCAGGGCGTCGTGCGCATCGGCATCGCGCATTACAACACGGCGGCCGAGATCGAAGAGACGCTGGAAAGCGTGCACCGCGTGATCGCGATGCTGCGGCAACAGCATTTCTAAGGCTGTCTAACCCTGCTTGTCGCCGAAGCCGGTCAGGAAAGCGGTGAGGTTGTCGCCAAGCGCGTCGCAGAGATAGCCGCCTTCCTGGACGATGACCGTCGGCAGGCCAAGTCCGGCTATCGCTTCGCCGATGCGCGAGAAGCCCGGCGTCGTCACCGACAGGCCGCCGAACGGATCGCCCTCGAATGCGTCGAGGCCGAGTGCGACGACCAGCGCTTCCGGCGCGAAGGCGCGGATGCGCTGGAAGGCTGCGGCAAGCGCTTCGAGAAAGGCTGCGTCGCCGGATTTGCGCGGCAGCGGCAGGTTGAGATTGTAGCCGAGGCCGGGGCCTTCGCCGCGCTCGTCGGCATGTCCCCAGAAGAACGGGTAGAAGCGCACCGGATCGGCGTGCAGCGAGACGGTCAGCACGTCGGGGCGGGCGTAGAAGATGCCTTGCGTGCCGTTGCCGTGGTGCAGGTCGACATCGAGGATGGCGACGCGCGCAGCGCTCTTGCTCAGCACCTGTGCGGCGACGGCCGAATTGTTGATGAAGCAGAAGCCGCCGGCGACATCGGCGAAGGCGTGATGGCCCGGCGGACGGCACAGCGCATAGGCCGACGGTGCTCCAGCCATCACCGCTTCAGCGGCCTCCACCGCGCTCCAGGCGCTCCACAGCGCGCTGTTCCAGGTCTCGGCCGAGATCGGGCAGGCAGTGTCGGCCATGTGGTAGCCGGCCTGGCCGACAGCCGAGGCGGGATAGGAGCCGTTGCGGGCGATCGGGTGGATGTTCGGGATGACTTCCGCCGAGGCGCCTTCGATGCGCTGCCAGCGCGGAAAAATGTGCTCGAGGAAGTCGAGATATTCGGGCGTATGCACCGCCGCGATCGGTCCAAGCCCATGATTCCCTGGACGTTCGACCGTCAACCCGGCCGATATTGCGCCGGCTAATAATCTCTCGACCCGTTCCGGCTTTTCCGGGTTGGGCTGCGGCGCGCCGCTGGAGAGGAAAGCCTTGGGATCGTGGCGTTTCTGCTCTTCGGCGTAGAAGGTTTTCATCGTCATTCCTCCGGCATATCGGCAAAGGCGAAAAAGGCGTCGCCGACGATCTTCTGCACCTGCTCGTAGCTCGACCAGCCGATGCCCAGTCTTTCGTAGAAGGCCTTGGCGGTCTCGTTGTCGGTATCGACGGACAGCCTCAGATAGGCGCCGCCCGCCGCGCGGCATTCCTTGGCTACGCGTCGAAGCAGCTTTTCGCCGACCCGGCGGCCGCGAAAACGATCCTCGACATAAAGGTCTTGCACATAGACGCCGGGTCGGCCCATCCAGGTCGAGAAGATCGGGAAATACAGGCAAAGCCCGGCGAACTCGCCGTCGATCTCGGCGATCAGGGTCGAGAAAGCGGGCTTTTCGCCGAAGCCGTAGCGGCGGAGGTCGTCGGGTGTCGAGGTGATTTCCTGATGCGCGCCGATGTGGGTGCCGAGGCGCAGCAGGGCGGCGTGGATGGTTTCGACATCGTCAATGGTGCCGGGGCGGAGGACAATCGTGCTCACGACAAATACGGCGCCCAGGCACCCCCCTCTGTCCTGCCGGACATCTCCCCCGCATGGGGGGAGATTGGCAGTTTTGGCCTTGCCGCCAATTCTGCAGCGCTGAAAAATGGCGAAAGCGAAAAACACGGCTGATCTCCCCCCTTGCGGGGGAGATGTCCGGCAGGGCAGAGGGGGGTGCGAACGATCGCAAACATCTCAGGATGGCTCAAACGTTGCCCGGCCTCAGCCTTCCACCGGCAGATCGAGTTCCTCCGCCAGCGCCTCCAGCGAGTCGCCGATGATGGCGATCATCTCGGCGATCTGCTCGACTGTAATGATCATCGGCGGCGCCACCATGAAATTGTCGCCGTCGACACCGCCCTTGACCTTGCGGCCATAGATGATGAGGCCGCGCGCATAGGCGTGGTCGAGCAGGCGCTGCATCGCCTTGCTGGCCGGGTCGATCGGCTTCAGCGTCTCCGGATCGGCGACCATTTCGGCGCCGGTGAGCAGGCCCTTGCCGCGCACGTCGGCGATGAAGGGGAAGCGCTTTTGCAAGCCCTTCAACTCCGCCATCAGCACGTCACCCATGGCGGCGGCGTTGGCGATGAGATCGAGCCGGTCCATCTCGCCAAGCACGGCGAGGCCGGCGGCGCAGGCGAGCGGATTGCCGGCATAGGTGTGCCCATGCTGGAAGCCGCCCGAGGCAAGCAGCGGCTCGACCAGGCGCATGGGTGCTGCCAGAGCGCCGAGCGGCGCGTAGCCCGAGCCCAGTCCCTTCGAGAGTGCGACGATGTCAGGCCGGCAGTTCCAGTGGTCGCCGCCGAGGAACTTGCCTGTCCTGCCGGCGCCGCTCATCACCTCGTCATGGATCAGAAGGATGCCGTAGCGGTCGCAGATTTCGCGGATGCGCGGATAATAGCTGTCGGGCGCGACAAGGGCAGCCGTTGCCGCGCCCCCGATCGGTTCCATGATGAAGGCTAAAACGCTTTCCGGGCCTTCGGCGAGAATCTTCTCCTCCAGCATGTCGGCATAGCGGATGCCGCGCCGTTCCATCGTCAGGTTGTCGCGGTCGCGCCAGGCTGTGGGCGCAGGCACTGCCGGCATCGCCTTCATCATCGGCGTGAAGGTTTCGGCGAGCGCATCGTCGCCGGTGACGGAAAGCGAGCCCAGCGTGCCGCCATGATAGGACGGGAAGCGGGTGATCACCTTCCAGCGCTTGGGCTGGCCGGTGGCGACCGCCCATTGCCGGGCGAGCTTGATGCAGGATTCGGTCGCTTCCGAGCCGCCGGAAACGAAGAAGATGCGGTCCATGCCTTCGGGAAGCTTTCCGGCCAGTTCCCGTGCCAGGTCCTCGGCCGGCTCGTTCTCGAAATGCAGCCGGTAGGCAAAGGTGGTCTTGTCCATCTGCCGCTTCATGGCGTCGAGCACGTTGCGGTTGGAATGACCGATATTGGCGACCATCGGTCCGCTCGAGCCGTCGATGAAGCGGCGCCCATCCTGCGTCCAGAAATAGATGCCCTCGGCGCGATCGACGAGCGGCCGGCGCAGGCTGGACAGATAGAACAGATGCGATGGCGGCCGCGTTTCGATTTCGGGCGAGGGCTTGGCTTGCAGCTTCGACATGTCAGGACTTTCCGAGATAGCGGTCGAGAACATTTTTGGTCACGCGTTCGACCATCGCGTCCTGCCTTAGCAGGCCGGCGACCCATTCGCAGCTTCCGGCATGGAACACCTCGCCCTTGCCGCGCGGGAAATTGACGATCATGCCGTTGCCGCGCTTGACCTTGTCGAGATTGGCGTCGCTGGCCTCGCCGAACAAGGTTTCGGCGGTGAAGCGTCCGTCCTCGTCGGTGAGGAACTGGTCCTCGATCGGGATGTCGGCGCTCTCCTCGACCTGGCTCGCCATGCCGACAGCCAGCACCTGCAAGCCATCCGGCGCGCCGCTGGTTTCAGTCGGGTAGGGCAGGCCGCCGCGGATCTCGAAATCGAGACCGTCGACCTCATAGCCATAGACATGGCCGTCGGCGCCGAGCAGGTCGCCATAATAGATGCCGGTGCCGGCGAAGGCCCAGTGCTCTGGACGGTAGACGGGAAAGCCGCGCACGCCGCGCGGCGCGCAGCCGCCCCAGCCGGCATAGACGCCCCGCGTCGCATTGAGGCCGAAGGTGGCGCTGCCCGGACGGCCGATCTCGGGCGCTTCCCAGGAATTGGTGGCGCGGGTGACATCGCCGCCGCGATAGGCGGGATCTTGCGCGCGCGCCTTGTATTTATAGCAAACCTGGCGGCGGCCCTCGTCCTCCAGCCGCGTCTGCCACATGAAATTGCCGGCGAAGCGCGCCGCATGCCCGCCGCTGGTCACATAGGTGTCGACCGCGTCTCGCATCTCCCAGGTCCAGTATTCGTCGTGGCCGACGAAGACGACGCAGTCATAACCATCGAGGATTTCGGGTAAGAAATGCAAGTCGTGCTGGCTGGCAAGGTCGACCGCATAGCCGGCGCGCTCGGCGAAGCGGAAGAAATGGCTGTCATAGCTCGCCCAGCCGGAAGAGGCGTATTTCTTCGAATGTCCGGTGGCGAAAGCCCATTCCATATGCGGGTAACGCGGCACGGCCTTCGGCGGCACCGCGACTTCGAGCGGCACGCGCGGCGCATCCTTGGGCAGCACGATGAAGCCGCGGCACCAGGGACGCTGCGTCGACACCATCGTCGCGTATTGGTCGCGGTTCGCGCCGGTGATGCCCTGATAGTGGTTCGAGCCGCCCCATGTGTTGTAGGCGAGCCACGTGCCGGTGGCGGCGACCTGCAGCAGGCGACCGGGCTTGCGTCCGGGCAGGGGTATGACGATTAAGAGATGTTGGCTGTGGATCGGCTTGCCGCCACGGCCCTCGGCCGAGAGCGTCACGCGATAGGCGCCTGACGGCCAATCGTCGCCGACACGGAATTCGAACGACGCCTCCCAGCCGCAGCCTTGGACCGAGCATTGGTCGGGCGTGTCCTGCCAGCGCGCCGACAGGCCTGTCTTCTCGAAGACCTTGGTCTCGTTGCCGCCATCGCGGACGATGACCATGCCGAATTGCGGCGCCGTCGAACTCACATGCAACGTCACCGTTTCGCCCGGGCGATAGGAAAAGCGGCCGCTGTAGCACCAGATCTCGCCGCTCGAGCCATCCATGCCCGGCCATTCGTAGTAATGGCCGCGCACCGCCTCGCGGCGCTGCTCGGGCGTCAGCCCGAAATCGGGGAATTCGGTGGGCAGTTGCGTCAAGGAACACCTGAGATCACGAGGCCGCCATTGAGACCATCGGCCGGCCAAGCGTCAAATGGAAAGCGTCGGGCCAGCCCGCACTTGCGCTTGGCGATGTCCGGCAAACGGACTATCTCATCCTAGGGTCCATCGATATTTCAGGCGAGGCCGGCCTGCGAATGGCAATTTCCCGCGCTTCCGGTGCTCACGTACTTCAAGTACGCTCCGCTCCGGTTCTCGGGAACCGCCTTTCCCGGCTCGGCCTGACCTGAATCTCGACAGACCCTGGCGCAAGATTTCCCACGGGGAGCCGGCATGCTGCGGGTGCAAAAGGTCAAGGTCGACGACATCTACGTGCCGACGGCGCGCCGCAAGACGCTGCACCCCGAAACCGTGCGCCATCTCGCCGAGGATATTCTCGAAAACGGCATGAAGACGCCGATCCAGGTGCGGCACGACGGCAAGCGTCACGTCTTGGTCGAGGGGCTGCACCGGCTCGAAGCCGCCAAATGGCTGGGCGAGACCACGATCGACGCCTATCTCGTCCAGGCCAAGCGCCATTGATTTCTCGTCCGGGGCCGGCCTATCACCGTTAGCGATCGCGTCCCATCAAAGCTTTTTGATTGACGCCGCCATGCCGGCGGCTAGAGCGTTCCGATACTCGCGAACAGGATGCTTATCATGGCGAAGTATGAGGGCGGTTGCTTGTGCGGCGCGGTGCGGTATCGGGCCGATGCCGAGCCGGTCAACGAACGGGTTTGCCATTGCCGGATCTGCCAGAAGGCGATCGGCGCCGCCTTCAACGCGCGGCTTCTGTTCCGCATCGACGATGTGACGATCGAGGGGCCGGTGGCGACGATCAATTCCACGCCCGACCTCCAGCGCGGCTTCTGTCCTGTGTGCGGCACGACGATGTTTTCGCGCCGCGACTCCAGGGGCATTCTCGGCGTCACGTCCGGCTCGCTCGACGATCCGTCGCTGTTCAAGCCCGACATGCATTTCTGGACTGCTTCGAAGCAGCCCTGGCTGATGCTTGACGATGGCCTGCCGCAACATGAAGGCGCGCCGCCGGCCTGAGTCATTGCGACGCAGGCCTGCACAAAAATTTCATCTTGGATTCACGAGATAGCCGGCAAAGCGTCATTGGCGGGCCATCATTGGCTGCCTATCTAAGCGCCATGCGGGAAGGCATCGAGGAGGCGACGGATGAGCGAGAGCATCAACACCCTGGACGAGCTTTTGAACGACCCGATGGTCCAGCTCGTGATGGCGCGCGACCGCGTGCGCCCCGCCGAGCTTCGCCTGCTTCTGGAAAAGGCTCGCGACAGGGCGGGCGAGGATTCTCGCATCGACCAGGCTTCGGTGCCGCCAGCGCATGTTGTGGCAAGAAGCTGCCTGAAGCAGTGGTTGTACCGTTGAGGCAACTCCGCCGAAATGGTCAGCTCGAATTCGCGGGTAAGTAACTGTAGTGGCTGCGCAAATAGGCGAGCCTGAAGCCGAGCCGGTCGTAGTTGCGATAGGCCGGTCCGTCGCGGTCGGGGCGCGGCGCCTCGATGTCGGCGACAAACAGTTTCGCGCCGGCAGCGATGCCGTCGCGAACCAGCCTTTCGCCGAGCATGGCATCAAGATCGAAGCTCGGCGCCATGATTCCCGGCACTGGGGCGTCGATGCCGCTCCAGGCGGCGCCGTCTGAGATGAACAGCGAGCGCACGGCGGCGACCGCGCCCTTGCGTTTCAGCATGTAATGACGCCAGCCCTTACGACCGACAAGCGCCGTGAGCCAGGGCGAGGTGGGAAGCCTGTATTTGGCATCGATGAAAGAAGCCCATTCCGAAGCTGTCTTGGGTGTGACCTCCTCGATCGCCAGATCGTCGACTGGGATCAGCGGGTCGCCCGGGAAAAGCGGCTCGTCCGGCAGCGGCGTCGCGTCGCGAAAGATGCGCTCCCAGCCGCTTTGCTGCTGCATCCCGCGCGCTTCCAGCCAGCATCTCAGCCGCGACGGCTCGGTGTGCGGATTGGTATAGAACCACGGTCGCACGATGCCGGCCGCGCGGTAGTGCGCGAGCAGCGCATCGACCTGTTCTTCCGTCGCCGGGCCATCGACGCCGATATTCTTCACGCAGTTGAAATGGATGAACGGGATCGTCGTGCAGGTGGTCCAGACAAGGTCGCCGTCCTTGGCGATCGACAAGCCTTGCCGTGCCGCGAAATCCGCGGGCGCCGCCTCGTAAAGGTCGAGCCAGGCAGCAACTTCGGCGCGTTCGATGGCGCGGCTGAAATCGCGCGACACCGGCTCGATCCCGATGTCCGGGACGTGCGTTTGCGGCGGCACGACTGGCTGCAGTTCCGAGAGGGCGGCGGTCGACATGGGGATGCTCCTCCGATTTGCCTTACAGTGTAAGATTAGTGGAGAATAATATGCTGTCGCCTGTTGTCAAGCAGGATTAGCGGCACCTTACAAATCCGTGAGTTGGAATCACGCTGTCGTGAGGCTAAGCCTGTCCTCGATGGGCTTTCGATGACGATTCACTTTTTGCCCCGGATGACGGCCGGGGCACGGGGAAAGGACCGGGATGACCGACGTCTGCACGCAAGGACTGGATACCGGCTTTGTCGGCCTGGGTTACGCCAAGGTGGCGTTCCTCGGCATCGTGCAAGGCATCACCGAATTGCTGCCGATCTCATCCACGGCGCACATGCGCATCGTGCCGGCCGTGCTGGGCTGGCAGGACCCCGGCTCGGCCTTCTCTGCCGCCATGCAGCTGGCGGCGCTGGCGGCGGTGATCAGCTATTTCTGGAGCGATGTCAGGGACGTGGTCTTCGGATCGCTGTCGGCGATCTCGCGCCGCGATTTCGGCGATCGCTATTTCCGCCTCGCGATCAGCATCGTGCTTGCCACCGTCCCGATCGTCATTGCCGGCCTTGCGCTTTCCGGCGTGCTCAACGCCTGCAATTCGCCCTTGCGCGGGCTCGCCGTCATCGGCTGGGCCTGCATCGCCATGGCGATCCTTTTGGCGCTCGCCGAAATCTTCGCCAGCCACAAGCTCGTGCTGCGCCAGGCATCGATCCTCGACGCGCTGCTGGTGGGCATCGCCCAGGTCGGCGCGCTTATTCCCGGCGTCTCGCGCTCGGGCTCGACGCTGACGGCGGCGATGGGGCTGGGCTTTGCCCGGCCGGAGGCGGCGCGCCTGTCGTTCCTGCTCGGCTTGCCGGCCATCGCGCTGGCCGGCCTCAAGGAGCTCTATGAACTGCACAAGGTGCATCTCGACGCGCATGGCTGGTCGATCCTGGCCGTCGGCCTCGTCGTCGCCTCGATTTCGGCCTTCTTCGCGATATGGGGGCTGATGCGGGTGCTCGAGCGCTTCTCCGCCTGGCCGTTCGTCATCTATCGCGGCCTGCTCGGCGTGGTGCTGCTGATCGGGGTCGCCACTGGCTGGCTTGTCTAAAGCGCGTCGCGTCGAAACGGATTCACGCGACGCGCTTTAGGCCGTTGCTTGATGCATGTCGTTGTCGCAAAACCGAGGCCACTTTTGCGCGACATGCATTAGAGGTCTCGACCCAATCCGCTGTATCGACGCCGACGCTCGGGTGCGCTGATGGATCTTGTGACTCTGCTGCAATCCTTGCTGTTGCTGGCGACGCTGGTGAAATCGGCGGCGCCGGCGGCAATCGGCGCCGGCATGGGCATTGGCCAATGGCTGGCGGCGCTGCCGCCCTGCCGCAACCAGACCTTCGAGAACGCGGCCTATCTGGTCTGCGAAGCCGATCCGGAGCATTTTTCCATCGAGCTGTTCTGGAAGAACAAGGACGGCGATTTCTACCGGTCGCTGCATAATCTGCGCAGCGCGCAGCAGGCGACGGGGCGTACCCTGCTCTTCGGCATCAATGCCGGCATGTATCATCCGAACCTCGCGCCGGTCGGGCTCTATGTCGAACGCGGCGAGCAGATCACGTCGGCGAAGACCGGATCGGGGTCCGGCAATTTCTCCATGCAGCCCAACGGCATCTTCTATCTCAGCGCCGGCAAGGCCGGCGTTCGCGCGACCAAGGACTACCTCAAGCGTCCGCCGCGCGTGGATTACGCTACGCAGTCCGGGCCGATGCTGGTCGTCGACGGCAAGCTGCATCCGAAATTCCGTTACGACGGCACCTCGCGCAAGATCCGCGACGGCGTTGGCGTGCGCGCTGACGGGGTCGCGGTCTTCGCGATCTCGGACGATGTCGTGACCTTTCACGAATTCGCGCGGCTTTTCCGCGACCAGCTCGGCTGCCCGAACGCGCTCTTCCTCGACGGCTCGATCTCGAGCCTCTATGCGCCCGCGATCGGCCGCAACGACGATTTCTGGAATCTCGGGCCGATGATCGGCGTGTTCAGGCGCTAGCCGAGAAGCTCCCTTCGGCGCTGCTCCGAATCATCCGGTCGCGCCAAAAGTAAATTTTGATTCAAACTTTGTTGGTAATTTCTCATTAGGAATGGGGGTTCCGGCGGCGCTGTTCCTGCCTTCGGTCTGTTTTGTTTTGCGTACAGGTCAAAGATGCGGATTCTTGGCGTCGTCAGTTTCGTGCTCGCATCGCTTTGCCTTGCCGGCTGCTCGTCCACGCCGGGCGTCGATGCCTTGCAGATGCCGTCCAACGAGACGACGAGCTCGGTCGTGCGGCCGAGCGCGCCCGTATCGAAGGGCGCGAGGACCGCGGTCACCGAAAGAACCGTCGAGACCGCGTCGATGTCGGGCGCCGCGCGCATCAAGCCGCCAGCGCCGTTGCTCGACGAGGGTAACGCGAGCCCCGGCGACGAGGACACTCGCCCCTTCGGCCTTGCCGAGGAGGAGACGGTGAATTTTCCCGCGACCGAATTGCCGGACAGCGTCGAGCCGCCGGTGCAGGAGGCAGCGCTCGTCTCGCCGCCGAAGCGGCTGTCGCGCGCGGCGCCTGCTATGCTCGCCGGCCCGGTCACCCGTTATGCGTTCCGCGACGCGAAGCCGATCAATTTCGGCCGCTCTTCACCTCGCCATCTTGCCGTTCACGGCGTCGACGTCTCGCGCTGGCAGGGCAACATCAGCTGGCAGAAGCTGCGCGCCCAGGGCGCCAACTTCGCTTATATCAAGGCGACCGACGGCGGCGATCATCTCGACCCGATGTTCATGAAGAATTGGCGCAACGCCGATGCCGCCGGGCTGAAGCGCGGCGCCTATCATTTCTTCTACTGGTGCCGCACCGCCGGCGAGCAGGCCGACTGGTTCATCCGCAACGTGCCGAAGGTCGACGGCGCGCTGCCGCCGGTCATCGACGTCGAGTGGAACGGCGATTCCTCCTGCAAGCGGCGGCCTTCGCGCGAAAAGGTGCTGGAGAAGATGCAGGTGTTCATGGACAAGCTGGAGCGCCACTACGGCCAGCGGCCCATCATCTACACCAGCCCCGACTTCTATCGCGACAATCTGCGCGGCGCCTTCCAGGATTATCCCTTCTGGCTGCGCGCGGTGGCGGCGCATCCGACGAAGGTTTATCCTGGCCGCAGGTGGCTGTTCTGGCAGTATTCGGGCTCCGGCCTGTCGCATGGCGTCAGCGGCCGCATCGACCTCAACGTCTTCCATGGCGACGAGCGCCAGTGGCGCGCCTGGCTGGGCGGCGGGCAGATGGTGGCCGACGCGGATTAGGATTTCTTCTGGAGGCGGCCGGAGAGGAGTGCTCCAGGGAAGGCCGCTCCGTTGAAGAATCGGGCATCGCACGCCTTCGTCATCCACGGGCGGAGCAAGGAGCGAAGCGACGCGCGCAGACCCTGGAATCCATGCCGTTACATCAACGCGTTGCAACGGTTCAGAATTCTGCGCCGTTGCGC
>NZ_VFTK01000059.1:0-26452 GCF_006439495.1 Mesorhizobium sp. B3-1-8
CGTCAGTCAGCACGAATCGTTCCATCCGAAGCTTGAATCATGATCAAGCCCGATGTGGAATCCTGAATATCAACAGGCCTTAATCCAGGCAGCCCACATACGCACCCGACCTGCTCGCGCGCCGCTCGATCAGCGAGGCCAGCCGCCGCAGGCCCGGCCCCGGCTTGGCGGGATTGCGCGCGATCGGGTTGGGCAGGCTGACGGCAAGCAGCGCCGCCTGCCTTCGCGACAACTGCTTGGCCGAGACGCCGAAATGGTGTTGGGCGGCTGCCTCGATGCCGTAGATGCCCGGCCCCCATTCGGCGATGTTGAGATAGATTTCCATGATCCGCCGCTTCGACATCACCGCATCGAAATAGACGGCCAGCGGCAGCTCGACGACCTTGCGCACGCTACCCAATGGCCGCGACCACAGGAAAAGGTTCTTCACCGTCTGCATGGTGATGGTGGAGGCTCCGCGCGTCGCCTCGCCGGCCAGCGCGTCGTCGACCACGCCACGCAATTCGCCGAGGTCGACGCCGCGGTGGAAGCAGAACTGCCCGTCCTCCGACATGATCACCGAATGCGCCAGCACCGGCGCCACGTCGTCGATCGACACCCAGCGCCGGTCGTAGCCGGAAAAAGTCACGAGGTCCTTCAGCATCAGCGTCGAGACCGGATGCACGAAGGGCGGCAGGTAAAGGAAGGTGAGCACGACCGGGATGGCCGCCAAAACGATGGCGACGACCAGGCAACGCCGGCCAAGCCGCTTGAGACCGGCGCGGTTCAGGCGCCGACGTCGCGCCATGTCCAGCCCTTCGCTTTCATATTCGACGATCGGTTCCGTCAAGCCGCCCCACCCGTGCCTCGCCTCCTCCGGCATAAAGGCGCGAGCCTGCTTGCGCAATGTCTGAGTGTCGGCTACCGCTCCGGCCATGAGCAAAGACGACCAGATCGCCTTCGAATCCGCGCTTTTCATGCGTGCCGCCGCGGTCGAGACCGAGCTGCGGCGGATCCTCGACGCGCGTCCGCTCACCAGTGAGATCGCGCGGCCTGAGCGCCTGATGGCGGCGATGCGCCACGGCGTGCTCAACGGCGGCAAGCGGCTGCGGCCTTTTCTGGTCCTGGAAAGCGCCGCGCTGTTTTCGACCGAGAACGAGGCCGCACTCCGTGTCGCGGCGGCGCTGGAATGCGTGCATTGCTATTCGCTGATCCATGACGACCTGCCGGCCATGGACGACGACGATCTGCGGCGCGGCCAGCCGACGGTGCACAAGGCCTTCGACGAGGCGACCGCGATCCTCGCCGGCGACGCGTTGCTGACTTTGGCCTTCGATATCATCGCCGACGAAGCGACCATGCTGTCGGCCGAGCGTCGCGGCACCCTCGTTCTCGCACTTGCCCGCGCGGCCGGCGCCGGCGGCATGGTCGGCGGCCAAATGCTGGACCTCGAAGCCGAGCGCGAACGGCCGGACGAGGCCGGCATCATCACGCTGCAGGCGATGAAGACCGGCGCGCTGATCCGCTTCGCCTGCGAGGCCGGCGCGATCGTCGCCGGCGCGCCTCCAGCCGACCGCGAGAGGCTGGCCGAGTTCGGCTCGGCGATCGGCCTTGCCTTCCAGCTCGCCGACGACCTGCTCGACCTGACCGCCGACGCAAAGCAGATGGGCAAGGCGACGAATAAGGACGCCGCCGCCGGCAAGGCGACGCTTGCCGCGCTGCACGGAGCCGACTGGGCGCGCGGCCAGCTCCACGGCCTTATCGACCAAGCGCATGCGTTGCTCGAGCCCTATGGCGAGCAGGCGGAATTGCTGAAAGCCGCCGCGACATTCGTCGCGACGCGGAGCAGCTGAGCGGCCGGTTTGCTGGCTCAGGATCGCGCATCGAACGGCTCCGGCAGGTTTCAACGTCAGCCGTGCGGCCGTCGAAGCCGCCGCCTCTAACTTCCCGATAGACACTCTTTTGCCCGGACCAGCTGGGCCGGCGATGCCTTAAATGTGATCCGGCGGATCCCTACCTGCCGGGCTCCGGTCCCCTACCCTTTTGGCAAAGACGTTCCGCCGTTGCGTGGACTTCATTCCGATCAGGGAGGGTGCGGTGCTCACTCTTACAATCAACGGACAATCGCGCGACGTCGATGTGCCGGAAGACATGCCGCTTCTATGGGTGCTGCGCGACCATCTCAACCTGGTCGGCACCAAATATGGCTGCGGTGTCGCGCAGTGCGGCGTCTGCACGGTGCATGTCGGCGGCAAGCCGGTGCGGTCGTGCCAGCTCTCCGTAGGTGACGTCGGCACCCGCGCCGTCGTCACCATCGAGGGGATCGGCAGTACGCCCAACGGCGCCAAGGTTCAGCAGGCCTGGATGGAAGCCGCGGTGCCGCAATGCGGCTATTGCCAGGCCGGCCAGATCATGTCGGCGACGGCGCTGCTCGATGCAAACCCGCAACCCGACGACGCCGACATCGATGCGGCGATGGCCGGCAATCTGTGCCGCTGCGGGACCTATATCCGCATCCGCAGCGCCATCAAGAACGCCGCCGCCAAATCGGCCTGACCCATGAAGCGAGCCGTCGGCATCCTCATCGCGATCATTGTCGTCGCCGGGCTTGGCTTCGCCGGCTGGCTTGTCCTTGGCCGCAACCCGCTTGCGTTTGCCGGCGGCTCGACCGTGGCCCTGGCGGATTATCATGACGCCACCGTCACCGGCGTTCCGGCCGAACTTGCCAGCGCCGATCTGGTAAAGCGCGGCGCGTATCTCACCCATGCCGCCGACTGCCAGGCCTGTCACACCGCGCCGGGCGGCGCGCCCTTCGCCGGCGGCTTCGCTTTCAACATGCCGTTCGGCACCATCTATTCCACCAACATCACGCCGGACAAGCAAACCGGCATCGGCAATTACAGCGACTCCCAGTTTTTGGCGGCGGTGCATCGGGGCGTTCGCGCCGACGGCGAAAAACTTTACCCTGCCATGCCCTATGCCTCCTACGCCTTGATGACGGATGCCGACGCTCTCGCCATCAAGGCGTATCTGTTCACGCTGGCGCCGGTGAACGCGCCGGCGAAGCCGAACCAGCTGTCGTGGCCCTTCAACCAGCGTGGCCTGATCGCGCTCTGGAACGTGGCGTTCAATCCCGACCGGCGCTTCCGCCCCAACACCGGCCAGAGCCCGCAATGGAACCGGGGCGCCTATCTCGCCGAGGCGATGGGCCATTGCGGCGAATGCCACACGCCGCGCAACCTCGCCTACGGGCTCGACAATCACGGCAAGTTCTCGGGCGCGCTGACCGCCGGCTGGCGCGCTTACAACATCACCGGCGACAAGAATTCCGGCATCGGCGACTGGAGCGACGACGACCTCTATGCCTATCTCTCCACCGGCCATGCCAATGGTCATGGCGGCGCCGCAGGCCCGATGGGCGAGGCCGCCGACGACAGCCTGAGCTATCTGGTGCCGGACGATACGCATGCGTTAGTCGCCTATCTGCGCAGCATTCCGGCCCATGCCAGCGACCTGCCCCGCACCGTCACCACGGCAGCACCGGCCTCCTATAAGGAAGGCGTGGTGGCCGACGCCAATGCGCGCGGCGAAAAGATCTTCGCCGGCGCCTGCGCCTCATGCCACGACTGGACCGGCGTCAGCCCGGTGACCGGCTTTGCCACGCTGACCGGCGTGCGCGCGGTGAACGATCCCAGCGCCACCAATGTCGCGCAGACCGTGATCAACGGCGTCAGCCGCAAGACCGCCGACGGCAGGATCTTCATGCCGGCCTTCGGCGAAGGCTATTCCGACGACGACATCGCTGCGGTCGCCAATTACGTCACCGCCCGCTTCGGCGCCAAGGGCGCGCAGCTGACGGCCAAGGACGTGGCCGTGCTCAAAGAGCAGGCGGCGCAGCAATCGAAAGAGGCTCCCAATGGCTGAAACGCATTTCGCCCAGTCCGACGCCTATCTCTCTGCCCTGCTCGACGAGGTCCATTCGGTCAGCGCCGCCAAGGCGGCAATGACGATGGGGCGGCGCACCTTCTTCAAGCTGACCGGGGCAAGTGTCGCGGGACTGGTGCTGGGCTTCCATATCGGCGACGCGGCATTCGCGGCCGGAGCGGTCGACGGCGACGCAGCGGCCGCCAAGGACCAGGCGGTGAACGCTTTCATCCGCATCGCGCCGGACAACACGGTCACCATCTATTCGAAATGCCCGGAAATCGGCCAGGGCATCAAGACCTCGTTCGGCGTGATCATCGCCGACGAACTCGACGCCGACTGGAACCATGTCGTCATGGAGCAGGCGGATATCAATCCCAAGGTTTATGGCAGCCAAGGCGCGGGCGGCTCGACCTCGATCCCGCGCGCCTGGAACCAGTTGCGCCAGGCCGGTGCGGGTGCCAAGGCGATGCTGGTTGCCGCCGCGGCTCAGGCATGGAGCGTGGACGCCTCGCAGATCACGGCGCAGGCCTCGATGCTGACGCACGCCGCCAGCGGCCGGTCCGCAACCTATGGCTCGTTGGCGGCAGCGGCGGCGAAAATGCCGGTGCCCGATCCGAAGGGCCTGAAGCTGAAGACCCGCGCCGAGTACCGGCTGATAGGCAAGCGCTTTCGCGGCGTCGATGACCCCAAGGTGGTCACCGGCAAGCCGCTGTTCGGCATCGATGTCCAGCGTCCCGGCATGGTCTATGCCACCTATGCCAAATGCCCGGCGGCAGGCGGCAAGGTGAGATCCTTCAACGTCGACGAGATCAAGCGTCAACCCGGCGTGCTCGACGCCTTCGCAGTCGAGGGCACGGGCCTGGCGGTCGAGGTGATGCCGGGCGTCGCCATCGTCGCCAGGGACACCTGGAGCGCCTTCCAGGCCAAGGACAAGCTCGAGGTCGACTGGGACCTCAGCGAAGCGTCGAACGACTCCTCCTCGCGCTTCTCGGCCGATGCGCAAAGGCTCGCGAACAATTTCCCGCAAAAGACCGACGACAATGTCGGCGACGTGGACAAGTCCTTCGCCAATGCCGCCAAGACCGTCGAGGCCTATTACGAATATCCCTTCGCCGCCCATGTGCCGCTGGAGCCGATGAACACCACGGCGCACTGGCATGACGGCATCATGGAACTGTGGGTGCCGACCCAGCAGCCGGATCGTGGCCTGCCGCTGATCGGCAAGGTTGCCGGCATTCCGCCTGAAAAGGTCGTCATGCACCAGACCCGCGTCGGCGGCGGTTTCGGGCGGCGGCTGGTCAACGACTATGCCTGCGAGGCGGCGGCGATCGCGCTGAAGGTCAACGCGCCGGTCAAGCTGCAATGGACCCGCGAGGACGATTTCGCCCACGACTTCTACCGGCCCGCCGGCTACCACCAGTTCAAGGGCGCGATCGACAACGGCGGCAGGCTCGACGCCTGGCGCGAGCACTTCATCACCTTCACCGCCGACGGCAAGAAAGAGGCCTCGGGCGCCAACCTGACCGACAATCTCAGATATTCCATCAAGGCGCCCAACCTGCGCCGCGCAAAGACGATGTTTCCCCTAAAAATCCCGACCGGCGCCTGGCGCGCGCCGGGCGACAATGCGCAGGTCTTCGCCGCGCAGAGCTTCATGCACGAATTGTCGCTCGCCTCGGGGCGCGACCATGTCGAGTTCCTGCTCGACGCGGTCAACCGCGACGTGCCCGAACTGGCGCCCAAGGACCAGAGCGTCAATTTCAGCCCCAGGCGGGCGACCGACGTCATCAGGATGTGCGCGCAGAAAGCTGGCTGGGGAAAGACGTTTGCCAAGCGCAGCGGGCTCGGACTTGCCTGGTGCTATTCGCATGCCGGCCATGTCGCGCAGGCCGTCGAGCTTGGCGTCGACACCGACAAGCGGATCAGGATAAACCGTATCGTGGTTGTGCTCGACGTCGGCCCGATCATCGACATGGCGGGCTCCGAAGCCCAGGCGCAAGGCGCGTCCACCGACGCTCTCTCGACCGCGATGGGGCTCAAGATCAACATCGAGAATGGCCGTATCCGGGAGCAGAACTACAACGCCTATCCGATCCTGCGCATGCCATTCGCACCAATGACGATCGATGCCTATTTCATCCAGTCGGACAATCCGCCGACCGGCATGGGCGAGCCCGCTTTCCCGGCGCTGGCGCCGGCGCTCGGCAACGCGATCTTCGCCGCTACCGGCGAGCGTGTGCGCCGGCTGCCGCTGCGCGACCTAGGCTATTCGCTGGCGGCCTGAAGGATTGCCTTGTCTTCCCATCCCATCCGCGTGAGGAGTTGCATCGACAGGACAGTCGCGCCGTCGGCTGCCGGCCCCGGCCGATGATCCTCACAGCCTTGCCTCGGCGAAAATGCGCGATGCCCATTCCAGGAAGACGCGCAGCCGCGGCGCGAGCTGCCGGTTCTGCGGGTAGAGCGCCGACAGCGGCGTCGGCGTCGGCGGAAAATCCCCCAGAACCTCGACCAGCGTGCCGTCCGCGATATCTTTTTCCAGCCGATAGCGTGGCGCCTGCAGAAGCCCAAAACCCAGCCGCGCCAGATCGGCCGCGGTGTCGGAATTGTTGACCCGAACCCGGCCCGGCAGCGTGACCTGACGCACATTTGCGCCGATCGTGAATTCCAGCGGCAGCACCTCGCCTGTGCGTGAAGAGACGAAACCGACGGCCTGATGGCCCTCCAGCGCTTCCGGTGATGCCGGTACGCCGTGCCGCTTCAGATAGCTCGGGCTGGCGCAGGTGATTTCGCCGATCATCGCCAGCCGCCGCATGATCATGCCGCTGTCCTGCAGCTCGCCGGCGCGAATGACGCAATCGACGCCTTCGCGCACCAGGTCGACCAGCCGGTCGCCCTGGCCGATTTGCAGATCGATTTCGGGATAGCGGTCGAGGAACGCGGGCAATTGTGGCAACAGGAACCTCTGCGTGAGCAGCGGATGCGCATCGATGCGCAGCAGGCCGCGCGGTTCGGCGCTGCGGAAGCCGGCCTCGGCGTCCTCCACCTCGCCCAGGATCGACAGGCAGCGCTCGTAATAGGCCTGGCCATCGAGTGTCGTGGCGACGTGGCGGGTGGTCCGGTCCAGCAGCCTCGCGCCGAGATGGTCTTCCAACTGCTTCACCGCTTCGGTTGCGGTCGAGCGCGGCAGGCCGAGATCGGCCGCCGCGGCTGTGAAACTGCGCCGCTCCACCACGCGAACGAAGAGCCGCATCCCGTCGAGTCGATCCATGCCTCGATTGTTCGCTTAATCCGAATACTGCTGTCAATGGAGGGCTGATTATCCGGTTGGCACGGCGGTCTATATCTGCCCCACAACAACGAACGGAGATCGATCATGCAGAAAACAAGAACAGCGATCGTGACCGGCGCCTCGAGAGGCATCGGCGCGGCAATCGCCAAACGACTCGCCTGGGACGGCATCGCCGTCATCGTCAACTATGCGCGCGGCAAGGATGCCGCCGATGAGGTGGTTTCCGCCATCGAGGCCGCCGCCGGCACTGCCCTGGCCGTCCAGGCCGATATCGGCGACCCGGCCGGCATGGTCGCTTTGTTCGATGCGGCGGAAAATGCCTTCGGTGGGATCGACATCCTCGTCAACAACGCCGGCATGATGAGGCTCTCGCCGGTCGCGGACACCGACGACGCGGCGTTCGAACGCCAGGTCGCCATCAATCTCGGCGGCCCGTTCCGCGGCATGCGCGAAGCTGCAAGGCGCCTGAAGGATGGCGGACGCATCATCAACTTTTCTTCAAGCGTCGTCGGCTTCTACCAGCCCGCTTACGGCGTCTATGCCGCGACCAAGGCCGGCGTCGAAGCCATGACGCATATCCTGGCCAAGGAACTTGGCCCGCGCCGCATCACGGTCAACGCAGTCGCGCCCGGTCCGGTCGACACGGAACTCTTCACCGACGGCAAGAGCGCCGCGCAGATCGAAGCGATAACGAAACTCATCCCGCTCGGCCGCCTCGGCCAGCCCGACGACATCGCCGGGCTCGTCGCCTTCCTCGCCGGTCCCGACAGCCAATGGGTCAACGGCCAGGTCATCCGCGCCAATGGCGGCGCCATCTAGAGCAATTCCAGCATAAGCGCTCAGCGGTTTGCGTCCGCAATTGCGCCAGGGAGATACACGATCATGCAGCAGACGATACTCATCACCGGCGCATCGAGCGGCTTCGGCGCCATGACGGCCGAGGCGCTCGCCAGGGCGGGTCACCGGGTCTATGCCTCGATGCGCGATCCGCAGGCGCGCGGCGGCACAGCCTTGGCCGAAGTCGAAAGGCTGGCGCGCGAGGAGAAACTGGCGATCCGCGCCCTCGCGCTCGACGTGCTGTCGGAGGTCTCGATCGAGGCGGCCGTCGAAACCATTCTCGCGGAAGCCGGCCGCATCGACGTCGTCATCCACAATGCCGGCCATATGGTGTTCGGACCGACTGAAGCCTTCACGCCGGAGCAGTTGGCGGCGCTCTATGACGTCAATGTGCTGGGCACCCAGCGCGTCAACCGGGCTGTGCTTCCACACATGCGCGGGCTCGGCCGGGCTCTGATGATCTGGGTCGGGTCGAGCAGCACGCGCGGCGGCACGCCGCCATTCCTGGCGCCCTACTTCGCCGCCAAGGCGGGCATGGACGCGCTGGCGCAGAGCTACGCGCTGGAGCTTGCCCGTTTCGGCATCGAGACGACTGTCGTCGTGCCGGGCGCGTTCACCAAAGGCACGGAGCATTTCGCCCATTCCGGCAAGCCGGCCGACACGGGGCGCGCGGACGCCTATTGGTCGGGACCTTATGCTGGCGTCGACGATCAGGCGTTGAAGGGCCTTGCCGGGCTGGAGCCGGTCGATGCCGATCCCTCGAAAGTCGCTGAGGCCATCGTCGATCTAGTCGCGATGCCGCATGGCCGCCGGCCGTTCCGCGTCCATGTCGATCCTTCGGATGACGGGCGACCATCGTCAACGGGGTCGCCGACCGCGTCCGGGCGCAGCTTCTTGAGCGCATCGGTCTTGCCGATCTTCTCCACCCATCGCTTTAGACCAACCAACCCGAAAGGACCCTAAAAATGCCCTTTGCCAACTTCAAGACGCCCGAAGCCGCCCTGACAAAGGCGCAGAAGGAAGAGCTCATTCACAAGACCACGCAGATGTTCGTCGACTATTTCGGCGAAGGCGTGCGCCCTTATACCATGGTGCTGATCGAGGAAGTCCGCGACGGCGGCTACGGCCGCGCCGACGAAGTCTTCGTTCTTCCCGACACCTACCGCGCCAAGGATAGGGTCTGATTTGAGCAGGGCGGGCCGCTTGCAGAGCGACCCGCCCGACTTGATCCGTCAACGCAGGCGAACTTGCCCCACCAACGAAATCTTAATGTAAATCAAGCGTAATCCCGACCATTAAAATTGTGCGTATGTGTTGGGGTTGCGCATGCCGGAATATTCTTCCTTCCTCCGGTCGATCCGGATCCGCTACATTTCGGGACTGCTGATCTTCGCGCTGGCCTCGGCCGCCGTCATGTTCGCGCTCAACCGTGTGAATTCGTACCGTCACGAGGTCGATGCCCTCAGCGGCAATTTCGTCATCTTCGCCCGCGACCTGCGCAACGCCACCAATTTCGCCGAGACGACCGGCACCGCCTGGCGCAGCGAGACACGCGACGCGTTGACGACCGCCGCGCGCGGCCATTCCGAACGCCTGATGGGCGAGATCGAGACGCTGAACGGCCAGTTGGCGACGATCCGGCCGCGCTTGTCGAAGGGCACCGCCGACGCGCTCGAATCCGCAGCGGTGAACGGAGACCTGTTCTGGTCGGCGCGCGACATGGTGCGCAACTTCAATCTGATGTCGGTGGCCCAGAAGGTCGACGAATGGAGCTACCGCGAGATCCGCAACCAGAACGATCTCTTCGCCCAGCCGATGCTGGTGCGCGTACGCACCGCGCTCGACGACGAGCGGCATCTGGCCGACGCTTCCAGCGACCGGCTGCTGTTATGGGCGAGCGGCCTTTTGTTCGCCGTCCTTGCCATCGCCGCGGCTCTGATCTTCCGGCCGATGGAGAATGCGATCCGCCGCGCTTTCGCCGAGACCGCCGCATCTTTGTTCAAGGCCGAGGCCGCCGACCGCGCCAAGTCCGAATTCCTCGCCAATATGAGCCATGAGATCCGCACGCCGATGAACGGCGTGCTCGGCATGGCCGAGTTGCTTGCCAAGACGGAGCTGACGCCGCGCCAGAAGACCTTCACCGACGTCATCGTCAAATCCGGCAACGCGCTGCTGACCATCATCAACGACATCCTCGATTTCTCGAAGATCAATGCCGGCCAGCTGACGCTCGACCCCGCCCCCTTCCGCCTGGCGGAAGCGGTCGAGGATGTGGCGACGCTGGTGTCGGCGCGCGTCGCCGAAAAGAACCTCGAGCTCATCGTGCGCGTCGACCCGCGCCTGCCGGCCTTCGTCGTCGGCGATGCCGGGCGCTTCCGCCAGATCGTCACCAACCTGCTTGGCAACGCCGTGAAGTTCACCGAGAAGGGCCATGTCCTGGTCGATGTCGGCGGCGATGTCGTCGACGGCGTGGTCCAGCTCAAGGTCCGCGTCGAGGACACCGGCATCGGCATTCCGGCCGAAAAACTGCAAAGCGTGTTCGAGAAATTCGCCCAGGTCGACGGCTCCTCGACCCGCCGCCATGAAGGCACCGGCCTTGGCCTGGCGATCGGCGCGCGGCTTGTCGACCTGATGGGCGGCAAGATCGGTGTCGAAAGCGAGATCGGCCGCGGCTCCGTGTTCTGGTTCGCCGTGCCGCTGCCGGCGCACGACCAGCAGTCGCGCGACGATTTGGTACCCGTCGACGTCACCGGCGCAAGGGTGCTGGTCATCGACGACAATCCGGTCAACCGCGAGATCCTGCTGGAACAGCTCAGAAGCTGGAGCTTCGACTGCGCCGCCGCCGAAAGCGGCGCCGTCGGCCTCGCTTTCCTCGACCGCGCCTGCCAGCTCGGCGCCTCGGTCGACTGCATTATCCTCGATTACCAGATGCCCGGCATGAACGGCGCCGATGTCGCCAGAGCCATCGCCGCCGACACCCGCCTCTCCTCCATCCCGGTCGTGCTGCTGACCTCGGTCGACCAGGTCGATTTCGGCAGGATGGTGATCGATTTCGGCATCGTCGCGCATCTCACCAAGCCGGCGCGTTCGGCGGTGCTGCTGGGCACCGTGATCTCCGCTATTCAGAAGGCGCGCACGCAAGGCGCCAAGGCGCATTTCGTGCGCGAGCCGGCCGCGGCTCAGGCGGCTCCGCCGGCCTTCACCGTCATCCGCGGCCCGGCCGTTCCGGTCCCGGCCGCGCCGGAATCGACGGCAGCACCGAGCGGCCCGATTGACATCCTGATCGCCGAGGACAATGACGTGAACCAGCTGGTCTTCGGCCAGATCCTCAACGGTTTCGGTCTCAGCTACCGCATCGCCGGCAATGGCCGCACCGCGGTCGAGATGTACCGCTCGCTGCGCCCGCGCCTGGTGCTGATGGACGTCTCCATGCCGGAGATGAACGGCTATGAGGCGACCCGCGCCATCCGTGCGATCGAACAGCAGAACGGCGATCGCACGCCGATCATCGGCGTCACCGCGCATGCGCTCAAGGGCGACCGCGAAAAATGCATCGAGGCCGGCATGGACGACTATCTGCCCAAGCCTGTCTCGCCCGACCGCCTCGGCGCCAAGATCGGCACTTGGCTCAGCGAGACGGTGGCGGCGAAGACGGCTTGAGCGGCAGGTGGTGTCAGGCAGCCATCGGCTACCGCCGAGTTCCTTCGCGCCAGCACGTCCAACTTCGTGATACCAGTCAGCGGTTACGCAACACCACGCAGGCGCCGCCGACGCTTTGCAGCTTGTTGCAGATACCGTTGGCCTCGCCGCGCGAGTCGGCGCCGATCCTGACCGCATAGATGCCGCGCCGGCCGATCGGCGTGCGCACCCGGCTCACCACCGGGTCATGGCTGGCGAGCAAGGCGGGGAACCGGCCCCTGACCCTCAGCCACTGGCCTATCGCCGCCGAGCGGCGGAAATTGCCCGCCACCTGCACGCCCCACGGCTTCACGTTGATCGAGGCCATGGCGACGGTCCGCGACATGATCACCGGCAGCCTGCGGCAGGCAACCGCGAAGCTCATCTTCGGGTCGAGCGGCTGGACGGTGCCGGCATAGGACTTGTCCGAGAACTTGTCGACCGGCTCGCCCATGACGTCGAAGACATAGCTTTCCGTCTCCATCGGCAGGAAGCCGCCCGAACTCAGCCAGCGTGACACACGGTTCTCGCCGGCATTGTAGGCCGCCGCCGCGAGCCCGAGATTGCCGTAGCTGACCTTCATCTCGGCGAGATATTTCGCCGAGGCCGGGATGGCCTGCCCGATGTCGAAGGGGTCGGCGAGCCCGCGCATCTTGGCGGTGCCCGGCATGAATTGCGCTATGCCTTCGGCGCCGACTGGACTCACCGCGTTCGGATCGAAGCGGCTTTCCTTCCAGATCAGCCGGGCGAAGAAATCCTTGGGCAGGCCGTTCTGCTGGGCCTGTGCTTCGATCAGATCGCAGACACGGTTGATCAGCCGTTTGGCGGCGGACCGCGACTGCGGTGGGTCGGCGAATGCCTGACCGGAAAGGATCAGCGCGCAGATCAGGATCAGCGTCGCGCGCGGCAAAAGCGGCATCGGCCTACTCGGCCGCTGCTTTGCCGTGTCCGTAGCGCTGCTTGATATAGTCGCCGACCATCTTCTCGAAATCCTGCGCGATGGACGGGCCGCGCAGCGTCGCCGCCTTCTTGCCGTCGATGAAGACGGGCGCCGTCGGCGTCTCGCCGGTGCCGGGCAGCGAGATGCCGATATCGGCATGCTTGGATTCGCCCGGACCGTTGACGATGCAGCCCATCACCGCGACTTTGAGATTCTCGACGCCGGGATATTTTTCGCGCCACACCGGCATGTTCTTGCGGATATCGGCCTGGATGCTCTGGGCGAGTTCCTGGAACACGGTTGACGTCGTGCGCCCGCAGCCGGGGCAGGCCGCGACGATCGGCACGAATTGCCGGAAGCCCATGGTCTGCAGCAATTCCTGCGAGACCTGCACCTCGCGGGTGCGGTCGCCATTCGGCTCCGGCGTCAGCGAGATGCGGATCGTGTCGCCGATGCCCTGCTGCAGGAGGATGCCCATGGCGGCCGAAGAGGCGACGATGCCCTTGGTGCCCATGCCGGCTTCGGTGAGACCCAGATGCAGCGCATGGTCGGAGCGGGTGGCGAGTTCGGTGTAGACGGCGATCAAATCCTGCACGCCGCTGACCTTGGCCGACAGGATGATCTTGTCGCGGCCGAGCCCGATCTCTTCGGCCATCTCGGCCGACAGGATCGCCGACTGCACGATCGCCTCGCGCGTGACTTCCTGCGCGGTGAGCGGCGAGCCCTTCGCCTGATTATCGTCCATCAGCCGGGTCAAAAGCTCCTGGTCGAGCGAGCCCCAGTTGACGCCGATGCGCACCGGCTTGTCGTGTTTGATCGCCATCTCGACGATCGCGGCGAACTGGCGGTCCCTCTTGTCCTTGAAGCCGACATTGCCGGGATTGATGCGGTATTTGGCCAGCGCCTCGGCGCAGGCCGGATGATCGGCGAGCAGCTTGTGGCCGATATAATGGAAGTCGCCGACCAGCGGCACGTCGATGCCGAGCCTCAGCAGCCGCTCATGGATGCGCGGAACCGCCGCCGCGCTCTCGTCGCGGTCGACCGTGATGCGCACGATTTCCGAGCCGGCACGGTGCAGCGCCGCGACCTGGGCGACGGTCTGGTCGATATCGGCGGTGTCGGTGTTGGTCATCGACTGCACGACGACCGGCGCGCCGCCGCCGACCATCACGCCGCCGACCGATACGCCGACCGACTGGCGCCGCGGGAAGGGAGAAGAAAAATATCCGGTCATGCCGGCCGCCTTCATCTGGGAGTTCCGGGCATGAGGTGGCGGAGCAAAGATGGCTTGTCAATGGCAAGCGGCAGGCAAGGCCTGCAAATCGGTGACCGCGATCAACGGCCGCAGGGCTCATGTAAAAACCCTCGGGCTGCAAGATCTACACTAAAACAGTCTGGTGATTGAGTAAAAACCAACAAGCCGGCGGCATATCTTGCCACCGGTAGGTTGGCACCGCAACGAGTGCGGTGATGTTGCCTAGGGCATGTTCAGTGTGTCGTCGGGCCCCCCTTCAGCTTTTCAATCTCGTCCTTGATTGCCAGCTTGCGTCGCTTGAGATTCACGATTTCGAGGTCGTCCACCGAAGGATGGTTCATCGCATCGGTGAGCTCACGCTCGATGTCACCGTGTTTCCGCTGCAACTCATCAAGATGGGATGCAAGAGACATGATTGGTTCTCCCTTTCATGGTTTCCTCGATTGCAGCCGTCGCGGGCGCCTCCACCGCAGGTTGCGACTGTGACGGCACCATGACAGTTTGCCACCAACCGATCTCGATGTCGAATGCCACGTGGTAGCATTCCACGACAAAGTGAAATGTGATAAGGGCTGCGCGCCGGTCACAAACCCGCAAGTCACGGCCCCGCCCAAACAGCCCGATTGGGCGATGCACACGCAGACGGTAGATAATGTCCGAACAGGAACAGGCTGAAATACGCCTCGAATATTCCCGGCTCAAACAAGAACACGCCGATTTCGACGCCGCCATCAACGCGATGATCGCCACGGGCTGCGACCCACTTCAGATCCAGCGCATGAAGAAGAAAAAGCTGATGTTGAAAGACCGGCTGTCGGCGCTGGAAGACCGCATCATTCCCGACATCATCGCTTAGGGCCGAATGCTGGGCGCGCCCAGGAGGCCGCGGAACGTGCGGGCAGCGACAGAGCGTGTTCACCACATCCTTGCGGCTGTCGGCGAATTCCGCTAAGGCGCGCCTTTGCCGCCGCGGAGCCACACCTTGACCGATCAGCGTGCCGACGTCGCCATCATCATGGGCAGCCAGTCCGACTGGGCGACGATGCGCCAGGCCGCGGAGACGCTGGAGGCGCTGGGCATCCCGCACAAGCGGCTGATCGTCTCGGCGCACCGCACCCCGGACCGTCTCTATGAGTTCGCCAAGGGCGCCAAGGCCGCCGGCTACAAGGTGATCATCGCCGGCGCCGGCGGGGCGGCGCATCTGCCGGGCATGACGGCGGCGATGACGCCTCTGCCGGTCTTCGGCGTTCCGGTCGAGTCCAAGGCGCTTTCGGGCCAGGACTCGCTGCTTTCCATCGTGCAGATGCCGGCCGGCATCCCGGTCGGCACACTGGCGATCGGCAAGGCGGGCGCCGCCAATGCGGCACTTCTCGCGGCCGCCGTGCTGGCGCTCAGCGACGACAAGCTCGCCGCCCGGCTCGACGCCTGGCGCTCGGCGCAGACCGCCAAGGTCGCCACCGAGCCGACGGACGCGCCGTGAGCCTGGCTCCTGGATCGGCCATCGGCATCATCGGCGGCGGCCAGCTCGGCCGCATGCTGGCGATGGCCGCGGCGCGCCTCGGCTACCATATCGTCGTGTTGGAGCCCCAGCCCGACTGCCCGGCCGCGCAGGTCGCCAACCGGCAGATCGTCGCCGCCTATGACGATCCGGCAGCGCTCGCCGAACTCGCCGCCGCCAGCGCCGTCGTCACCTATGAATTCGAGAACGTCCCGGTCGCCGCCGCCGAAACGCTGGCGGCAAAGGTCCCGGTCCATCCGCCGGCACGCGCGCTCGAAGTCGCGCAGGATCGCGTCACCGAGAAGAGCTTCCTCAACGGCATCGGCATTCCGACGGCGGCATTCCGCCCGGTCGACAATGACGACCAACTGACCGAGGCCCTCAAGACATTCAACGGCAGCGGCGTGCTCAAGACCCGCCGCATGGGCTATGACGGCAAGGGCCAGCGCGTCTTCCGCAACATGGAAACGGCCGGCTTTGCCGGGGTCTGCGAGGCGATGGGCAATGTGCCGCTGATCCTGGAATCACTCGTGGCTTTCGAGCGCGAGATTTCGGTGATCGCCGCGCGAGGCCTCGACGGAACCATCGCCGCCTTCGATCCGGCCGAAAACGTCCACCGCGAAGGCATATTGCGCAGCTCGACCTTGCCGGCCGCCATCCGCCCGCAAACGGCCGCCGCCGCCAAGGACGCAGTCGCGAAAATCCTGTCCGCGCTCGACTATGTCGGCGTCATCGGCGTCGAGTTCTTCGTGCTTGCCGACGGCTCGCTTCTGGCCAACGAGCTGGCGCCGCGCGTGCACAATTCCGGTCACTGGACGGAGGCCGCCTGCATCATCTCGCAGTTCGAGCAGCATATTCGCGCCGTCGCCGGCCTGCCGCTTGGCTCGCCCGCCCGGCATTTCGACTGCGTGATGGAAAACCTGATCGGCGACGATATGCTGAAGGTGCCGGCGCTGCTCGCCGAGCCCGACCTCATGCTGCATCTCTATGGCAAGGCCGAGTCACGCCCCGGCCGCAAGATGGGCCATTTCACGCGGATTCGACGCCCGGGCTAAGCTCGCGCCCTATTGCATGTCCTGGTTGCCGTCGCTCGCATCCGAGCCGGCGCAGCTCGGATCGCTCAGCTTGCAGTTGGCGTCGGACGTGAGCTGCTTTATGCGCTGGTTGGTCAGCTCCGTCAGGCACTCCGAAACCTCCATCGGCTGGATGGAGCCGCCCGCGCTGTCGGCGGTCGAATAGGCGCATTCGGCGTCGCGAAAGGCGATCCAGGCGCGTTGCGCGGTCTGCAGCAATTTGTTGGCCTTCTGGTCATTGTCGCCGACAAGACCCTTATACGTGGCGTTGAGCTTGGCATCGGCGGCCTGATAGTCGGCATCGGCGCAAATGTTCAGCATCGACTGGCTGTCGTCGTTGCGGTCGCAATCCTCGGCAAAGGCGGCCGGGGCGGTCGCAAGCAGGACCAGACAGGTAGGCAAAAGCAGGCGGCGCATGTGGAATCTCCGGTCGCTTGGGCCTGGATCACCATTCCAGTCGCCCCACCATTCCAGTCGGCCTTGAGTCGCGCAATGGCGCTTCGCCGGATGGCGAATATTTGATATGCCGCGCCACTTGTGGCATTCGGACATCGTCACGTGGTTGACACGGACAACACTCCTCGTTTATGAGCCACCGCAAGTTCAAAGGCGCGCTTTTTGTGGGCGCGCCTTTAAAATTCGGCCCGGGACGGGCCCTGACCGAACAGGCAAGACCATGAAGATCAAGAATTCGCTCAAGGCGCTCAAGGCGCGTCACCGCGACAACCAGCTGGTTCGCCGCAAGGGACGCATCTACATCATCAACAAGACCGCTCCGCGCTACAAGGCGCGCCAGGGCTGAGACTTGCTGCGCCCGGCGCGACCACGCCGCGCCGCTGATGTCGAGTGCCGGTTCGCCGGCCCTCTCACGCTAAAATCACTTTGACGATCCGCCGCCCGGGATTAGATTCCGGCGATGCGGATTCGTTTTGCATTTCTCGCCGCCCTTTTGCTGTCCGGCACAGCTTTGCCTGCAGGGGCAGAAACGGTGCCAGGCGCGCTGCCTCCAGATGCCGCGCCACCCGCCGCCACGCCACCGCCGGTCGCTCCGACCAAGCAGGGTCGCCTCGACCAGCTCTTCACCGAGCTGAAGCGCGAGCGCAACGAGAAGGCGGCCGAGCGCATCGCCGGCCGTATCTGGAACGAGTGGAACCAGTCCGGCAGCGCCTCGATAGACCTGATGATGCAGTGGGCGCAAAAGGCGACGGAAGACCAGAAGTTCGACGTCGCGCTCGACTTCCTCGACCAGGTGGTGACCCTGCAGCCCGATTATGCCGAAGGCTGGAACCGGCGCGCCACCGTTCATTTCATGATGAAGAATTACGGGAAGTCGATGGCCGACATCGACCGCACCTTGCAGCTCGAGCCGCGCCATTTCGGCGCGCTCTCTGGGCTGGCGCAGATCATGGCCGAGACCGGCCACAAGCAATCGGCGCTGGAAGCCTGGCAGAGGGTGCTCACGATCTACCCGATGATGCGCAGCGCCCAGAACCAGGTCTCGACGCTCTCGGAAGAACTGGCCGGCGAGGGGATTTAGGCAATAGGAATTGGGCAGTAGGCAGTAGGGAAAGAGAGCAGCCTACTGCCTACTGCCTACTGCCTACTGCCTACTGCCTACTGCCTACTGCCTACTGCCTACTGCTTACTGCCTGAACCAAACTCCCTCCCCACCCGTATCTCCCCGCATGAACCTCATCTGCGCCGCCCTCCTCTTCCTCGTCGCGCTCTTCCTTGCCCTCGCCGGTATCACCCGCGCCGGCGTCTGGTCGATCGAGCGCCGCAACCCACCCGTCGGCGGGTTCGCCGAGATCAATGGCGCGCGCATCCACTACGTCCGTATCCCGGCGCCGGCCGGCGCCGATCTGCCGCCGGTCGTGTTCATCCATGGCGCCAGCGCCAACCTGAAAGACCAGATGCTGCCGCTGAAGCCGCTGCTCGAGGGCCGTGCTGAAATGCTGTTTCTCGACCGGCCGGGCTTCGGCTGGTCGGAGCGTGGCGATAATGAAACGCCTGTCGCGCAGGCGGACACCATTGCCGCGCTGATGGACCGCCTCGGCATCGCAAAAGCGGTCATCGTCGCCCATTCCTTCGGCGGCGCGATCACCACGGCCTTCGCCCGCCAGCATCCGGACAAAACGCTAGGCCTCGTCTTCCTGGCTCCCGCCACGCATCCCTGGCCGGGCGGCGCAACCGCCTGGTACTACAAGCTCACCGCCATGCCGGCGATTGGCTGGCTGTTTTCCGAAACGCTCGCTTATCCGGCCGGTATGCTGCGGATCGGCAATGCGACGGCTTGCGTCTTCTCGCCCAACAAACTGCCGGACTTCTATATCGACAACACCTCGATCCCGCTGGTGCTGCGGCCGTCCGCCTTCCGCGCCAACGCCCGCGATGTCGCCCAGCTCTACGACTATGCACGCTCCGCCTCGCCGCATTATCGCGAGATCAAGGCGCCGACGGTCGTCATCTCGGGCGATCGCGACAAGGTGGTCTACGCCACAATCCATTCCGTCGGCCTCGAGCGCGACATTCCCGGCGCCGAGTTGGTCTGGGTCCACAATCTCGGCCACAAGCCGGACTGGATCGCGCCCGGCCTCGTGGTCGGCGCGATCCAGAAAGTCGCGGGCAAGGATGTCGATCTACAAGCGATGGCCAGGACCGTGGAAGGCCGGATCGCCGGCGATGCCTATAACGACGGCAAATGCCCCGACATCAAAGTGCCCGACGCCGAGCTCGCGCCGACCTGATTTTTGGGAAATTAGCTCCTGAATGCCACGGCGGAGACGGTTAGGTGTGTCGAGATTCAGGTCAGGCCGAGTCGAAAGTAGTGGCTTCCGAGAACCGGAGCGGAGCGTACTTTAAGTACGTGAGCACCGGAAGCGCAGGTAGCCGCTACTTGCAGGCCGGCCTCACCTGAATATCGGCATACCTAATGCGCGTCCGATCCCAGATACGCTATCCGCAGCATATTGGTCGAACCGGGCGTCCTGAGCGGCACGCCGGCCGTGATGATCACCCGGTCGCCCGGCTTGCCGAAGCCTTCTTCCAGCGCGATCCGGCAGGCCCTGTCGACCATGTCGTCGAGGTCGGTGGCATCTGGCGAGACGACGCAATGCGTGCCCCACAGCAGCGACAGGCGACGCGCCGTGTTGAGGATCGGCGACAGCGCCACGATCGGCACCTGCGGGCGTTCGCGCGCTGCGCGGAGCCCAGTGGTGCCCGATGCGGTGTAGGAGATGATCGCCGACAGTTTCAGCGTCTCGGCGATCTCGCGCGCGGCCAGCGAAATGGCGTCGGCCCCGGTGGCCTCGGGCTCGGAGCGCTGCGCGTTGATGATGCCGGCGTAAGTCGGGTCGGCTTCGACCTTGGTGGCGATGCGATTCATCATGGCGACCGCTTCGACCGGATAGGCGCCGGCCGCGGATTCGGCCGAAAGCATGATCGCGTCCGCGCCTTCGAAGACGGCGATCGACACGTCGGAGACCTCGGCGCGGGTCGGCACGGGCGCGGTGATCATCGATTCCAGCATCTGCGTGGCGATCACCACCGGCTTGCCGGCGCGGCGCGCCGCGCGCGTGATCTGCTTCTGGATGCCGGGCACCGCTTCGATCGGCATCTCGACGCCGAGATCGCCGCGGGCAACCATCAGCGCGTCGGAGAGCTCGATGATTTCTGGGAGCCGCGCCACCGCCTGCGGCTTCTCGATCTTGGCCATGATCAGCGCGCGGCCGCGCGCGATCTTGCGGGCCTCCGCCAAATCCTCCGGCCGCTGCACGAAGGACAGCGCCACCCAGTCGACGCCGGTGGCGAGCACCGCGTCGAGATCGGCGCGGTCCTTCTCGGTCAGCGCGCCGACCGGCAGGTCGGTGTCGGGCAGGCTGACGCCCTTCTTGTCGGAAATGCCCGAGCCGGCGACGACCGTGCAGGTGATCGACTTGCCGTCACTCTTGACCGCCTTCAGCTCCAGCTTGCCGTCGTCGATCAAAAGCCGGTGACCGGTCTCGACCGAGCTCAGGATTTCCGGATGCGGCAGGTACACCCGCTTCGACGTGCCGGGTTCGGGATTGTCGTCGAGCGTGAATGTCTGCCCTGGAGTCAGCGCTTCCTTGACGTTGGCGAACTTGCCGACCCTGAGCTTCGGGCCCTGCAGGTCGGCGAGGATGCCGATCGGCCGGCCGACGGCCTCCTCGACGGCGCGGATGCGGCCGACCAGCGTGCGCATCAGTTCGTGGTCGGTATGGCTCATATTGATGCGGAAGACATCGGCGCCCGCTTCGAAAAGCTTCTTCAGCATCTCCTCGGATGAGGATGCCGGGCCGATGGTGGCGAGGATCTTGACCTTGCGGTTACGTCTCATTGACTGTTTGTTCCCGGAGCGGGGGCCGCTGCTGGCGCGCCTCCCGTTGCGGGCTCGTCGGTCAGCTGGACCATCCAGCTGGCCTGCTCGCCCGTGTCATATTCCTGAAATCCGGCGCGCTGGAAGCCCCGGGCGACGCAATCATTCACGCCGGCGATCTTGAACTCTTTTTCGGCGACGCACATGTTGATCGGGCCGTCCCAGCGCCCGCCGCGTTCGGCGTCTTCTGCATAAAGATAGTAAAACCTTGATGACAACGGACCTTCGATCAGCGTCTTGCAGGTCGATCCTTCGATGTGCCACCAGCCCTCGGTGATCCAGCCGGCCTTGGCGCGATAGCCGATGCCGACGCCCACCAGATTTTGCGTTGCGTTGCAAACGCGGAAGTCGGCCCGGGCCGGCGAGGTCGCGGCTATCGCGAAAAATCCCGCGCCGATGATCAGCAACGGCACGACCAGGCGCTTGCGCAACCGGCCGGCAAAACCCATCGCAGATCCCCTTGCGAACCACATTTGCATCTCTCGAAGCCCCTTTTCAGCAAACTCAGGTCGCATGTCAACGCGCCGTTTTGTTCAATTCCAATCGATTTAGAAGGGCCCGTCGCGCGAATTCTCCACCCGTCGGGGATTTTTTGCAGAAACCTTGGCCAAACAACGGCATTGCGCCGGCGTCCTCTTCGTGGAATGACGATAGCACATCGCAGCCGCCATCCCCTTTTCAGCCGATGACCCGATCCACAGTTTTCACGCCATTCGACATTGTCGAGGGCGACCGCAAGAAAGGCGTCGTGCTTCTGGCCGATCACGCCCGCCGCGATCTGCCGGAGGAGTATGGCAGCCTCGGTTTGCCGGCGTCCGAATTCGATCGTCACATCGCCTATGACATCGGCGTCGAGACGGTGACGCGCGAGCTTGCCACGGTGCTCGATGTGCCTGCGGTGCTGGCCGGCTTCTCGCGGCTGCTGATCGACCCCAACCGGGGCGAGGACGACCCGACCATGATCCGTCAGCTCTATGACGGGACCGTGGTGCCGGGAAACTATCCGATGGCCCGGGAGGAACGCGAGCGGCGGCTCGACCGCTTCTATCGGCCCTACCACGACGCCGTCGGCGCGATGATCGCCTCCGTCGCGCACGCCTCGGGCAAGGCGCCGTTCATCTTCTCCGTGCATTCCTTCACGCCGGTGATGCAGGGTTTTGTCCGCCCCTGGCATGTCGGCGTGCTGTGGGATCGCGACGACCGCGTGGCGCGGCCGCTGATCGACATGCTGGCTAAGGACGAGTCCCTCGTCGTCGGCGACAACGAACCCTATGACGGCGCGCTGCGCGGCGACACCATGTTCCGCCACGCCATCGTCAACGGCTACGCCCACGCGCTGATCGAGATCCGCCAGGACCTGATCGCCGACCGTGCCGGCGCCCTCGCCTGGGCCGAGCGCCTGGCACCGATCGTTGACGCCATCGACCGGCGTCCCGATATACATGAGGTGAAAATGTTCGGCTCGCGCACCGGACCCGCATGAAAGGCCGTCGGGCCAGACATGTACGTGATGAGACCGACAGTCCAGGAGTTCCTCAATGACCGAACTCAACGACGATCAGAAACGCGATTTCGAGGCAGCCGCCTTCCGCAGGTTGGTGACCCATCTGCGCGAACGGGGCGATGTCCAGAACATCGATTTGATGAATCTCGCCGGCTTCTGCCGCAACTGCCTGTCCAACTGGTATCGCGAAGCCGCCGAGGCCGAGGGCGTGGCGCTCTCCAAGGACGCTGCGCGCGAGATCATCTACGGCATGCCCTATGCCGAATGGCAGGCGCTCAATCAGACCGACGCGTCGGAAGCCAAGAAGGCCGAATTCGAGGCGCGGCGGCCTAAGGATCACTAACGATGCCGAACGCTTTCGCGGCTTCGTCATTCCAGGGCGGAGCAAGGAGCGAAGCGACGCGCGCAGACCCTGGAATGACTAACGGAGGGGCGTTTCGGCCAATCTCCACGGCGGCAGCCCGCCACGAACGAAAACGGCATCGGTCGCTCGCTTGGTCCAAGCACTTCCCGAACGCGGTTCTTGACTGCTGATTGAATCGATCTAATTTGCCGCGCGAACCCCTTTGCATGGCGGATTTCAGACCATGAGCGTGCAAACCACGATGCAGGCCGCGACGCGTGGCCGCTGGGCCGTCGCCGGCATTTTCCTCGCCAATGGTTTCTTGACCGGCAGCTGGGCGCCGCAGATCCCGGTGTTCCTTGCCCGACTCGACATCACGAGATTCACGCTCGGCCTGCTGATCCTCCTGTTCGGCGTCGGCGCCGTGATTGCCATGACCTGGTGCGGCCATCTCATTTCCAAGCATGGCTCGCGCACCGTGACGCGTTGGTTCGGCATCTGCGGCAGCTTCGGCCTGCTGATCGTGGCGCTCGCGCCCAACGTTCCCCTGGCGGCCATTGCCATGCTCGTCTTCGGCGGCTCGATTGGCGGCATGGATGTCGCGATGAACTCGAATGCCGTGGTGGTTGAAAGAAGGCTCTCCCGGGCGATCATGTCGTCCTCGCATGGTTTCTGGAGCCTTGGCGGCTTCGCCGGCGGCGCGCTCGGCGGCTATTCGATCCAGAACTACGGGTATCTTCCCCATGCCGTCGTGGTGATGGCGATAGCCTTTGCCGTCATCGCCTTCGCCATTCGCTATCTCGTCGCGGACGACAAGCCGCAGGCCGTCGAGCACCAGAAATTCACGCTGCCGCGGCACACGGCCGTCTACCTCGTCGGGCTGATGGCGCTGCTCACCATGATTTCGGAAGGCGCGGTGCTCGACTGGGCGGCGCTCTTCCTGCATCAAGAGCTGGGCGCCGATCTCGCGGTCGCCGGCCTCGCCTACGCCGCCTTTTCCGGAGTCATGGCGCTGATGCGTTTCCTGGGCGATGGCGTGCGCAACCGCTTCGGCGCGGTGGCGACCTTGCGCGGCTCGGCGCTGGTCGCCGCCACCGGCATGCTGGTCGCCGGTCTCTCGCCCTCGCCTTACCTCGCCATTGCCGCTTTCGCCTTCTGCGGCTTCGGCATCGCCAACATGGTGCCGATCCTCTTTTCGGCCGGCGGCAACCAGGAGGGCATGTCGTCGGGCACAGGCATGAGCGTCGTCACCACCATGGGCTATTCCGGCATCCTCGTGGCGCCGTCGGCGATCGGCTTCGTCGCCGAGCATTCGAGCTTCGGGCCGATCTTCGTCGCACTGTCCGGGCTGCTGGTCATCGTGCTCTTGATGGCCGGGCTCGCTCACCGGGCCGAGTTCGCGCCCGAGCCTGTTCCTGCCGAATAGCGTTTCAATTCTTCATGCAGGAAGTCCGCTACGCGGCGGATGCGCATGCTGGTGCGCACGTCGCGATGCATGGCGAGCCACACGGGCAGGACCGGCAGCGGTACATCGGGCAACAGCTTTTCCAGGTTCGGATCGCGGTCGGCCAGCGGCTCCTGGCCGATGCCGATACCGTTGCCGGTCCGCACCGCTTCCCACAGCACGATCTGGTTGTCGGTCCGGAAGCGGAAATGGCTGCGGCCGACCGGAATGCCGAACGCGGTGAAACCGCGAATGATCTCGTCGCTACGGTCGAAGCCGACCAAGGCGTGCTCGGCAAGTTCGACGGGTGTTTCGGGCCGGCCACGCCGGTCGAGATAGGCGCTTGCCGCACATAGGCACAGTGGAATGTCGGCGACCTTGCGCGCCACCAACTCGTTCTGCGCCGGCCGGACCATGCGGATGGCGATATCGGCATCGCGGCGCAAAAGGTTCTCGACCTGGTTGGAGGCGACGATCTCGACCTCGATGCCCGGTTCCTCCTCGCCAAGACGGGCCATCATCTGCGGCAGCACAAAGGCAGCGACCACCTCCGAGGCGGCGATGCGCACGGTGCCCTCGATCGCCTCGACGGAGCCTAGCGCCAACAGCGAAAAGGCATTGGCCTGCTCGCCGACCGCGCGGCCGCGCTCGTAGAGCGTGCTGCCCGCCTCGGTCAGCTCATAGCCGCGCCGCCCGCGCCGGAACAAGATGACGCCAAGCGCTTGTTCCAGTTCGGCAATATGGCGGCCGAGCGTCGGCTGGCTGGCCACAAGCCTGCGCGCGGCGCCCGACAGACTGCCGGTTTCGGCGACGGCGACGAAGCTCTTGATCAGGTTCCAGTCGAATTCTTTCATTCATTTTTGAATAACAGATCGCCGAAATAGGTCAATTTCAATTCGCCTGTGAAGGCATCAGATTGATCGGGCAAACGCAAAACAACGGAGAGAACAGATGACCAAGATCGCAATCCTCGGCGCCAATGGCCGGCTCGGCCGCGTGGTCGGCAAGGCTTTCATCGACACCGGCTTCGACGTCCGCGCCGTCACCCGCACCGGCAAGGTGCCGGCGGAACTGAAGGGCGCTATCGCCGTTGCCGGCGATGCGCTCGACCGCCAATCCCTGATCCGCGCAACGGAAGGCGTCGACATCATCTTCAACGGCCTGAATCCGATCTACACCGACTGGGGCAAATGCATGCCGATGGCCGAAAACGTCATGGCCGCCTGCCGCGAAAACGGCGCGCTGCATCTCTTCCCCGGCACCGTCTACAATTACGGCTCGCCGATGCCGCAGGTGATCACGGAAGCGACGCCGTTCCATCCGACCACCGAAAAGGGCCGCATCCGCTGCGCCATGGAAGCGCTGTTCCGCGACGAGGCCGAAGCCGGCCGGGTGCGCACCATTGTCCTGCGCGCGGGCGATTTCTTCGGCGGCACCGGCTCAGGCTCCTGGTTCGACCTCGTCGTCGCCACCAAGATGAACAAAGGCGTCTATACCGCGCCCGGCCCGGCCGACCTGACGCATGAATGGGCCTACCTGCCGGACTTCGCTGTCGGCTTCGTCGGCCTGGCGCGCAATCTCGACAAGCTCGGCTTCTACGAAGCCATCAATTTCCCCGGCCACGCCATCACCGATCTCGATATGAAGGCCGCTTCCGAGAAGGCGCTCGGCCGCAAGCTGAAGCTCTCCTTCATGCCCTGGTGGGTGCTGCGCGCCGGCAGCCCGTTCGTGGCCATGTGGCGCGAGATCGTCTCGATGTCCTATCTGCGCTTCGAAGCGCATCGGCTGGTTTCCACGCGGCTGGAACAGGTCATCGGCGAAATCCCGCACACCCCGCTCGACGAGGCGGTAAAAGAAGCGCTGCGGGATATCGGCATCGCCGCGGAACCCGCTCGCCGGGCCGCCTGATCAGATCCTGCCCATGAGCACAAGGATCAGCAGCACGACCAGGACGACGCCGACGATGCCGGACGGCCCGTAGCCCCAGGAGCGCGAATGCGGCCAGGCCGGCACGGCGCCGATCAGGATCAGGATCAGGATTATTACGAGAATTGTGCCGATCGTCATGAGAAACCCTCGCCGTCTGGTTGAACTTGAGGGCACAATGCAAAAAGCCGCTCGGTTGTTCCCGGGCGGCTTTTGTCTCTAATGCATGTCGCGCAAAAGTGTGCAGCGGTTTTGCGATAACGACATGCATGAAAACAAAGCCTTGAAGCGCGTCGCCTGAATCCGCTCACAGTACACGACGCAAGGGTGAGGACGGCTTGAAGTGATTTGATTGGAGGATTC
>NZ_VFTK01000006.1:0-217176 GCF_006439495.1 Mesorhizobium sp. B3-1-8
TCAGCACGAATCGTTCCATCCGAAGCTTGAATCATGATCAAGCCCGATGTGGAATCCTGAATATCAACAGGTCTTAGGGCGAAGCAAGGAGCGAAGCGACGCGGCGCAGACCCTAGAATCCATGCTGTGACATCGAGGTGTTGCTGCGGTTCAGAATTCTGCACCGTCGCGCCCTACGGCAGAGGTCACGGCATGGACCCTCGGGTCAAGCCCGAGGATGACGAAGTCACGAACGGGTTCGGCCAATCTCGAGAGCTGCGACAAATGTGGCCGACTTACCGCGCCTGATGCGAAAATTCCTGCGATATCTGGCAATGTTCGTCGCAGCGGTGGTGCTTGCCGCCGCGCTCGGCACGCTGGTGCCGCGCCCGCTCTGGCCAGCCGCCGCCCGAGGCGAGGGGACGCGGCACATATTGGTGCTGAGGAACCCGATCCACACCGACATCGCCGTGCCCCTCGATGATGGCGTGCGCCGGCGCTTTGCCTTTCTCGCCGACGCCGGTCTGCCGATCGAGGCGCCAGGGGCGCGCTACATCGTCTTCGGCTGGGGCGGCCGCGCCTTCTATCTGGAAACCCCGACATCGTCGCAGCTGAAGGCCGCGCCGGTGTTGAAAGCGCTCACTATCGACGCTTCGGTGATGCATGTCGATGTCGCCGGCGCGATCAAGGAGCAGCATCCCGCCGTCGCCGGCTTCGACATCGACGAAGCGCATTTTGCGGCGCTGCTCGACCATATCGCGGCGAGTTTTCGGCAGGGGCCGGGTGGCCCGATGGCGATCGAGAATGCTGGGTATTCAACCTTCGACCGCTTCTACGAAGCCAACGGCCATTTCAACGCCCTGGTCGGCTGCAACACCTGGACGGCGGCTGCGCTGCGCACCGCCGGCCTGCGCACGGGATGGTGGAACCCGCTGCCGGTGACGCTGTGGTGGTCGTTGCGGTTGTATGATTAATGCATGTCGCGCAAAAGTGTGCAGCGGTTTTGCGATAGCGACATGCATGAAAACAAAGGCTAAAGCGCGTCGCCTGAATCCGCTTCAGCGCGACGCGCTTTAGTAGCAATTGGCGAGCGCCTCGTTCCTTCGCCCCGCCTATCCGGTCGTCTGCCGCTCTACCGCCTGACCACCTTCCGCTCCTCCCAGCCATAGAGCCAGTCCAAGTCCGCGACGAGCTTCTCCGCCGGCCGCGTCGCCAGCACCAAGTTGCGGACGATCGCCACCGGTCCCCTGGCATGCCAGGCCAAGCGATTGAGCGCGCCGCGTTTCAGCACTTTTTCGACGCGCGGCCGTCTGAGATTCTCCCAAACCGTCAGGCTCTGCCTTGGATCGCCCGGAAAATCGGCGACCAGATTGGCGAGCATCGAGGCGTCCTCGATCCCCATCGCCGCGCCTTGGGCCGCGAACGGCGTCATGGCATGCGCGGCGTCACCGATCAGCGCGATGCCGTCCGGCGTTGCCCAGCGGCGCTGCTCGACCGTGTGAATGGGGAACGCCGTCCAGGGGCCGGCGAGTGCCACCAGCCTCGACAGTGCCGCCGCCGTGCCTCGGATGGCGCCTGAGAGGATCGCAGGGTCCGCATGACCGGACCAGCCTTCGGCGATGCGCTCGCCCTTGGTGAAGGCCGCAAGGTTGAAGGCGCGGCCCTTGCTCACCGGATAGGCGACCATGTGGAAGCCGGGATGCAGGAAGGTGGTGACGCAGTTTGCGGCGCCGATTTGCGCAAAGGCCTGGCCGGCGGCACTTTCCGCAGGGACCGTCGCGCGCCAGGCGAGCTCACCCGAAAAGCGACTCGCCGCAAAGCCGGCCGTCCTGGCAAGCCCCGCGCGAAGCGAAGACCAGACACCGTCCGCTCCGATCAGCAGGCCGCCCGTGACACTCGTCGTTTTGCCGTCGATCTCGACCGTCGCGGTCACGCTTTGCGGGTCGAGGGCGATGCCGGTCACGCGCGCCCCGGTGACAAGCTCTATATCTGGCCGGTCCGCCGCCGTGGCCATCAGCGCTGCCTGCAGGTCGGCGCGGTGCGCCACCAGGTAGGGCGCGCCCCAGCGTTTTTCTCCGGCTTCCCCGAGCGGCACACGCGCCAGCTCGCGCAGGCTTCCCGCGTCCTTCAGCACCACCGCTTGCGGCCGGATCGCGTTGGGCAGCAGGCGGTCGAGCACGCCGAGCCGGCGCAGGATGCGGGTCGCGTTGGGGGAAAGCTGGAGGCCGGCGCCGGCCGCTTCGAGTTGCTTTGCCTGCTCGAACAATTTTACCGGGAAGCCGCGCTCGGCAAAGGCAAGCGCCGCCGTCAGCCCGGCGATGCCAGCCCCGGCGATGACGATTTGCCGGGACCGTGTTTCAGCCATGATCTAGCAGTCGTTCGTGATCTGCAGGGTCAGGCGGCCTGGTCGACATAGAGGCAGCCGGCCGGCTGCGTTTCCGTCGCCTTCAGCGACGCTGAATAGCGGTAGAGCGTCGAACAGTAGGGGCAGACCTTCTCATTGTCGTCGCCCATGTCGAGGAACACATGCGGATGGTCGAAAGGCGGATTGGCGCCGGTGCACATGAATTCCTTGACGCCGATCTCGATGACCGGGTGGCCCGCGTCGTTCTGGAAATGGGGGATGCTGCCGCCTGCCATCGTCGTCTCCAATTGGGTTCGGCCAGTGGGTGTGACCAGTCTGCATCTGGAGCATAACAGGTCCGTTTGCAAGATCGATGAAATCAAACTGTCGCAAAAGGCTGGCAGAGGATAAGTTGAGCCGGTTAAGCGCATGGGGCCGGTGTCGGAGCGATTCCGTGATGATCATGCGTCACAAAGACATGCTAGAGCGTCGTTGAACGGCAATATGCGGCGCCTCCTAGGGACGGCTGCGGGCAAGAGCGGGAAACCATGAACGAACTGAAGCCTGTGCAGAGCGAGTTCATCACCGTCGAGGCGGCAAGCCCGGACGGCGGCAATCCCGACCGTTTCGTCAACCGCGAATTTTCCTGGCTGCAATTCAACCGCCGCGTGCTGGAGGAATCGCTGAACGAGCATCATCCGCTGCTCGAACGCGTCCGCTTCCTGTCGATCTCGGCCGCCAATCTCGACGAGTTCTTCATGGTCCGCGTCGCCGGCCTTGCCGGCCAGGTGCGGGAGGGCATCGCGCTGAAAAGCCCGGACGGCCGCACGCCCGAGCAGCAGCTCGAGCAATTGCTGCGCGAAGTCGAGCGCCTGCAGGAGGACCAGCAGAAGAGCCTCTCGGCGCTGATGGTCCTGCTCAACAAGGAAGGCATCGAAAGCATCACCCGCGATGCGCTGACCAAGGACGAGAAGGCCTGGCTGGAGGAGCATTTCCAGGAACAGGTTTTCCCGGTGCTGACGCCGCTGTCGATCGACCCGGCGCATCCGTTTCCGTTCATTCCCAATCTCGGTTTTTCCATCGCCCTGCAGTTGCGCCATCGCAAGAATGGCGAGGAGATGAGTGCGCTGCTGCGCTTGCCGGTGGCGCTCAAGCGTTTCATCCGCCTGCCCGACCGCAAGAACCATGTCCGCTTCATTCCGCTGGAGGAAGTGGTCGGTATCTATATCGGCAAGCTTTTCCCCGGCTACGAGGTCAAGGGCTCCGGCACGTTCCGCATCATCCGCGACAGCGACATCGAGGTGGAGGAAGAGTCGGAAGACCTGGTGCGCCTGTTCGAAACGGCGCTGAAGCGCCGCCGCCGCGGCTCGGTGATCCGCATAGAGTTCGACACGCTGATGCCGGCCGCGTTGCGGGACTTCGTCGCCGGCGAGCTCGGCGTCTCGTCGAGCCGCATCAGCGTGCTCACCGGTCCGCTGGCGCTCAACCAGATCTCCGAGATCGTCGCCATTCCGCGCGACGACCTCAAATTCACGCCCTACAATCCGCGCTTTCCCGAGCGCATCCGCGAGCATGGCGGCGACTGCTTCGCCGCCATCCGCGAGAAGGACATCGTCGTCCATCACCCATACGAGTCCTTCGACGTGGTGGTGCAGTTCCTGCGCCAGGCCGCCGCCGACCCGGAAGTGGTGGCGATCAAGCAGACGCTCTACCGCACCTCCAACGACAGCCCGATCGTGCGCGCGCTGATCGACGCCGCCGAGGCCGGCAAGTCGGTCACGGCACTTGTCGAGCTCAAGGCGCGCTTCGACGAGGAAGCCAACATCCGCTGGGCGCGCGACCTCGAACGCGCCGGCGTGCAGGTCGTGTTCGGCTTCCTGGAGCTGAAGACCCACGCCAAGATGTCTTTGATCGTGCGCCGCGAGGATGGCCGGCTGCGCAACTACGTGCATCTCGGCACCGGCAACTACCACCCGGTTACCGCCCGCATCTACACCGACCTGTCCTTCTTCACCACCGACCCGACGATCGCGCGCGATGTCGCGCAGCTTTTCAATTTCATCACCGGCTATGCCGAGCCCGCCGAGAAGATGCGCCTTGCCGTATCGCCCTTCACGCTGCGCAACCGCATCCTGAAACACATCTCGGACGAGATCGTCCATGCCCGCGAAGGCCGACCGGCGCGCATTTGGATGAAGATGAACGCGCTGGTCGATCCGACCATCATCGACGCGCTTTACGACGCCAGCCGCGCCGGCGTCGAGGTCGACCTCGTCGTGCGCGGCATCTGTTGTCTGCGGCCGCAGGTGCCGGGTCTTTCCGAGAATATCAGGGTGAAATCGATCGTCGGCCGCTTCCTCGAGCACAGCCGCATCTTCTGCTTCGGCAACGGCCACGGCCTGCCGTCGGACGAGGCGGTCGTCTACATCTCGTCGGCCGACATGATGCCGCGCAATCTCGACCGCCGCGTCGAGACCCTGGTGCCCATCACCAATCCAACTGTGCATGAACAGGTGCTTGGCCAGATCATGCTGGGCAACATCATGGACAACCAGCAAAGTTTCGACGTATTGGCTGACGGCACCTCCCGGCGCGTTGTGCTGGAGGAAGGCGAAGAACCGTTCAACGCGCAGGAATATTTCATGACCAATCCGAGCCTCTCCGGACGGGGCGACGCGCTGAAATCGCATGCGCCCCAGCGCATCGCCCAGTTCAAGCGCCGCAAGAAGAACGGCGCCGCGTGATTGCAGTTTCCCAGGGCCGGCTTCAGGACCGGCGGCCGCTGTCGATCATCGACATCGGATCGAACTCGATCCGCCTCGTCGTCTATGAGGGGCTGGCACGCTCGCCCACGCTTCTGTTCAACGAAAAGATGCTGGCCGGCCTCGGCCGCGGCATCGTTTCGACGGGCAAGCTCGACCCCGAGGCGGTGACGCGGTCGATGGAGGAATTCCGCCGTTTTCGCGCGCTTTCCGATCAAGCCGGCGCCGAGCATATGTATGTGCTGGCCACCGCGGCGGCGCGCGAGGCAGGCAACGGCCCCGATTTCATCCATCGCGCCGAGGACGTTCTGAAAACCGAGATCCGCGTGCTCACCGGTCGTCAGGAAGCCTATTATTCGGCGCTCGGCGTCATTTCCGGCTTCCATCCGGCCAACGGCATCGCCGGCGACCTTGGCGGCGGCAGCCTCGAACTGATCGACATCAATCGCGAAACGATCGGCGAGGGCATCACGCTGCCGCTCGGCGGCCTGCGCCTGCAGGATATGGCGAAGAACTCGCTCGTCCAGGCGCAGAAGATCGCGCGCCAGGAACTGGCGCGGGCAAAGCTGCTCAAGGGCGGGCAGGGCAGGGTCTTCTACGCCGTCGGCGGCACCTGGCGAAACCTCGCCAGGCTGCACATGGAGATGACCAACTACCCGCTTGGCGTCATGCACAACTACGAGATTTCGGCCGACAGCGCGCAGGCTTTCCTGAAGCAAGTGGCCAAGGGCGAGGTCGAGAAGGTGAGGGGCATCGAGGGCGTCTCCAAGAACCGCCGCTCGCTGCTGCCCTACGGCGCGGTCGTGCTGCAGGAGATCATGACGGCGATGCAGCCCTCGAAGATCGTCGTCTCGGCGCAAGGCGTGCGCGAGGGGTTCCTCTATTCGCTGCTCGACGCCGAGGAGCAGAAATCCGATCCGCTGATCTCGGCCGCGGAGGAACTGGCACTCTTACGCTCGCGCTCGGTGCACCATGCGCATGACTTGGTCGAATGGACCGGCAAGGCGTTCAAGGCCTTCGGCATCGACGAGACGGAGGACGAGGCGCGCTACCGCCACGCCGCCTGCCTGCTCGCCGATATCGGCTGGCGCGCGCATCCCGAATATCGCGGCAGGCAGTCGCTCAACATCATCGCGCACGCTTCCTTCATCGGCGTCGACCATCCCGGCCGCGCCTATCTGGCCCTGGCCAACGCCTACCGCCATGACGGCATTTTCAACGACGGCATCGCGCCGGAGATCAAGGCGCTGGCGCCGCCCAGGCTGCTCGAGCGCGCCCGCGTCCTGGCGGCGATGATGCGCGTGGTCTATCTGCTCACCGCGGCGATGCCCGGCGTAATGCCGCGGCTGAAATGGGAAAGCCGCGGCAACGGCGCGCTGGCCCTGGTGCTGCCGGCCTCGCTTTCCGACCTCTATGGTGAGCGCCCAGCCGGCCGGCTGGCGCAACTGGCACGTATCACCAACCGCCGGCTCATGCTGGCGGTCGAGGGCGGGCCGAGCGTTTCGGTGAAGTAACGGATCAGGTGACGTCGGCGCCGATCCCGAACCCACGCCCGTCAGCCGACCATGCGCCGGCGCCGGCCATGGCGAGCGCCAGGAAGCCGCCGGAAATGGCGATGTCCTTCATCAGCATCTGCCGGTGAAGGAAGGCGAGGGTCGCATCTTCACCACCTTGGCCGTAATGGCCGATGAAACCTGCAACCACGCAGAAGGCCGCAAGCAAAAGCGCCACGATTCGCGTCTGGAAACCGACAAGGATCAAAAGCCCGGCAATCAGCTCGAACAGGCCTGTGCCCCAGGCGGCCAAGGTCGGAAGCGGCAGGCCGAGGCCCATGAAATAGTTGATCGTGCCGCCGATATTGGTGAGCGCCTGGAAGCCCGACGGCACAAAGAGCGCGGCCAACAGAAGCCGTGAGACCAGAAGCAACGCGTTGCGAAACATGGCCAACCTCCCTTGCCGGCGCATAACGCCGGCTGCCGCTGCAGTCTACGCCTGCAACGAAAAAGCGGCGCGTAAAATTCCGCGCCGCTCGCGTTTAAGGCTTGGGAGGGGGAGCAATTCCAGGAAAAGTGTGAAGCGGTTTTCCGTCTGGAATTGCGTCAAACAACAGTGCCTCAGGCGCGCTTGGCGTCGATCGAATAAGCGCCGGCGCCGGACGAGGCGAGCAGCAGGAAACCGCCGGTGATGGCGAGGTTCTTCATGAAATGGATCATCTGGTTCTGATCGGCCCAACCGGTGTGGGCGACAAGAGCGGTCGCAATGGTGAAGATCGCAAGCACCCAAGCGGCGATCCGGGTCTGGAAACCGAGCAGGACAGCGAGCCCGCCAAGCAATTCGATCAGGCCGACGACAACGGCCGTCGCGGTCGGAACCGGCAGACCCATCGCGCCGAAATAGCCGGCGGTGCCGGAAATGGCGGTGAGCTTGCCGAAGCCGGAAAGCAGGAAGATGGCCGCAAGCAGGATGCGGCCGAGCAGGATCGTCGTGGAACTGTTGGACTGGGCGCCGGTACCGGCGACGGAAGAGTTGATGGACATGGCGAGTTCTCCGAATGGGTTGAATGCCCAGTCAGATAGACGATGTGGACTGTTCACCAAAGCCGCCTATGCGACGACACATTGTTCACAGAAAGATGTTTCGATATCCGCCGGGCGGGCGCGAAAATCATGTCGGCGGATTGGTTTGAGGGAGTAAACTGTGCTGCCGCAAAATCCCTATCGCTTCGTCATCCACGGGCGAAGCAAGGAGCGAAGCGACGCGGCGCAGACCCGAGGATCCATTCCGTGACTTCAAGGCAGCCGCCGCGGTGGAGATTCTGCTCATGGATTCCAGGGTCTCCGCGACGGAGCCTTGCTTCTGCTTCGCCCTGGAATGACAACATCGGTTGCGGCAGCCTGCAACTGTCGAATGGGTGAGCTGTGCTTACCCCGGATGCGTCATGTCCTCTGGCCGCACCAGCCGATCGTAATCGGCTTCGCTGACCAAGCCGGTAGCCAAGGCCTCCTCACGCAAGGTCGTGCCGTTCTTGTGCGCGGTCTTGGCGATCTTGGCGGCGTTGTCGTAGCCAATGGTCGGCGCCAGCGCCGTCACCAGCATCAGCGAGCGCTCGAGCGCGGCCTTGATGTTGTCCTCGCGCGCCTCGATGCCGACCACGCAATTGTCGGTGAAGGAGACGGAAGCGTCGGCAAGCAGCTGCACCGACTGCAGGAAGTTGTAGGCCATCAGCGGATTGTAGACATTGAGCTCGAAATGGCCCTGGCTGCCGGCGAAGGTGAGCGCTGCATTGTTGCCGAACACCTGCACGCAGACCTGTGTCAGCGCCTCGCACTGGGTCGGGTTGACCTTGCCGGGCATGATCGAGGAACCCGGCTCGTTTTCCGGAAGCGACAGCTCGCCGAGGCCCGAGCGCGGGCCGGAGCCGAGCAGGCGGATGTCGTTGGCGATCTTGAACAGCGCCGCCGCCGCCGCGTTGATCGCGCCATGCGAGAATACCATGGAATCGTGTGCCGCGAGCGCCTCGAACTTGTTCGGTGCGGTCACGAAAGAAATGCCGGTGATCGAAGCGATGCGGTCCGCCACCTTTTCCGCGAAGCCGACCGGCGCGTTGAGGCCGGTGCCGACGGCGGTGCCGCCCTGCGCCAGTTCCTGCAGCCCGGGCAGCGTCTGCTCGATGCGCTTGATCGAGGAGGCAACCTGCGCGGCATAGCCGGAAAATTCCTGGCCAAGGGTCAGCGGCGTGGCATCCTGCGTGTGCGTGCGGCCGATCTTGATGATGTGGTTGAAGGCGCGGGCCTTGGCGTCGAGCGCCTTGTGCAGATGATGCAGCGCAGGGATCAGGTGATGCACGACCCGCTCGGCGCAGGCGATGTGCATGGCCGTCGGATAGGTGTCGTTCGACGACTGGCTCATGTTGACGTGGTCGTTCGGATGCACCGGCTTCTTCGAACCCATGATACCGCCGAGCATCTCGATCGCCCGGTTGGAGATCACCTCGTTGGCGTTCATGTTGGACTGCGTGCCCGAACCCGTCTGCCACACGACCAGCGGGAAATGCTCGTCGAGCTTGCCTTCGATGACTTCCTGCGCAGCGTCGACGATCGCCTTGCCGATGGCCGGATCGAGCCGCTTCATCTCCATGTTCACTTCCGCCGCGGCACGCTTGACGATGCCGAGCGCGCGCACGATCGAGGCCGGCTGCTTTTCCCAGCCGATCTTGAAATTGCCCAGCGAACGCTGCGCCTGCGCGCCCCAATAGCGGTCGGCCGCGACCTCAATGGGGCCGAACGTATCGGTTTCGGTTCTGGTCTTTTCAGCGCTCACGGCAAGTCTCCGTCTGTCGATTTGGGCAAGGGCGTATCGCGTTGCACAAACCGCATCAAGCGGAGATTGCGGGCGGGGAAGATGCAAATCGGTTGAAGGGCGCGCCTCTTCCTTCTCGCTCTGGGCGAGACGGCGGTGACGGCCAATCTCCCCCTCGTGGGAGATGCCCGGCAGGTCAGAGGGGGGCGCGAAGGATCACGGCGTTTGGAAATCCTTCGGGCTGTTTCGAACAGGAGCGAAGGGCTGGCGGGACAGCGCCCTCTCTGGCCTGCCGGCCATCTCCCCCACGAGGGGGGAGATCAGCACCCCAGCGGCGGCCCGACAATATCGATGCCGTTCTCGGCGCACAGGCTCGTCAACACCTCAATCATCTCCGGCGTCGGCGCTGCCGCCGGCGGCAGTTCGGCTCGCTCCGCAGGGCGGCTAGCCTTGCGCACCATCGTCTCGAAATCCGAACCGCGCGTGACGGTGAGCGTATGGGCGCCTTCGAGAGACTCGACCTTGTAAGTGTGCGGCAGGCCTTTCGGAGCGAGCACCGTTTCGCCGGCGCCGGCAAGCCGCTCGCGGCCGTCGACGACAAAACGTATCCGGCCTTCGAGGATATGAAACACCTCGTCCTCATTGCGGTGCACGTGCAGCGGCGCGGAATCGCCGTAGGGCTGGCGGTGCTCGATGATGCAGATGCCGTCCTCGCCGTCGGCCGACGAAACCTGGATGGCAACGAGCGTGTTGTTGAACCAGAGGAGTTCCTTGCCTGCGATCGTCGTGTTGATCATTGTCATCATTGCTCTCCCTTGTTGAGTGCCGACAAAGCGGCTTCGACGGCGACCTAAGCAAGGACGAGCCGGTGATGGAAATCGAATGATCGTATGGGGCGGATTGATGCGATGAATTTGAACGCGCTCGACCTCAATCTGGTGAGGGTGCTTGACGCGCTGCTGCGCGAGAAGAGCGTGACGCGCGCCGGCGAGCAGATCGGCCTCAGCCAGCCGGCTGTGAGCGCCGCGCTCAACCGCCTGCGCCATGCGCTCAACGACCAGCTCTTCGTGCGCCGCGGCAACGACATGGTGCCGACGCCTCGCGCCGAAAGCCTGGCGGAGCCGGTGCGCGCGGCGCTGCGCGAGATCGAGCGCGCCTTTCAGCCGGCGGCCGATTTCGATCCGGCAAGGCTGGAACGGACATTCACCTTCATGGGCGCGGATTTCTTCTCAATGCTGCTTATGCCGCCCTTCGCCGCGCGCATTGCGGCGGTGGCGCCCGGCGTATCGTTCCGTTTCCTCGACAGCGCCATCGGCGACGTCTCGAAGCTGTTGCAGGACGATCGGATCGACCTTGCGCTGGAGCGCCCGCTGGAGGTCGCGGAGTGGGTCTCAAGCGTGGCGCTGTTCGGCTCGCCCTTCGCCATTGTCGCGGCGAAGGACAATGCGGCGCTCGGCCAGGCCGGCATCGCCGAGGGCGAAGAGGTGCCACTCGACCTGTTCTGCGCGCTGCCGCATGCGCTGCGCTCCATCGATGGATCGATGTCGGGCTTCACCGATGATGCGCTGGGCAGGATGGGCCGGGCGCGTCGCGTCATGCTTGCTTTGCCGCACTTCCAGGCCGTCGCGCTGGCCGTGGCGAACGGGCCTTATCTGGCTGCGGTTCCCACGCAGTTCGCTGTAGCGGCGGCAAAATCCCTGCCGATCGGCATCTATCGGGCGCCGATCCCGATACCATCGCCGGCGGTCAGAATGTACTGGCACGCCCGCCGCGATGATGAGCCACCGCATCGCTGGATCCGCGAGCAGATACTCGATGAGGTGGGAACGCTCGGCTTCAAGGACTGGGACGGCACCGCAAGTGCTCTCCCGGCGGTATAGCTGCCGTTGGAGCGGGAGTGCAGCGCTGAGCAACGCGGACGGTCAAGCGCGGGAGCGATCGCTGGTATGAACCTTATCCGGCTGAGGCTAACCCGACCGGCGCGGGCTGGCGCACACTTAGCCGCCCCGCGACGAAATCCTTGACCTGGCGTACCGCCTGCTCGCGCGTGACGCTGCCCGGCTGCAGGCCGAGCCTGAGCCATAGCCCGTCGATCAAAGCGGTGACGCCAAGCACGATCTCCTCGGCCAGTTCCGGCGCAGCGAGGCCGCGCAGGCCGGATAAAAGGTTCGAACGCATGCGCGCGTGGATCACCTTCTGGATACGTGCCAATTTCTCGTCGCGCGGCACCTCGGCGCAGAGTGACAGCCAGGCATGGCAGAGCGGCGGCAGGAACAAATGCTCCTCGAAATTGCCTTCGATCACCGCATCCAGCCGTTCCATCGGCGTCCGCGCCCGCTGAAGCCTGGCGACCACCGCGTGACAGAGCACGGCGTTGGCCTCGCGCATGGCGTGCTCGAACAGCTCCTGCTTGTTGCGGAAATAATGCAGCACGATGCCCTTCGAGGCGCCGGCCTGGGCCGCGACCTTTTCCAGCGTCGCGCCGGCGATGCCTTCGCGCTCCAGCACCGCGAAGGCCGCCTGCCGCAGTTCCTTGCGGCGTATGTCGCTGAGGCGCGTGAGTTTCACCGGACCGATCCATGCATGGCGAATCCATGTTGACATTTTCGTCCGCTCAGATCAATGATTGACCAATGGGACAATAAAATGACCATTAGGTCAAAAATGATCGAAAAGAGGAGAACCGGAATGTTGCGCATGCTTGCGAGAGGCGTCTGTGTCGCGGCGCTAATGCTGGCTTCCCAAGCGGCCGGCGCCGCCGAGGCCGAAAGCTGCAAAGCGGTTCGCATGGCCGAACCCGGCTGGAACGATCTCGCCTTCACCACGGGTGTGGCCAAGGTGCTGCTCCAGGCGCTCGGCTACGAGCCGCAAAGCGAGGTGCTTGGCATCAACGTCATCTATGAAGGCATGAAGAACAAGGACCTCGACCTGTTCCTCGGCTACTGGGATCCGGCGATGGTCACCTATTATGAGCCCTACAAGAAAGACGGCTCGATCGAGAATGTGCGCGTCAACCTGGTCGGCGCCAAATACACCTTCGCCGTGCCGACCTATGTCTGGGACGCCGGCGTCAAGGACCTGTCCGACCTGCACAAATTCGCCGACAAGTTCGGCAAGAAGATGTATGGCATAGAGCCCGGATCCAATCAGCTCATGATGGACGCCATTGCCGATCCGCAATACGCTCTGGACGGCTGGCAGGTGGTGGAATCGAGCGAGGCCGGCATGCTCTCGGAGGTCGGCTACGAGATCAAGGAGAAGCAGTTCATCGTCTTCCAGGGCTGGGCGCCGCATCCGATGAACACGATGTACGACTTCAAGTATCTGACCGGCGGCGACAAGTTCTTCGGCCCAAATTTCGGCGCAGCAACCGTGACCACGCAAGTGCGCAAGGGTTTCCTGCAGGAATGCCCCAACGTCGCGCAGTTCCTGAAGAACCTTGCCTTCGACATCGACATGGAAAATGTCGGTATGGGCTATCTCATCAACGACGGCATGAAGCCGGAGGATGGGGCGCTGAAGTCGATCACCCTGCACAAGGATCGGCTCGATGCGTGGCTCGCCGGCGTCACCACCTTTGACGGCAAGCCCGGCCTTGCCGCGGTCAAGGAAAAGCTCGGACTGTGAGGCCGGCAGCCTTGGAACTGACGGATCAGGAGGCCGAGCAGGCGTCTTGGGCCGGGCGCAAGCGGACCGTCTATATCGGCGGTCTCGACCTTGCCTATGTCGAGATCCCCGGTTCGGAGCCGCCGCTTGTCCTCGTGCACGGCTTCACCGACACCAGTCGCAGCTTCTCGCTGCTGGCGCCGCATCTTCCCGGCCGCCGGCTGATCATGCCGGACTTGCGTGGCCACGGTGGCTCGCAGGCGGGTGAGGGTTTTGGCGTCGCTGGTTTCGCCGACGACATGGCGGGGCTGATCCGGCGCCTGCGGCTCGAGCGACCGGTCGTCGTCGGGCATTCGCTGGGTGGCATGGTGTCGATCGCGCTGGCCGCTCGGCATCCGGAACTGGTCGGTGGGCTGGTGATCGTGGCCAGCACGCTGAGGCCCGATTTCGGATCGCATCACCAACTGATCGATGGCGTGGCAGCGCTTCGTGATCCGATCTCGCCGTCCGATCCTTTCTATGACTGGTGGCATGCCTGCCGGCCAGATGTGCCGCGGGCCTTTCTCGCCGGCCTCGCGAAGGACGCATCCGCGATTCCCGCGGCGCGCTGGCGCGCCATTCTCGAAGAAGTCCGCCGCACCGATCTGACCGCCGCGGCGCGGGCCGTGCAGGTCCCGACACTGATCATCGCCGGCGGGCGCGACCCGCTCTTCGGCGCGGCGCACCAGCACACACTGACCGGGGCGCTGGCCGGATCGCGCCTGGTGTGGGCACAAGATTGCGGTCACAACCCGCATTGGGAAGACCCGGCCTTTGTCGCCGAGGCAATAGCGGGCATGCCGCCGGCCGCATGACTATCTCAGCAGCGAACGGGCCGTAGGCGTCAGACGCAACGTCTCTGCCGGCTTTGTGGAAGCGGCTTGCAAGGCTTCATGGATCGCCCAACATGCCGGCGAAGCGGCGAGGGCGGCCCGACGGCCGGCGTGGGCATCGCCATCGTCGAACCCTGCGACGATGACGAAGACGTTTTCAGCGGCACGCACGGGTAAACGCGGAAAGGTGTTTTCGGCATGCTCGCTGACGAAGGCGCCGAGCAGCCGGGTGCCATTTGCCGCGAGCAGCGGGACCGCCTCCGCCTCGAAACGCCCGGCAAAACCGGCCTCGGCGCCTCGCTGCAAATGATGAATCGAAATCTCAACAAAACCAGGCAAACGCCTTCCGCCGTTCATACTACTTTCAGCTTCGGCGGCTGTCGGCCGCTGTAAGTCTGAGAGGTCGAACTCCGCACCCCGCCATGCCGGTTTGAGCAACAACACGTTGTCGGAATCGATCATCGTCGCATTGGCGGCATCTCGATGCGCCGCCCAGACGGGGCCGCCATAGAAGGCGCTCAGCGCGTCCTTTCTCGTCTCCATATCCTCGAAACCGCGCAGCCAGACGAACATGTCGGGGCGGTCGAGATCGCGGAACTGGCCGATGACGGTCATGCCCGTCGCTTCCTGCGTTTCGACGAACTCCCAATCGAACAGCGCGATCAGCGTATCGCGCTGCCCTGGCTTCAGCGTGTATTGCCGAAGCTCGACGACGGGTGAGGCAAGGCGAGAAGGTCGGTTCATGGCCAGAAATCTCAAAACAGGGTGATCATCCTGTTTATAAACAGACCGGTTGTCCTGTTTTGTCAATCTGGTATCGTGGTTTTTCCCTTCTCCCGTTGCGGGAGAAGGTGGATCGGCGCGCAGCGCGAGACGGATGAAGGGTGTTCCAGTGGAGTGAGACGCTGGCTTTCCCCGGGAGCACCTCTTATCCGCCCTCACTTCGTTCAGGTACCTTCTCCAACAAGCGGAGATGGGGAGATCGCAATGGCGATACGCAAGAAACGCACAAACGACCCGGAAGGCATGCGCCGGCGCGTCCTCGACGTGGCGGAGGACTCCTTCCAGGCGCGCGGCTATCACGCCTCGAGCCTCGGTGATCTGATGGCCGCGGCCGGCGTCACCGGTGGCGCGCTGCATCACCATTTTCCGACCAAGAAGGCGCTGGCGCTGGCGGTGATCGAGGAACGGGTGGCAGCGGCGGTCCAGAAGACCTGGATCGACCCGGTGCTGGCGGCGTCCTCGGCCCGCGAAGGCGTGCGGGCCGTGTTCGAGGCGGTGGCTGCGGAGTTGGAGCAACAGGGCTATGTGCGCGGCTGCCCGCTCAACAACCTGGCGCACGAGCTGTCGCTGGCCGACGATGAATTCCGCCTGGCGCTCGCCAGGATCTTCGCCGGCTGGCGAAGGGCGATCGCCGATAAGATCCGGGCCGACCAGCTGGATAGCGGGCAGGGCAGGACCGATCCCGATCGCTTCGCCGCGCTTGCGGTGGCTGCTTATTCCGGCGCCATGTCGATGGCCAAGACGTCACAGGATGCAGGGGTGCTGCGGGAGTGTTTGAGGGCGCTGGAAGAAGGTTTCGAGCCATCGCAGAGCGGGTTGACGGCAAAGCGGCGGCGTCGCGTGTTGCCGCGGCGGATGATCGGTTGATGCCGGCGGGGCACAGGCGTGAAGGATCGCGTCGTTTGACAATTACACCTCACTCCCTCAACGGCTTGATCGTCTCGAATCCCACCTCGCTCTGCGCGCTCGTCCCCTCATCGTACCGCCGTGCCAGCACCGCCTGCAGGTCGGGCGAGTAGAGCGCCGTGAACGTGTCGATCACGTTGCCCGTATCGCCGGTGATCGTTTCGCCGACCACGAGCACGTTGTATTTGCAGTCGCCGAGCTTGTAGGTGTCCTTGCCCTTGACGGCCAAAGCCAGTGTCTCGGTGCCCTTCGGCGCCTTTTTTGAAGACAGTCGCAGAATTCGGTCTTGCTCTTGGCGCCCGCTTTCAGCGGGAACAGCTTCTTGAGGTCGCCGAGCGGGATCATCGACAGCCGTCCGGTGTCGCTGTCGCGGAACACTTCGATCAGCCCGGCATAGAGATACTGCGTCTGCGGCGAGTCCGATTCATACTTGTTGGCGACCGCGACCATGCCGCCGGACGCCGGCCGGAATTCGCTGCGGATGCCGGCCTTTTCGAGCGCGAAGCCGGCTTTGGCGGTTTTTGCGTCCACGCAGTCCGCGGCCTGCGCGGCGCCGGCGAGCATGGCGAACGCCATGCCGGTTGTCAGGGTTTTCATGCCTTCCTCCGCTGGATGCATGTGCCAAAGCAATGACAGACCCCCGCCGCGCTGTCGACCCAAGAGCCTGTCATGCCTTGGCATGAAAAGTCTCCAGGCGCTGGCCGGGCATTGAACTGGACGAGGCGGTTCAAGGGTGTTTAATCGGGTGACGATGAATCGCTCTTCGCCAACAACCGTTTCGCGCCGCATCTTCATGGCTCGGTTGGGCGGCCTCGCTGCCGCCGGGGTCTTTCCGCGCGTGGCCTTCGGCCAGACGGGCCGACGCATCCAGCCGGTCGACGCCACCTTCCTCTTCATCGCCGATATCCATGCCTGCCGCATGGCGAGCGGGCTCAGCCCCAACTGCCTGCAGGAAGGCAAGACCGATGCAGCGCTTCTGCGCAACGTCGCGGCCCTGAACGCCATTGCCGACAAGGAGTGGCCGGCCGAGATCAACGGCGTTTCCACCGGGCTGCATTCGGCCGGCACCCGCATCGGCACGCCGCTCGGCCTCGTCACCGGCGGCGACATCACCGATGATGGCGGCGGCCAGGTCACTGAGCCCAGCGAAGGCACGCAGCTTCTGCAGTTCTCCCAGCGCTATCAGGAAGGCGTCGGGCCGGACCGCGTTCACATCCCGGTCTATGTCGGGCTGGGCAACCACGATCTCGACCAGAACGGCTCGCCGCCGCATGTCGACTGGTATCGCCGCGAACTGCGCGACTATGTCGAGGTCAACCATCGCCCCGGCGTATTCTTCAAGCCGCCGGTGCCGGCGACCGAATATGACGTCGACACCGACTGCTATTCCTGGGACTGGGGCGGCCTGCATCTTATCCAGACGCACCGCTTCGCCGGCGACACCGGCCATGGCGCGCCGAGCAGCCTGCCTTGGCTGAAGCAGGACCTCGCCACCTATGCCGGCGACGGTCGTCCAGTGATCTTGTTCCAGCACTATGGCTGGGACACTTTCTCGATCGAGCGCTGGGATCCGGTGAAACGCACATACGATGACGACGGCTCCGGCCGCCCGCACTGGTGGGGCGAGGCGGACCGCCAGGCGCTGCTGGCCGCGATCAAGGGCTATAATGTGATTGCCGTCTTCCACGGCCACCAGCACGAAGTGCCGATGATCTACCAGCGCGACGGGCTCGATATCGTCAAGCCGAAGGCGGCCTATATGGGCGGCTTCGCGCTGGCGCGCGTGACGGCCGACAAGCTGGACGTGGTGCTGGGCGAAGCGGCCGGCGACCACGGCGAGATCGTCTTCACCAACGCCTTGGCCAAGCAATTCCAGACATGAAAAGGCCGCCTCGCGGCGACCTCCATAGTCCTGTCGTCAAGGCAAACTGCTGAGCGGTCAGAACGCCCTTTTGACCTTGTCCTTCACGTCGCCATAGGCCTTCTGCACCTTGCCGGCGAGCTTGTCGGCAGCGCCTTCGACCTGGGTCCGCCGGTTGCCGGTGGCCTTGCCGGCCGCCTGCTTGATCGAACCCTTCATTTGCTTGGCAAGACCGGCGACCTGATCCCTGTTCACCATGCGCGCATCTCCTGGGTGGAGCCTGGATGCGAGAACCGCATCTCGCGTCCAAACGGACGCGGAGTTTTTTGGTTCCGCAAACCGGCGGCGCGACAATGACTTTCGGCTCGAAGGTGAAGCGGTTAGGTTTGCGCCGCAACCAGCATCAAGAGAGGTCAATCTTGGCGGAATTCACGCTTTACATCGGCAACAAGTGCTTTTCCTCCTGGTCGCTCAGGCCATGGGTGGCGATGAAGCAGCTGGAGATACCTTTCGAGGAGGGCTTCGTGCGGCTGCGCACGCCGCAGACGGCAGCCAACCTCGCCAAGGTGTCGCCGACCGGCCTGGTGCCGGTTTTGAATCATAACGGCAGGATCGTCTGGGAAACGCTTGCCATCCTTGAATATCTTGCCGACCTCTACCCTGGGAAGAAGCTCTGGCCGGAAGACCTCGGCGCCCGTCAACTGGCGCGCTCGGTGGCGACCGAGATGCATTCCGGCTTCCGCGAGGTGCGCTACGGCTGGCCGATGAATCTGCGCCGGCCGAAATCCCATAAGCCGCTTGATGCCGAGGGCGAGGCGCAGCGGGCGAGGATCGAAGCGATCTGGCGTCGGTGCCGCGAACAATATGGTGACGGCGGCCCCTTCCTGTTTGGTCATTTCACCGCGGCCGATGCGATGTATGCGCCGGTGGTGACGCGCTTCGACACCTATGGCGGTGAGCTGGCGCCCGTCACCCGCGCCTATGTCGATGCGGTATTGGCGACGCCCGCGATGCGTCACTGGTATGCGGAAGCCGCCAGGGAGCCCTGGCCGGAGCCCGGGCCGCACGAACAGGATTGAGCGCGGCCGGGTCAGCAAATTGCGTCGACTGCGCTGATGGGGGACAAGCCCTGGCGGCGCGGCCTATGTGAAGAAGCGGGCCGGGCTCCTGGAGATTTCTCATGACCACCGCAAATTCAATACTCACGGGCAAGGTCGCCCTTGTCACCGGCGCTTCGTCCGGCATCGGCGAGGCCACCGCTGTGGCCCTTGCCGCGGCCGGCGCGAAAGTCGCGGTCGCCGCCCGTCGTGCCGATCGCCTCGAGGCACTGGTTGCGCGCATCGAACAGGCGGGCGGCAAGGCGCGCGCCATCGAAGCCGACATTGCCAAGGCCGGCGACATCACCGCGATGGTCGACAAGCTTATATCCGAATGGGGACGTCTCGACATCCTCGTCAACAATGCCGGCGTCATGCTGCTTGCCCCCGCGGCCGAAGCCGATCTCGACGATTGGCGGCAAATGATCGAGCTCAACCTGATCGGGCTGATGGCGACCACCAAGGCGGCGCTGCCGCACCTGAAGGCTTCGAAGGGCCATATCGTCAATGTCTCCTCGGTGGCCGGTCGTGTCGCCAACCCGGGCGCGGCCGGTTACGCGGCGACCAAGTTCGGGGTGGTGGCTTTTTCGGAATCGCTGCGCCGGGAGGTCTATGCCGACAAGGTGCGCGTCACCGTCATCGAGCCGGGGCTGGTGCGTACCGAACTCGGCGATCACATCACCAACGCGCAATCCAAGGCCGGCCTCGAACACCGTCTCGCCACGATGGAAGCGCTGACCGCCGAGGATATTGCGAACGCCATTTTCTATGCCGTCAGCCAGCCGCCAAGGGTCAACGTCAACGAGATACTTATCCGTCCGACCGACCAGGAACGGTGAGCAATAGAAAACGCCTCTCGCGCTTGTTATGGCGCGGGAGGCGCTTTTGCCGTCAACCGTTCTCGATTGCTCGTGAATTGCTGACGGCTTGAGTAGAAACGGCTTGCCATGACATTGGTTCCGCAGCCGACGAATTTTTTGTCCTTTTTGCGGATAGCCCCAAACGCCCGCCACGATGTGATAGGAATGCTGCAAGGCCAGGGATGCGGACGTCCGCAATTTAATCTGACGCCATGTTGCTTTGTGCGTGGTCATGGCCGAAAGACGCTCTGCCATTTCGGCATCAGCCTCCGGGCAGGAGAAGATTTTGACCGCTACCTCGAATGAATCATGTGGGCAGGCCTTGCCGAAACCGGCAGGCACACGCTGATGGCCGCCAAACGCGTGCCATCAACGCCGATCGCCGCCGATGCGACCATCGCCGACATGGTCGACACCCTTGACAAGCCGATCGAATATGTTCGCCGAGTGCTGGAAAGGCTCGAACGCTGCAAGCGCGCGCATGGCGATGCCCAGGTGCGCGTTGGCGTGCGCGGCCGCGCCGAAGCCCCGAACTATCTGATCGAGTATGTGCGGGAAGACGCCAAGACCCGTCAGCGCACCAGCTATCAGGATGCCGCCTACAGCGGCAGCACGCATCGTGAGCTGGCGCCGCACCACATCGAGGACGCCAGGAACTGGTCGCCCGAGGAAATGAACATCACGGCGGTCTCGGCGCTGATCGGCCGCTTGCGCAACCCCAATGCGCCATCATCGCGCTTTTCTGACGAGGACTGACATGGCCATAAAATTCTCCGCCAAGGACCAGCCGGCAGCTGCGCCCGCCACTGCCAAGCCAGCCAAGCCGGCGGCGAAGCCGGATGCGTCCGCAGAGGTTGCGACCGATCTGTTCAAGTCGTCTGCCGAAGCGCCGGCGCGCAAGACCAGGAAGAAGTAGCGCCCTTGCCGCAGGACGCCGGTCGCACAGCCAGGCCGCTCGGGCTGCCCGGTCAGTCCGTTGTGTCTGTCGACGAGGATGCCGGTGCGGTCGCCGTGTTCGATTGCCAGAGTTGCGGCGCCTGCTGCTCTTATTCGGCCGACTGGCCGCGTTTTTCGACCGAGGATGACGAACAGCTCGACCGCATTCCGGCCGAGCTGGTAGCCGCGGACCAGTCCGGCATGCGCTGCGAGGGCGGCCGATGTTCGGCGCTCACCGGCGAGGTGGGCAAGCACACGGCCTGCGGCATCTATGATCTCCGCCCCGATGTCTGCCGCGCTTGCATGCCGGGCGGTGACGACTGCCTGATGGCGAGGGCAGCGCATGGGCTCGAACTGCCAATCTCCCCGCTTGTGGGAGTTGAGGACTGGTCCGCCTAGCGGACGCGAAGCCAACTGCTTGGCTTTGCGAAGGACGAAAGCCCGGCAGGGCAGAGTGGGGCGCTGTCCCGCCGGCGTCTCAGCCGAGCTTCGATCGGACATCCGAATAGATTTCAAAGAAATGGGACTGAGAGGCCGCGTTCCTTCGCGCTCCCTCTGGCCTGCCGGCCATCTCCCCACAGGGGGGAGATCAAGCTCTCCGCCGCTTGCCGACACCCATTCCTCCCGGTACCTTCCCGTCGGGCAGGGCTGCGGAGGAAATCCATGAGCATCGAATTCCTGTTGACGTCGCTGATCATCGTGGCTTCGCCCGGCACCGGCGTCCTCTACACGCTGAGCGCCGGTCTTTCGCGCGGCGCGCGCGCTTCAATTATCGCCGCCTTCGCCTGCACGCTGGGCATCATCCCGCATATGGCGGCCGCGATCACCGGCCTCGCAGCGGTGCTGCACACAAGCGCCATCGCCTTCGAGACGCTGAAATATCTCGGCGTCGCCTATCTGCTCTACATGGCCTGGAACACGTTGAAGGAAAAAGGCGGGCTCAGCATCGACGAGGACGCCGCGCCGCGCTCGACCGCCAGGACCATCACCTCCGGCGTCCTGGTCAACATCCTCAACCCGAAACTGTCGATCTTCTTCTTCGCCTTCCTGCCGCAATTCGTCAGCACCAACGAGCCGCATGCGCTGCCCAAGATGCTCGAGCTCTCCGGCGTCTTCATGCTGATGACCTTCGTCGTCTTCGCCATCTACGGCGTGTTCGCGGCGTCGGTGCGCAGCCACATCGTGTCGCGGCCGAAAGTGCTGACCTGGATGCGCCGCAGTTTTGCCGCCGCCTTCGTCATGCTCGGCGCTAAGCTGGCGCTGGCCGATCGCTAACGGACGATCAGCCCTCGGTTTCGGAAGCCTCGTCGCTTCCGGAGCCGGCCGCAGCCCGAACCCCGAGCCGCCAGGCAGAAGGCGGGACGCCGATCATCTTCTTGAAGGCGCGGCTGAACGCCGCTTCGGATTCATAGCCGATGTCTGCAGCGATGCTGGCGACGTTGCTGTTGCCGGCGCTGAGCAGTTCCGAGGCGATCTGCATGCGCCATTTGGCGAGATAGTGCATCGGCGGCATGCCGACGATTCTGGTGAAGCGCTCCGCAAGCACGGTGCGCGACAATGCCGACTCCTTCGCCAGCGCATCCACCGTCCAATTGTGCGCCGGCCGGTCGTGGATCAGCGCCAGCGCCTTGCCCAGATGCGGATCGCGCAGGCCCGCCAGCCAACCGGTCTGTTGCGGCGGCAGCGATTCCACATAGCGGCGCAGCACGTCGACGAACATCAGCTCGCTGAGCTTGGTGAGCACTGTTTCGCTGCCGGCCCGCTTGTCAGCCACCTCCGAGACCGCCTGCCTGATGAACTGGCCGAGCCACCCGCCATCGCCCCTGGCATCGCCGGCCTTGATGGCGGGCGGCAGCGCTTCGAGCAGCGGATTGAAGGGCAGGGCATCGCAGGCGAGATAGCCGCAGATCAGCCTGACCGAGCGCGAGCCGCCGCCGGCGCAGTTGATGTAGAAAGGCATTCGGCCCGCAGTCGCTATGTCGAGCACGTCGGCCGTCGGCGGGTCGGTGCGCAAGTCGGGATGACTCGACATGATGTGCGGGTCGCTTCTGGTGAAGACCACGACTTCGCCGGCTTCCATCGGGATCGGCTCGTCGCCGATGATCCGCGCGAAGCAGTGGCCGGCCGTTACCACATGATAGGAAATCAGGTGATCCGCGCCGGGAAGTACCTTGGGCAATATCGACGACGGCGCGGGCGAATGGACGGCCCACGGGTCGTGGCCTTCGATGTCGAAAAACGTCGCGCCGGTGAGGCGCACCGTTTTCAAAAGGTCAGAAAGAGCATCCCCGGCCATTCCACCCATTTCCCGCAAGCCGCGCGGCAATCCGGCGCGACATCCCTTTCCAGTTCCGGACGAGCTGTCAAGTAAGGCGGACGCCGCGTCATTCCGTTCGTTGGCGGAAGCTTTAAACCCCGCCAGCACTGTGCGGTGCCGTCTCAACCGGCGCTGAGCACGGTCGAAACCAAACCTGGATAAGGATCGAAAGTCATGACGGTACATAAGGGCGGGTGCTTTTGCGGCGCCGTGGAAATCGAAGTCCACGGAACCGCCGAGGCAATGGGCTACTGCCATTGCGGTTCCTGCCGGTCGTGGTCGGCGTCTCCGGTGAATGCCTTCACGCTGTGGAAGCCACGGAACGTCAAGGTCACCAAGGGCGCGGAGTTTTTATCCGGCTTCAAGAAGTCCGAAATGAGCGACCGCCAGTTCTGCACCAAATGCGGCGGTCATCTGATGACGGATCATCCGCCGCTCGGGCTGGTCGACGTCTATGCCGCCACCATACCGATGGTGGAATTCAAGCCGGGGGTCCATGTCAATTACGCAGAGACGGTCCTGCCGATGAAGGACGGACTGCCGAAGCTGAAGGATTTTCCCGCCGAGCTCGGCGGCTCCGGCATCGCCGTCCCGGAATAGGTCCGGACGATGGCCGACGATTTCAGACAACCGCAATTCACGACAGGAGAACAGCAATGGATATCGCGACGTTTCGCGCCACGCAGGAGCCGATCAAGGATCTTTATCGCAAGGACGCGCGGGCGGCACTTCTTACCTTGAAGGCCAGGGGCAATCCCGACGACTCGAAGGTGACCTGCAAGGTCGAGACCGGACGCGGTCTTGCCTTGGCGGGCATCCATCCGAAGGCCGGCGGCAGCGGGCGGGAGCTTTGCTCCGGCGACATGCTGCTGGAGGCGCTGATCGCCTGCGCCGGCGTCTCGATGCGGGCGGCTGCGGCCGTGCTGGAGATTCCGATCAAGTCGGCGGAGATTTCCGCCGAGGGCGACGTCGATCTTCGCGGTACGCTCGGCGTCACCGAAGGTGTGCCGGTCGGCTTCAAGGAAATCCGCCTGCGCTTCGACATCGAGTCGGATGTCGAGCAAGGCCGGCTGACCCAGCTCATGGAACTCACCGATCGCTACTGCGTGGTCTTCCAGACCATCCAGCGCAGTCCCAAGACCTTCGTGAAACTCAATCGGGTCGTCTCGTAGGCCGCGGCTTGCCCGGGATCCAGATCCTGGCGGGGACGGATTCCGGACTGGGCCTGAGCGCGGCTCTTCCGCGCCAGGCCCTATCCTTTCACATAGCCCATCGCCTCGACGATTTGCCCATCCGCGACACGCATCAGGTTGACGCCGCGCAGCGACCTGCCATCGGCCATCCAGAAGCGCCAGCGGATCGTGGCGCGGTCGCCGGCGACGAACGTCTCTTCGACATCGAAGCGGGTGTCGGGTCCGGTGGCGATCGCCGACCACAATTCGACGCAGGCGGCCTTGCCGATGCGGCGGGCGCCGTCCGGCGCCGGCGTGGTGTTCTCGATCACGCAGTCCTGCGCCACCAGTTCGTCCAGGGCCGACGGATCGTGACGCTGGAAGACGTCGTTGTAGCGCCGCATGATTTCCGCCGTCTCGGCGGAGCGCTTGGCCGCGGCGATGTCGATGATCAATTCCTGGGTCATTGGATTTTCCTCCTTCCGTTTCAGTGGTCTGCAAGGTTCGCCTTGAGCGTGATTGAGGCGACGCCGGCCAGTGCCCGCGAGACGAGGCAGGCTGCCTTGGCCTTTTGCGCCAGCCGCTCGAAGTCCTCGGCCGAGATGCCGGCGATGCCCGCCTCGGTCTCGAGCTCGATGCGGGTAATCGTCGGCCCAGCCGTGGTCGCGCCGAGATGCACCTTGGCAATGGTGTGGATGTTCTTGGCCGTGTGGCCTTCGCCGCCGAGTATGGCGGTAAGCGCCATCGAGAAGCAGCCGGCATGCGCCGCCGCTATCAGCTCTTCCGGATTGGTGCCCGGGCCGTTCTCGAAGCGCGACGGGAAGGAATAAGCGCCTTCGAACACGCCGCTGCCCAGCCGCAGCCGGCCGGATCCTTCCTTGAGCGTGCCCTGCCACTGGGCCGAGGCTTCACGGATTGTCATGGCTGGTCTCCTCTCTGTTTGCAGGAAAGTGTGGTGGTCACGCGCCATCGATGACGACCTTGCCGAAGACGTCGCCCCGCTGGAAATGACGGTAGGCCTCGCGCGCCTCGGCGAAGGGGAAGACCTTGTCGAGGACGGGTTTCAGCCGGTGCGCGGCGACAGCGGCAAGCATCGCCTCCAGCCCGTTGCGGCTGCCGACGAACAGCCGGCCGATGGTGACGAGGCTGCGCTGGTAGACGGCGCCCGGGATCTCGACCGATTTGCCGTTGTGGTCCTGCACGGTGAGCAGCACGATGCGCCCGTAAAGCGCGCTGGCGATCAGCGATTGCGTAAAAGTCGCCGGGCCGCCGGTCTCGACGACGAGATCGATCCCGCCGGTCGCCTCGCGCAATTTCACGCCCCATTCCGGTGTTTCGGCCGCCGCAATGACGAGGTCGGCGCCGAGTGCCCGCAGCCTGTCGGCCTTCTCCGGGCGCGAGGTGACGGCGGCCACGCGGCAGCCCATGAGCTTGGCGAACTGCAGCGCAAACAGCGCGACGCCACCTGAGCCAATGGTGAGAACCCATTGTCCGGGCTTTGGAATCTCGGCGCCCGTCAGCGCGCTCCAGGCGGTCAGCCCGGCGCAGGTGAAGGTCGCCGCCTCTTGCCAGGAGAGGTGGTCGGGCAGCCGCACGGCCCATTGCTCGTCGAGCAGCGCGTATTCGCAGAGCATGCCGTCCAGCGTGCAGCCGAGTTGATCGACGATGCCCGGATGCATGCGGCCGTCGATCCAGCGCGCGAAATAGCTGCCGGTGACGCGGTCGCCGATGGCAAAGCGGGTCGCACCGTCGCCGACTGCGACGACTTCGCCGGCGCCGTCGCTCAGCGGCACGATGCCGGCGCGGGGTGCCAGAGGATAGGTGCCGTTGAGGATCATCGTGTCGCGGCGATTGAGCGAGGTGGCGCGCACCCGCACGACGATCTGACGCGGACCTGGCTGCGGCATCGCCTCCTCGCGCAACGCCAGTTTGTCGATGCTGCCTTGCCCCTCGAGCCGATAGGTTTGCATTGTTGTCTCTCAAATATGTAGACCGATTTACATATTATGTAGACCGATTGTCATATTAGGGGCAAGTCCTATAATGCAAGCTCCTGACAGAGGTTGACAGTCGAGAGGTCGACGTGGCGACGGACACACGCACCCGCATGATCGAGGCGACCGGGCTGCTCATTCGGCAGCGTGGCTATCACGGCACGTCGCTCAACGACATTTTGAGCGCCAGCGGCGCGCCCCGCGGGTCGCTCTATTTCCATTTCCCGGGCGGAAAGGACCAACTGGTCATCGAAGTGACGCGCGCCAGTGTCGCCGATGTGACCGAGCGGCTTGGCGCCGCGCTGTTGGAGGAAAGCGACCCAGCCGTTGCCGTGCACCACATCTACCAGTCGGTGGCCCGCATGCTGGAAGAGAACGAATTCTCGCTCGGCTGCCCGGTCGCGCCGTTGGTGCTCGATGCTCCGAACGATGTGCCGGACCTGGCTGAAATCTGCCGGTCGGCCTTCGAGCAGTGGATCGGACTGCTGCGCCAGGCTTTCGTCAGGGCAGGGGTGCCGGAGCGGCGCGCGCAGGCGCTGGCCCTGCTGGTCGAATCTTCGCTGGAGGGCCTTATGGTGATCGCCCGCGCCACCCGCGACCGCACGCCGGTCTTGACTGTCGCCGACGAAGTGGCCGCGCTGGTCGAGCAAGCGGTGCTTGCCGGCAAGGTAGCCCGGGAGGCGGACGCTACCGCCTTAGGATAAAGGGCTTTGCCGGCTCCGGAAATATCGGCTTAACTCCCCAGGTCTTGCCGCAACGGGGCGGCGGCGAAGCGGTTTCGGGCGCGGGCGTTGGGGCGCAGACAGTCGGATCAGGCGGTTCGCGGACCGCAATTTGCCAGGAATCTCGACTGAAACCGCGCATTTCAAGTACAACGCCTCCGCCGAGGTGGCGCTTTCCGGCTCGGGGGAGGTGCCTGCCGGCGGCGTTGACTGGACGCCGCTGCTTTCGCGCCGGCCGCTGCAACCGGACACGCGCCATGTTTCTCGCGTGGCAGAAACGAGCGGGCCGGTTTCCTGCTGGCCGAGCAAGGTATTTCGGTCGACCTCGCGGAAAGGCTGGTCGCTGCGCGGCCTCTAGCGGATGGGCCGTCGCTTCCTTCGTTGGTGTCGATCTGGAAGGCGTGAAGGCCATGCTGGACGGACCGGGCAATGAAGGCTGAGGGAAAGCTCGCGGCCGGCCTGAAGGCGTTGCGGCGACTTATCTTCACGGCGAAGCGATTTCGTTTCGGAATGCCGATCAAACGTTGATCGCCCCGATAATCCTCGCAAAACAAGAAAGGGCGCCTCTGGGCGCCCTTTCCGTATCAGCTTGGTAGCCTGGATTAGAAGTCCATGCCGCCACTCAAGCCCGTTTGCGGGCTTGAGCAATGTTAGTTGATGGGCGTGCTTTATGGACTTCTTAGAAGTCCATGCCGCCCATGCCACCCATGCCGCCGCCAGGCATACCGCCGGGCATGCCGCCAGCCGACTCCTTCTTCGGAGCCTCGGCGATCATGGCTTCGGTGGTGACCAGCAGGCCGGCGACCGAGGCCGCGTCCTGGAGAGCGGTGCGCACGACCTTGACCGGATCGACGATGCCCATGGCGATCATGTCGCCATATTCGCCGGTCTGGGCGTTGTAGCCGAAGGTCGCGCCCTTGTTCTCAAGGATCTTGCCGGCAACGATCGATGCTTCCGCACCGGCGTTGGACGCGATCTGACGGGCCGGAGCCTGCAGGGCGCGACGAACGATGTTGATGCCAGCGGTCTGGTCGGAGTTGGCGCCGGTTGCCTTGATGTTCAGCGAAGCGCGCAGAAGCGCGACGCCGCCGCCGGGAACGATGCCTTCTTCGACGGCCGCGCGGGTCGCGTTGAGGGCGTCATCGACGCGGTCCTTCTTTTCCTTGACTTCGATCTCGGTCGCACCGCCGACACGGATGACGGCAACGCCGCCGGCCAGCTTGGCGAGACGTTCCTGCAGCTTCTCCTTGTCGTAGTCCGAGGTGGTCTCCTCGATCTGCTGCTTGATCTGGGCAACGCGGCCCTGGATCTCGGCCTTCTTGCCGGCGCCGTCGACGATGGTGGTGTTCTCCTTGGAGATCGACACCTTCTTGGCGCGGCCGAGCATGTTGAGGCCGACATTCTCGAGCTTGATGCCGAGGTCTTCGGAAATGACCTGGCCGCCGGTGAGGATGGCGATGTCTTCCAGCATGGCCTTACGGCGGTCACCGAAGCCCGGCGCCTTGACGGCGGCGATCTTCAGGCCGCCACGCAGCTTGTTGACGACCAGCGTGGCCAGAGCCTCGCCTTCGACGTCTTCCGAGATGATGACCAGCGGCTTCGAGGTCTGCACGACAGCCTCGAGGATCGGCAGCATGGCCTGCAGGTTGGAGAGCTTCTTCTCGTGGAGAAGGATGTAGGCGTCTTCCAGGTCCGCAACCATCTTGTCGGCGTTGGTGACGAAGTAGGGCGACAGGTAGCCGCGGTCGAACTGCATGCCTTCGACGACTTCGAGCTCGGTCTCGGCGGTCTTGGCCTCCTCGACGGTGATGACGCCCTCATTGCCGACCTTTTGCATCGCTTCGGCGATCATCGAGCCGACCGAGGCATCGCCATTGCCGGCGATGGTGCCGACCTGGGCAACTTCTTCCGAGGTCTTGATCTTCTTGGCGTTCTTGATCAGCGTCGTGACGACGTCGCCAACGGCGAGGTCGATGCCGCGCTTCAGGTCCATCGGGTTCATGCCGGCGGCAACCGCCTTGTGGCCTTCCTGGACGATCGACTGCGCCAGAACCGTTGCGGTCGTGGTGCCGTCGCCGGCGATGTCGTTGGTCTTCGAAGCGACTTCGCGGACCATCTGTGCGCCCATGTTCTCGAACTTGTCCTCGAGCTCGATTTCCTTGGCGACGGTGACGCCGTCCTTGGTGATGCGCGGGGCGCCGAACGACTTGTCGATGACGACGTTGCGGCCCTTGGGGCCGAGGGTGACCTTCACCGCGTCGGCGAGGATGTTGACACCGCGCAGCATGCGCTCACGGGCATCGCGGGAGAATTTTACGTCTTTGGCAGCCATGTTTTAGCTCCTGGCAGGGGCTCGGGAAGAGCCCGAAGATGAAGATTCAGGTGAGGCCGATGATCAGCCGATGATACCCATGATGTCGGATTCCTTCATGATCAGAAGGTCTTCGCCATTGAGCTTGACTTCGGTGCCCGACCACTTGCCGAACAGGATGCGATCGCCGGCCTTGACATCCAGCGGCACGAGCTTGCCTGCTTCGTCGCGGGCGCCGGAACCGACGGCGATGATCTCGCCTTCCTGCGGCTTCTCCTTCGCCGTATCCGGGATGATGATCCCGCCGGCGGTCTTGGATTCGGATTCGACCCGGCGAACGACCACGCGGTCATGAAGCGGGCGGAACTTGGACTTTGCCATGTTTTCTTCCTCGAATGAGAACGGTGAGAACTGTTCCTCCATCCGGCGAGGCCGGATATGGGTTAGCACTCACCAAAGACGAGTGCTAACGTGGCGCTGAAATAGGCCGGCGCCTTGCCGGAGTCAAGGCGCGCGCAAGGGGGAGGCGACGCGAAATTTTTCTCACGCGGAACGCCAGCCCGAAAAGCACCGGGTGTCGCGAGGCGCCGACGAGCAATCTCGTCCGTCAGTCCCGGCGCTTCGGCGACCGCAGCACCAGCAGCGGGCAGCGTTCAGCGAGCCCGTATGTGCCGGTCGAGGCCAGCCGGACATCATCGAAGAAGGTCTGGGCTTCATCGATGAGTGCTGCCGCGGGGGCGAAACTGTAGATGACCGACGAGTTGCGGTAGACGTCGATGGTTCCGATGACCGGCAGCTCCCATCCTGTGCGAGCCGCCAACTCTTCGCGATCCGGAAACAGCGCTTCGAATTGTTCGAGGATGCCCCTAACCGGTATGGTGTAGTCCGGCGCGCCGCCTGTCGCGGTCATGGCCACGCGCCATTTGAGCTCGTGGAAGGTTGCGACGCCACCGCTCAGCGCCAGGGCGCGGACTTCCTGACGTTCGTCGCGGGTTTCGGGGGAAGCATAAAGCCTGATGCCGGCGCGCCCGTCTGCCTTCAGCGCGCGCGCGATCGAAGCAAACAGTGTGCGCCTGAGGTCCGCGGCGCCGATAACCGAGAGACATCCATCGCCGATCAGCGCATCGACGCTTGCGCCTGGAAACGGTAGGTCGAACCAGTCGCCTTGCACCGCCTTGCGCGTTTCTGTGTCGCCTGGCCAGATGCCGGCAATCATGTCGGCGGATTCGTCGACCGCCGTCATACTGGCACCCAGCCCGGCGAGCTCCGGCGTCACGCCGAACATCACGACGTGCGACCGGGCAAGGTCGAGCTCGCGGTCGTAAGTTTCGACCACCTCCGCCGGCGGCCGCAGAGGTGAGCCGAGCAACTGCCAGTGCTTGCGAATTGCATTCCAATGTTGCGTCATGCAAACCCCAGCCCAGCAGCGCGTTGTATTCGATCGAATAATCGACGACGCTCGATAAGCCAAGTGGGGGGCGGGCATGGCGCGCATCGCGGTGATCACGCACGAGTTCGACCGCTTCCAGAGCCGGCGCGGACTGCTGATGCGCCGCGATAGCCCATATATGCTCTTCGACCTGCTGGAAGAGCTGAAGCGCCGCGGCCATTCGGTCCAGATATTGAGAGGCACCTCGGCGAAGCCGGCCGCCGACATCGCGGTGTTGCATCTCGACGTGACCGTGACGCCGCCCGACTATGTCGATTATGCGCGGCGCTTTGCCTTCTGCCTCAACCTTGGGACGGCCGATATTTCGAAACGCCGCATCAGCGGCGCCGTGATTGGCCAAGGCGACGACTGGCAGGGACAGGTCATCGTCAAGAGCAGCCTCAACCATTGGGGAACGCCGGAACAGCAACTGAACCAGCGCGCGCGGCGCGCCGGCAGGCCGGAGCCGTTTCCCGGCGTCGAACCTTTCGACAAATATGAGATACATGCCTCGCTCGCCGACGTTCCGGCCGAGGCCTTCGAGCGCCAGGATCTGGTCGTCGAGAAATTCATTCCCGAACCGGAGCCGGACGGTTTTGCCGCCCGCTTCTGGCTGTTCTGCGGCGAGCGCGAGCGCTGCACCCGCCATGTCTCGCCGCAGAGCCTCGTCAAGGGCGACGACACCATCCGCCGCGAGGCGGTTCCGGTTCCGGACGAACTGCGCGCGCTAAGGCGCCGGCTCGGCTTTGACTACGGAAAATTCGACTTCGTCATGCACGAGGGCAGGGCGGTGCTGCTCGACGCCAACAAGACGCCCGGGCGAGCCAGGAACCTGTCGAGCTTCATCGCCGCCGGCAATGCCAACCTTGCCGACGGCTTCGAGGGACTGATCCGCCAGGTCACCTAGATGTTCATGCCGCCTGACACTTCGATGCGCTGGGCGTTGACCCAGCGATTGTCGTCCGACAGCAGCGAGGCGATCATCGGGCCGATGTCGTCGGCAACGCCCGCGCGGCCGAGCGCGGTGACGCCGGCCACCATGCGGTTGATCTCGGCGTTGTCGCGCACATGGCCGCCATTGAAGTCGGTCGCGATGGCGCCTGGCGCCACGGTGTTGGCGGTGATGCCGCGCGCGCCAAGCTCCTTGGCGAGGTAGCGCGTGAACACCTCGATGCCGCCCTTCATCATCGCGTAAGCCGACGATCCGGGCGCGGCGAAACGGGCCAGCCCGCTCGAGATGTTGATGATGCGGCCGCCATCGTCGATCAGCGGCAGCAGCGCCTGGGTGAGGAAGAATACGCCCTTGAGATGGGTGTTCATCAGTGTGTCGAATTCCTCTTCCGTCGTCTCGGCGATCATCTTGCGCAGGCCGGTGCCGGCATTGTTGACGAGATAGTCGAAGCGGTCGCGCTGCCAGGTTTCGTGAAGCGTCTTCTTCAACGCCGCGACGAAAGCCGGGAAGCTGGCGATGGCGCCGGTATCGAGCCCAAGCGCGGCGGCCCGGCCCCCGGCGGCCTCGATCTCGGCGATTGCCGTCTTCGCCTCATCGGCGCGAGAGCGATAGGTGACGATGACGTCGACACCCCGGCGGGCGAGGTTGAGCGCGGTGTTGCGGCCGAGGCCGCGGCTGCCGCCGGTGATGAGGGCAATGGGACGAGTGGTCATGGCGAAATCTCCTTCTTCTTGGATGGAGATGGATATACTCGCCTGATCGCTCGATATAATCGGGCATGGATTGCCAACACTATTCAGTTTATGCGAACAATCGGCGATGGATCGGTTTGACAGCATGCGGCTCTTCGCCCGCGTCGTGGAACGCCACAGCTTTACCGCGGCTGCCGCCGATCTCGGCCTGCCGCGCTCCAGCGCCACCGCCGCGATCAAGCAGCTTGAGGAGCGGCTCGGCGTGCAACTGCTCCGCCGCACCACGCGCCACGTCACCACGACGCTCGACGGCGAGGCCTATTACCAGCGCTGCCTCGGCATTCTCGCCGACATCGAGGACGCCGAGGGCACCTTTGGCGCGCATGAAGTGCGCGGGCGGCTCAGCATCGACATCAACGGCCATTTGGCCCGCACCCTGGTCATCCCGGAACTGCCGGCGCTGCTCGCGCGCCATCCCGGGCTCAGCGTGCATATCGGCGAAGGCGATCGCTTCGTCGACCTGGTGCGCGAGGGCGTCGACTGCGTGGTGCGTGCCGGAACGCTTCCCGACAGCGACATGATCGCGCGCCGCATCGGCATGGCGCGCGAAGCGACACTCGCCAGCGCCGCCTATATCGAGCGTCACGGCCTGCCGAGCACCCTGGACGAGCTCGCCGGGCATATGATGATCGGCTTCGTCTCGTCGCGCACCGGCCAGGTGATGCCGCTGGAGTTCACCGTCGACGGCAAGATCCGCGAGGTCGTGCTGCCATCGCGCGTCACGGTCTCCAATTCCGACACCGCCGCCACGCTGGTGCGCCAGGATTTTGGCCTCTACCAGGCGCCGCGCCGCCGCTTCGCCGCCGACATCGAGGCCGGCCGGTTGGTCGAGGTGCTGCCCGGCAACCCGCCGACGCCGACGCCGATCTCGGTGCTCTATCCGCGCAGCCGACAATTGTCGCCACGGGTGCGGGTGTTCGTGGACTGGCTGGTGGAGATCCTGGGGCCGAAGCTGGATGTGTCTTAGGAGATCTTCGCAATGCTGGCGGGACAGCGCCCCCCTCTGGCCTGCCGGCCATCTCCCCCACGAGGGGGGAGATCAGCTGGCGCCGGCTTTCGCCACTCTCCGACGTTGAAGAAAGGGCGCCGCCGGCGAAGCTGCCAATCCCCCCACCTGTGGGGGAGATGTCCGGCAGGACAGAGGGGGGCGCGAAGGAACTCCACGGTTCCATTCTTCAGCAAGCCGAGACCTATAGAAACAACCGCAACTGCGTGTGAATGATCGACCGATAGTCGTCGATCGTGCGCCGGCCTTCTTCCTTGTCCTGCGTCAGCGCCAGCCGCACGACGCCGCCGGCAAGCTGGAAGATCAGGAACACGACGCGCCCGAACGCCTCGCGCCGCTCCGGCTCGATCATCGGACCGACATGGTCGCAGAACATCTTCGCCTGATGCCTGGTCTCGGCGATGTCGAGATGCTGCAGCGCCTTGTCGGCCTGGATGGCGTTCTGCAGGTCCTGGATGGCCGGGTCGGCGGCGACGCGGGCATAATAATCGTCGAGCAGGCGGTCGGCCGCCGCGGTCACGTCGCCCAGCCCGCCTATCCCGGCGATGATGGCGCCGAATCGCGCCCGGCTTTCCTCGGAAAACCGCTCATAGAGCATCGCCAGGATCGCCGACTTCGACGGAAAATAGTGGTAGACGGTGGCGATCGGCCCGCCGGCCAGCGCGCCGACTTCCTTCATCGTCACCGCGTCGATGCCCTTTTCGCCGATCAGCCGCATGGTGGTGGCGAGGATCGCGTCGATGCGCTCGCGGCTGCGCTCCTGCTTCGGCCTGCGCCGCGGTTCCGTCGCCGTTCGCCTTGTCTGCGTCATGCGCCAAATCCCGTGGGAGCTCGCGAATTCTTGGTTGACAAGAAACATGATCAAGTATCAGTTTCGTGAAATACTGACAACTTGTCAGTTTTTCGATCGAGCTGCAAGGGAGGGGCACTCGTGACCGCATCGCAAGCCGCGCAGGCGGAAAATGACGAATGGCTTGTCGGCAATCCGACCGGACTGCAGCTCGCCTCGGCGCTGTGGATCGGCTCGGTCGGCCTGCTCATCCTTGGCCTGCAGCCGGTGCTGCTCGGTGCGCTCTACACTGAGGGCCATGTCACCGGCGACGAACTCGCGCTGGTGGCCACCGCCGAGATGATCGCCATCGCCATCGGCTCGGGCGTAGTGGCGATGCTGCTCCCTGCCAGGAACATGTGCCGGAAGAGCGCGGTGCTGCTCGTGCTGCTCGCGCTCGCCAATTTCTGGACGGCTTATGCCGGTACTCCCAATGCGCTGATCGGCGCGCGCACGCTGGCCGGCTTGGCGGAGGGCGGGCTGGTCGCGGTCGCCACCGAATTGATCGCCCGCTCGCGTCGCGCCGAGCGCATCGGCGGCTATTTCGTCACGCTGCAGACCTTGGCGCAATGCGCGCTGGCGCTGATCCTCGCGCTCTATGCCGTGCCGCGAGCCGGCTCGGCCGGCGGCTTCATCGCGCTCGGCATCGTCTGCCTGCTGTCGCTTGTCGTCGCCTGGACCGTGCCGGACGACTATGCCGACCTGCCAAAGGAAGAGCAGTTCGCCAATGTGGCGACCGTCCCGGCGCTCACCGCGCTCCTGTCGATCTTCTGCTATTTCATGTTCTTCGGCGCCGTCTGGGCTTTCCTCGAGCCCATCGGCGCGCAGTTCGGCATTGATGGCCGCACCGTCGGTCTGATGGTGTCGGCGAGCCTTGCCGCGCAGGTGCTCGGCGCCATGACCGCGACGATCTTCGAGGCGCGCATCGACTATCGTTTTGCCATCACCGCCATCGGGGTCATCGCGGCGATCAGCTCGGTGCTGCTTGCCGCCGGCCCGGGGCTTTCGACGTTCTGGGCCGTGGCGCTGGTGATGGGCTTCATCCTGCTCTTCATCGTGCCCTACCAGATCCGCCTCGCCATCACAGCCGACGAGACGCGCACCGCAGCACTCCTGGTGCCGGCCGCGCAACTCTTCGGCCTCGCCATCGGCCCGATCGCCGCCTCGCTTCTGATCGACGGCGAGAATTTCCGGCCCGTGCCCGAATTCGCCGCCGCCACCGCTCTGGCCAGCGTGCTTTTGCTCGGCGTCTTCGTGCTGGTCGCGCGCCGGCGCGGCCGGGCCTGAGCGGGAGGATTGGGATGGCAGCCGCCTGGAGAAACTGGTCGGGCTTCGTCACGGCTTCCCCGCAATTGATCGCGACCCCGGCCGATGCCGGGGAACTGGCCGAGCTGGTGCGCTCGGCGCCCGGACCGCTGCGCGTCGCAGGCGCCGGCCATTCCTTCACGCCGCTGGTGCAATCCGACGGCACCATCGTTTCGCTGGAGAAGATCGAGGGGCTGGTCTCGCATGACGCTGTCGCCAACCGGGCGCGGGTGAGGGCGGGAACCAGGCTCGGCGCCCTGATGCGCATCCTGCAGGACATCGGCCAGGGCCTGCCCAACATGGGCGACATCGACCGTCAGGCGATCGGCGGCGCGCTGGGCACGGCAACGCACGGCTCGGGCTCCGCGCTCGGCGCCTATCACACACAGCTCGAGGCGCTGCAGCTGGTGGATGGGCAAGGCAAGCTGCGCGACTACAGCCGGGCAGACGACCTGGACATGATCCACGCCACCGGCGTTGCGATGGGCAGCTTCGGCGTGGCGACCGAAGTGACGATGAACAACATGGCGACCTATCGGCTGCGCCGCCGCAAATGGGTTCTGCCGGTCGGCGACATGCTCAAAAACTTCGAGACGATGATGGCCGCGCATCGCTCGGCCGAATTCTACTACATTCCCTTCGCCGACTACGTGCAGTTCATTGCCAGCGATCTCAGTGGCGCAGCGCCGACGCCGCGGCCGACCGAGGACGACGAGGAAGGATTGGCGACGCTACGCAAGCTGCGCACCGCTTTGCGCTGGCTGCCGTCGCTGCGCCGCGCGCTGATCAGGGGCGCGGTGAAGAAAGTGCCCTCCGAGGACTATGTGCAGGACTGGCTCAACGTCTACGCCAGCGACCGTCGCACCAAATTCAACGAGATGGAGTACCACCTGCCTTACGAGGAAGGTCCCAAGGCGTTGGCCGAGATCATCGCGCTGACGGAGAAGCACTTCCCGGAAGTCTATTTCCCGATGGAGGTGCGTTCGGTGGCGCCCGACGAATTCTGGCTTTCGCCTTTCTACAAAAGGCTGACCTGCTCGATCGCCATCCACCAGGATGCGGCCAACGACCCGCTGCCCTTCATGCGCGCCGCCGAGCCGATCTTCCGCAAGTATGGCGGCAGGCCGCATTGGGGCAAGATGCACGGCCTGAAGGCAACGGATTTCAAGAAGCTTTATCCGCGCTGGGACGACGCGATGGCGGTGCGGCGCGACATCGATCCGCAAAACCGTTTCGTCTCGCCTTACATGGCCGGCCTGTTCGGGATCCAACAATGAGCGCCTATTTCACCGCTCTGTCCGACGCATTGCGGGCCGCCGAGATTTTCCGGCCCTGCCTTGTTCTCGACCGCGGCCGGCTGGACGGCAACATCGCGCTGGTGAAGGAGAGGCTGGCGCCGGGCCTGGCGGTGCGACTGGTCGACAAGTCGCTGCCTTGCATGCCGCTGCTCTTGCACATCGCGCGAGCACTCGAAACCAACCGCTTCATGACCTTCCATCCGCCGGTGACGCAGGCCGTGCTCGACGCGTTTCCCGAGGGCGACCTGCTCTATGGCAAGCCGATGCCGGTCGGCGCCGCCAGGGCCGCGCTGACGAGAGGCGGCGCCGGCTGGTGGTCGCGCGTCTGCTGGCTGATCGATACGCCGGAGCGGCTGGCCGACTATGGCGCCTTGGCCGCCGCGCTCGACACCGAATTGCGCTTCGCTTTCGAGGTGGACGTCGGCCTGCATCGCGGCGGCTTTTCCAGCCCCGCCGAGATCAAGGCGCTGCCGATACCGGATCGTCTGCACTGCGAAGGCATCATGGCCTATGAGGCCCATGCGCCGGAAATCCCCGGTTTATTCGGCGGGGCGGAGAAGGCGCTGAAGCAGGCCTCGACCAAGGCTGCCGGCTTCATCGATGCGCTGGAGCCGGAGGCGCGCCGCATCCTCAACATCGGCGGCTCGAAGACGGCGCTGCTGCATGGCTCGGGCGTCGCTAACGAAGTGTCGATCGGCTCGGCCTTCGTGCTGCCCAAGGATTTCGACACGCCCGGCCTCGGCGGTTTCCAGCCGGCGGCTTTCATCGCCACGCCGATCCTCAAGGCGCTCGATGCGATGCTGCCGGGGCCGCCGGCGGTTTCCAGGGCGTTGCAGTCGCTCGGTCTCTTCGCGCGCAAGGGCTGCTATCTCTATGGCGGCAAGTGGATGGCCGAGCCGGTGTTTCCCGAAGGCATGAAGCCGAACGGACTGATCGGCTTATCGTCCAACCAGCAGTTCATGAGCCTGCCCGCCAGGGCGACCGTGAAACCCGGCGACTATGCCTTCCTGCGGCCGACACAGAGCGAGGCGGTCCTGCAGCATTTCGGGGCGATTGCGGTGTTTTCGGCCGGGCGCATCGTGGAGTTCTGGCCGGTGCTGCCGATGGGGTGAGGGACGCTTCAGCGCTCGCTATTCGCACTGGTGACCGTGAGGTCGTCATTCCAGGGTCTGCGCGCGTCGCTGCGCTCCTTGCTCCGCCCTGGAATGACGAAGGCGTGGCCTATTCATTGACTGAGTCAACTAAATGGTTGATCCTGTCCAGGACAGGAGGATCTCCCATGACGATCCACGACCACCCCGGCAAGGAGCGCATCGATACGATCCGGTCCTTCAACCGCTTCTACACCCGCCAGATCGGCCTGCTCGACGAGGGCCTGTTGAAGAGCCCGTTCTCGCTGACCGAGGCGCGGGTGCTCTATGAGCTTGCCAACCGCGAGGGGCTGGTCGCCAGCGACCTGGTGCGCGAGCTTGGCCTCGACCCCGGCTATGTCAGCCGTCTTCTCAAGAAATTCGAGGAGCGCGGCCTGGTCGAGCGCGAAGCCACCGAGGCGGACGCGCGCCGCGCCTCGATCGCGCTGAAGCCCGCGGGCAGGCAGGCCTTCGCGCCGCTCAACCAGGATTCGCACGACCAGGTGCGGGCGCTGCTCGATCGCCTGGCGCCTGTCGACCAGGAGCGGCTGGTCAAGGCCATGCGTACCGTACAGGAGCTGCTCGGCGACAAACCCGAACCGAAGGAAGCCTACATCCTGCGGCCGCTGCAGGTTGGCGACATCGGTTGGATCACGAGCCGCCAGGGCATGCTCTATACGCAGGAGTATGGTTGGGACGGGACCTTCGAGGTGCTGGTCGCCGAGATCCTCGGCGAATTCGTCAGGAAGTTCGATCCGAAGTGGGAGCGTGCCTGGATCGCCGAGCGCGCGGGCGAGATTGTCGGTTCCGTCTTCGTCGTGCGCAAGTCGCCGGAGGTGGCGAAGCTCAGGCTGCTCTATGTCGAGCCATCGGCGCGTGGCCTTGGCATCGGCGCGCGCCTGGTCGACGAATGCATCGCCTTCGCGCGCGCCAAGGGCTACAAGACGCTGACCTTATGGACCAACGACATACTGGGCGCGGCCCGCCGCATCTACCAGGCCGTGGGTTTCAAGCTGGTCGACGAGGAGCGCCACCATTCCTTCGGCAGGGACTTGGTCGGGCAGACGTGGGATCTGGAGCTTTAGCTCTTTCCCTTCTCCCGCAAGCTGAAGGAAGGCGCTCACCCCTTCACCGGCAACCGGATCTCCAACCCGCCATTGCCGGTGCGCGCGTCGAATTGGGGTCCGTAGCGCTCGAATTCCGGTGCGTCGGCGATCTCGTGGCCGGAGGCCGGCAGCCAGCTGTTCCAGATCGTGTTGATGGTCCGGCGGATGGTCGAGATGTGCTCGCGATGCGAGAACACCGCATATTTCTGCGCCGGCACCCGCACACGGTAGAAATCCGTCGGCAAGTCGCAGAAATCCGTCACCTCGACGCCGGCGACATAGTCGAAATTGTCGGCATCGTCGCCATTCGTGCACACGCCGTAGAAGACGCCGGGCACTTCGCCTGGAATGTTGTCGATATAGGGGGCGAAGCGCTGCCATTGCATGGGAATGCCGGCGCTGGTCTCGCAGCTGTAGCGCTCGCCGAGACCGGCGATGAGGAAGGGGCGGCTGGTCTCGAAGCGCGGCGACTCGAGTGTGGCGAGAAGCGAACTGTCCATCAGAATGGGCTCCACGAGGTTGAGGTTTCGGGTCGAGCCTTGCGCGCGCACCAGCTCCGGCGTGGTGCCGAATTCATCGCGAAAGGCCCGTGTGAACGCCTCATGCGAGCCGTAGCCGGCATCGAGCGCGACCGAGAGGATGTCGCGTGCGCCGCCGGCCAGCTTGCGCGCCGCTTCGCTCAAGCGGCGCGCCCGCATATAACCCATGACCGACCGTCCCGTGGCGGCGCCGAAGGCGCGCGTCACATGGAAGCGCGACACGCCGCTGCTTTGCGCTATTTCGTCGAGACTGATCGCGTCCGGCAGATGGCTTTCGACAAACCACAGCGCTTTCTCGGTCGGGTTCATGGTTCCTCGCATTTGGCGCGGCGACATTAGCCCTCGCGCCGCCGGCCAGTTTGATCGAAATTGCGCGCTGGGCAATAATGCGCTTAGACCATGCCGCGTCGAGTGGAAGCGATGCGGCGCAAAGCATTGTCCGGGGAGAGGTGTCCCGATGGCGCCGGCGACAGCCGATCAGGCCTTTTGTTTTGGCGGGTTCACGCTCGACCTTGCCATGGGCACGCTGCGCGGCGTCAACGAGCCGCTGTTCTTGCGCCCGAAGGCTTTCGCGCTGCTGTCCCATCTTGCCCGCAACATGGGCCGCGTGGTGCCGAAATCGGAACTGATGGATGTCGTGTGGCCGGGCGTCTACGTCACCGAGGATTCGCTGACGCAGTCGGTGCGCGAGATCCGCAAGGTGCTGGGCGACGACATGGTGCGCACCGTCTCCAAGCGTGGCTACATGCTGGCAGCGGAAGCCGAAGCGGCGCCCGAGATAAGCACGCAGCCGATCGTCGCCGTGGTGCGCTTCCGCAATGAGAGCGGCGATCCGGCCGACGAGGCCATGGTCGATGGATTCGCGGAAGACCTGATCAATGGCGTCGCGCGCTTCGGCACCGTCACTGTGCTGGCGCGGAACTCCAGCTTCTCCTTTGCCTCCTTCGGCCGAGACGAGTGGCCGCAGATCCGCGCCCGCATCGGCGCCGACTATCTGGTCGAGGGCTCGCTGCGCCGTCAGGGCGAGCATGTCGTGGTCGCTGTCAGTCTGGTGGACATCGCCACCGCGAGCCAACTCTGGGGCGACCGCTACCAGTCGCATGGCGAAGGCCTGTTCGCCATCGAGCGCGAGATCGTCGAGCAGATCGTCAGCCGCCTGGTCACGCGGGTCGCCAATGCCGGGCTGCAGCAGGCGTCACGCAAGCCGGTCACCAGCCTTGCCGCCTACGAGCTCCTGATACGTGGCTTTGCGCTGCTGCGCGATCCGGCCCAGACCGACCAGCGCGGCGCCGAGGCCTTGTTCGAGGCGGCGATCGCCAAGGATCCGAATTACGGGCTGGCCTACACCTATCTCGGCTTGGCGCGCTCGCTCGACGGCGAATTCGGGCGTGCCAGCGATGCCGTGCTGGAAAACGCGCGCGACCTTGCCGACAAGGGCCTGGCGCTGTCGCCGGACCAGCCGACCGGTCATCGCGTGCAGTCGCTGATCCGCCTCTACATGCGTGATCACGAGGCGGCCGAGCACCACATGCGCATTGCGCTACAGCTCAACCCTTACGATGCCGACAGCATCGAGCAGATGGGCATGCTGCTGACCATGCGCGGCCGGCCGCTGGAAGCGCTGACCTGGCTGGCACGCGGCATCCGCATCGATCCTTTGCACCCGCATTGGTACCAGTTCGATCGCGCGCTGGCGCTCTACATGATGGGCGAGTACCGGCAGGCGGCCGACGCACTGGAACTGGCAACGCGTCCAGCGCCGTGGATCCGCACGCGGCTCGCGGCCTGTTATGCCCAGATGGGCGACATGGAGAAGGCGCGGCGGCAGATCGCACTCATCGAGGAGGGCGCCCCGTTCTCGCCGATCGACTATGCGCTGCGCGGCGTGCCGTTCGAGAACAAGGCTGATGCCGAGCATCTCGCCGAGGGTGTCAGGCTTGCCCTCGGCTAATGCATGTCGCCCGGTGTGCAGCGGATAGCGACATGCATCAAAAACAGAGACTTAAAAGCGCGTCGACTGAATCCGTTTCAGGGCGACGCGCTTTAGCTGATGCCCGAGGCCGATCAATCGGCCACGACCACGATGTAGCGGCCCTGATAGAGCCGGTAGTAAGTGCCGCCGCAGCGCCAGACGTCAAAACCGTTGACCTTGGTGCGGACGCAACCGGTGGGCAGCGTCGCGACCCAGGCCGTGGTGTGCCGCAGCACGCGCCAGGTGGTGGTGCGGCGGGCGACTCCGGCGGCGCTGCGCGGCGTCCACGGCGCCCCGATGCGGGCCTCGGCGGTGCTGACCGGCGACAAAGCGGGCACGGCGCTGCCGACGATTTCGACAGCGGTGATCGCAAGGGCGAGCAGAGCTGCGGCCGAGCGGTATTTCTTCAAGGATTTCATGGGCATGTTGGTTTCTCCAGATGTTGGTTGAAGTCTAGTGGGAGGATTGAGCGGCAAGCCGGGTCGAGCCCGTCAGCGCCGCCAGGTGAGCAACCACGAGCACCCAGTGCGCCGTGGTTGTGACGTAGCCGACGACGAGCACGTCCGCGGCGACGAAGAACTGCCAGAACAGAAGGTTCGCCGTTCCAAGCAGAATGTGCACGGCAGCCAGGACGGCATGCCAGTTGCGGGAATAGGCGATGCGCCAGAGCGTCACGCCGATGATCAGGGCAAGCCCGTGCGCCTCGATGAAGCCGATGCCGGTACCGGGCGCATCGCCGAGCAGGATTGCTTCCGGGCCGCGCCCGAAGAAGGAGCCGGCAATGTCGGTGAAGAGCCCGCCGGCCGACGCCAGCAACAGGAAGCCGGCGTTCAGGCGAACGAAGAGGTTTCCGTAGAAGGAGGACATGATCTTGCCTTTCTGTTTGTTGTTGGGATGCGGCCACGGCGGCGTCGCCGCCGTGGCTTGCCGTGCCTCGCCGCTCAGGCGGCGATGGCCTGCGGTTCGGCGGTGGCGGTGACCGGCTCGGTCCCTGCCGCGGCGTGTTCCGGCACCTTGATGCGGAACCAGGCGACGTAGAGCGTCGGCAGGAAAACCAGCGTCAGCACGGTCGCCACCATCAGGCCGCCCATCACCGCATAGGCCATCGGTCCCCAGAACACGGTCGGCGCGATCGGGATCATGCCGAGGATGGCTGCTGCCGCCGTCAGCAGGATCGGCCGCAGCCGGTGCGTGGTGGCGCTGATCACCGCCGCCCACGGCTCCTCGCCGGCGGCGATATGCTGGTCGATCTGCGCGATCAGGATGACCGAGTTGCGGATCACCATGCCGATCAGCGACATCACGCCGAGGATGGCGACAAAGCCCATCGGAGCCCCTGACAGAAGCAGCGCGCCGGCGACGCCGACGATGGCCAGCGGAGCGGTGAGCAGCACCAGCACCAAGCGCTGGAAGCTCATCAGCTGGATCATCAGCACCGTAGCCATGATAAACAGCATCAGCGGAAAGACCACGAAGATGCTGGCCTGCGCCTTGGCGCTGTCCTCGATGACGCCACCCTGCTCGACGCCGTAGCGCGCCGGCAGCTCGGCCTTAAACGTGGCGATCGCCTTCTCCAGCCGCTTCGACACGATGGTGGCGTTCTCGCCCGTCGCGACGTCGGCCTGCACGGTCACGGTCGGCAGGCGGCCTCGACGCCAGATCAGCGGCGGCTCGGTCTGGTAGCTGAGATTCGCCACCTGTTCGAGCGGCACGCGCCGTCCGCCGGAGGCGCTGATCGTCAGGCCGCGCAGCGTGTCGATGCTGGCGCGTTCCGAATCCACGGCGCGGGCGACGATGTCGACGAGATAGGTGTCGTCGCGCATTTCGGTGATCTTCGAGCCGGACAGGATCGCGTTGATCGTCTCCGACAGCTGCTGCGAGGAGATGCCCAGCGCACGCGCCCGGTCCTGGTCGACCTCGACCTTGATGACCTTGGCCGGCTCGTTCCAGTCGTAGTTGATGTTGCGGACCGCTGCGTCGCTGCCGAGCACCTGCGCGAACTGCTGCGCGAGACCGCGCGTCTTGTCCGGGTCTGGACCGCTGACACGGAACTTCAGCGGCCAGCCGACCGGCGGGCCAAGTTCCAGCGGCGTGACGCGGGCCATGACGTCGTCGAAGCCGGTCGACAGCTCCTTCTCCAGACGGTCGATGACCGCTTGGCGCACGGCATGACCCTTGGTCACCACCACCGCCTGGGCGAAAAAGTCGTTGGCCAGCTGCGCGTCGAGCGGCAGGTAGAAGCGCACCGCGCCCTGGCCGACATAGAAGCTCCAATGGTCGATGTCAGGATCGGAAGCGAGCAGCTTCTCGACGCGCTCGACGACCGCGTCCGTCGCCTGGATCGAGGCGGTGCGCGGCAGTGTGAGATCGAGCATGACTTCCGGCCGGTCCGACTTCGGGAAGAACTCCTGGCCGACGAAGCCCATGGCAACGACCGAGAGCGCGAACAGCCCGGCGGTCGCCGACAGCACCAGCCACTTCGCCCGCATCGCGGTTTCGAGCAGCACCTGGAAGCCACGGGCAATGCGCGACGGCTGGTGGCTGCCGCCATGTCCCTTGATGCGGTCCGGCAGAATGAAGACGCCGGTTAGCGGCGTGAACAGCACCGCGACGACCCAGGAGACGACGAGCGCGATGGCGACGACCGCAAACAGCGAGAAGCAGTATTCGCCGGCGCCGCTCTTGGCGAAGCCGACCGGCACGAAGCCGGCGATCGTCACCACCGTGCCGGTCAGCATCGGGAAGGCAGTCGAGGTATAGGCATAGGTGGCGGCCGAGATCTTATCGTAGCCTTCCTCCATGCGGGCGATCATCATCTCGACCGCGATCATCGCATCGTCGACCAGCAGGCCGAGCGCGATGATCAGCGCGCCGAGCGAGATACGCTGCAGCGATATGCCGAAATACTGCATGGTGACGAAGGTGATCGCCAGCACCAGCGGGATGGCAACCGCCACGACGACGCCGGGGCGCCAGCCAAGCGCCAGCAGTGACACGGCAAGCACGATGGCGATCGCTTCGCCGAGGCTCTTGGTGAATTCGCCGACGGATTCTTCCACGACATGCGACTGGTCCGCGACCATGCCGAGCTCGGCGCCGAGCGGCAGCTCGGCCTCCATCTCATGCATCTTCTCCTTGACGTTTTCGCCCAATGCCAGCGCGTCGCCGCCTGCCGTCATCGAGACGGCGATGCCGACCGCTGGCTTGCCGTTGAAGCGGAACATCGGCTGCGGCGGGTCGGAATCGGCGCGCTTGACCTCGGCGACGTCGCCCAACCGGAAGTAATGGCCGTTGGCGTAGAAGTTGATCGCCTTCAGGCTCTCTTCCGACGTGAAGGAACCGGACACGCGGATGGCGATGCGCTCGGGACCGGCGTCGACCGTGCCGCTCGGCGTCAGCGCGTTCTGCGCCTGCAACGCCTGCGTCAGCGTGCCGACGTCGAGGCCGAGCGCCGCCACCTTCTGGGTCGAGAATTCGAGATAGATCTTCTCGTCCTGCTGGCCGATCAGGTCGACCTTGGCGACGTCCTTCACCGTGAGCAGCCCGGCGCGCAGGCTGGTCGCCATATCCTTCAGCTCGCGATGGCTGAGGCTGTCGGAGGTGAGCGCGTAGATCAGCGAATAGGTGTCGCCGAACTCGTCGTTGAAGAACGGGCCTTGCACCCCTGACGGCAGCGTCGGCTTGATGTCGTCTAGCTTCTTGCGCACCTGGTACCAGAGCGGCTGCACCTCGTCGCCGGCAACAGTGTCCTTCAGGTTGACGAAGACGATGGATTCGCCCGGCTTGGTGTAGCTCTTGACGTAGTCGAGATCGGGCAGTTCCTCGAGCTTCTTCTCGATGCGGTCGGTGATCTGTTCGACCGTGTCGCTGGTGCTGGCGCCTGGCCACATCGTCTTCACCACCATGGTCTTGATGATGAAGGGCGGGTCCTCCTCGCGGCCGAGACCGCGATAGGCGTAGAGGCCGGCGAGTGCGGCCGCGATCATCAGGTAGACGATGAAGCTGCGGTGGCGCAGCGCCCATTCGGAAAGATTGAAGCTGGTCATGATGCAAAGCCCTTTCAGCGCGCGCGAAGGCGCGTTCCGCCGGCTTCTGCCGGCTGGCGAAAACAAGTGATGGTTTGGGTCCGGTCAGCGCCCGCCATTTGGCGGGCGCCGCGGCAAGTCAGGCCAGGCTGTGCATGGTGCCCGGTACACGGTATGGCGCCCGCTCGGCCGTCCTTGGTTTGATGGCGAGGCCGGCGAGGTAGCGCTGGAAGCTCGCCGCCTCCTGCACCGGCGAGGCGAGCGCGACATGCCCGTCCGGCCTCACCAGATAGGCGGCGTCGCGCTGCAAGGCGGCTTTCGCGGCGGTCTCCGACCAGGCGAAGCCGTGAACCGGAATGCCGGTCGATGCCAGCATGGCCCGGAATTCCGCATTGACCTCGCCATAGACATGCACCTGCCAGTCCAGCGAGCGCAGCGGCTCGAAATTGTCGCTGCTTGGCATCGGCACATAGGGCAGGCGGTCGCCGCCGCTGATCTTTCCCGCTGTGCCCGAGCTGATCGGGCCGGCGCGGTACTGGATCGCCGCCTGCGAGATGACGCCGAAGAAGGCGCGCGAGCCGTATGACGTGTGCAGCGCGATGTTCAGGATTTTCGGCATCAGATAGCGCCGGAACAGGCCGACGAGCCGCGAGCGGCTCGTGGCGATGCGGAACGCCTGGTCCGTGCTCTCGATCAGTCTGTGGGCGAAGGCGATGCGCTCCGGCTCATAGCTGTCGAGCAGGCGCGGATCGGCGCGGCCCTGGACGACGGCAGCGAGCTTCCAGGCAAGGTTCACCGCATCGCCCATGCCGGTGTTCATCCCCTGTCCGCCGGCCGGGCTGTGGATGTGGCCAGCGTCGCCGCAGAGGAACACACGGCCGACGCGAAAATTCTCGGCAACGCGATGATGGACCCGGTAGGTCGAGAACCAGTTGACCTCGTCGACCGTTACGCCGGTGTCGCGCTCGACGTCGGCGCGAATCGCCTCGAAGCTGATCGTCTCGTCCGCCTCATGCGCCTTCGGCACGATGCCGATCAGCCGGATCGAACCCGACTGCCGGACCGGCATGACGATGGCAAAACCGTAGGTGCTGATGGTCGTGTCCATGCCGTTGCGGGTGATGTCGCCACGGCCTTTCACGTCGACGACGTAGAAGGACTGTTCGTAGGCGCCGCCAGGAAAGCCGATATTCAGCCCGTGGCGCACTGTGCTGTGGGCGCCGTCGCAACCGGCGAGGTAGTCGGCGACGACGGTTTCCGTCTGGCCTTCCTTGCTCAGCGTCGCGATGACCGCGTGGCCCTTGTCCTGGAAAGCGATGAGCTCCGTGCCGCGCTCCACCTCGACGCCGGCGCGCTCCAGATGCGTGATCAGCACGCGCTCGTGGATGTCCTGCGGCAGCGCGAAGGCGAAGGAATAGGGGCTGATGCCGCGGCCGAAATCGGCGAGCGGGAGTCTCGCGGCGACGCCTGCCGGCGTGTGCACGGTGAGCTGTTCGATCTTCACGCCCGCTGCAAGCACGTCGTCGACGATGCCGATCTGACGGTGGAATTCCAGCGTGCGCGCCTGGACGGCCAGCGCGCGCGAGGTTTCGCCGGGAGCGGCAGCCTTGTCGAAGATGCGCACCGGAACGCCGAGCTTGGTCAACCAGAGCGCGAGCGTCAGCCCGGTCGGGCCGGCGCCGGCGATGAGGACCTTGGTCTTTGACATGGTCATTTTCCTTCTCCCTCAACGATACGGACTTTTTCGTGTTCCCGCAGCCGGTTTACGCCGGCAGTGACGACCCGGTCGCCCTTGGTGAGCCCGGCACTGACGACTACGCGGTCAGTCTCGTAGCGGGCGATGGTGACCGGCTTGAGCTCGACAGCCGACGAGGCCGACACCACCCAGACGGCGGGCTTGCCTTCCTTGTCGAACAGCGCGCTGCCCGGCAGCAGCACGACAGGAGCGCCGGCGATCTCGACGCGGCCGGCGACACTTGCGCCGAAGCGCATCTCGTCAGGCGCATTCTCGAGCGAAACCTTCACCTGGAAGGTGCGGGTGGCGGCGTCGGCCATCGGCGCTATCTCGCGCACAGTGCCGGCGGTCGAGACCGCCGGATTGCTGAGCAGCGAGACGGTGACGGTGGGTATCTTTCGACCGCGCCGGGCGCTGGTAAAGGCCGCTTCCGCGATAGAGAACACCGCGTCGCGGCTCTCCGGATCGGCGACGCGTACCACCATCTGCCCAACATTGACCGATTGGCCGGCCTCGGCGCCGGTGGCGGTGACGATGCCGTCGAATTCGGCCCGGAGCTCGGTGTAACCGAGCTGGTCCTTGGCCATCGCGAAGGCGATGTTCGCCGATTTCAGCTTGGCCTCGGCCGAGCGCAGATTCTTTAGCGTCGCGTCATGGTTGGCGCGTGTCGTGAAACCCTTGGCGAGCAGCGCGCTGATACGCGCTTCGGCGGCGCTGGCTTCCACCAGCACGGCCTCGGCCGCTGTCACATCGGCTTCCGCGCTGGCCAGCCGGTTTCGATAATCCTGGTCGTCGACCCGGGCGAGCACCTCGCCCTTCTTCACCGTGGCGCCGACCTCGGCGGTGCGCCGGATGAGCTTGCCGGAAACGCGAAAACCGAGATCGCTCTCCAGCCTCGGCTTGATCTCGCCGATAGCGACGCGGTTATCCGCGACGGGTTCCGGCGAGACCGAAACTGCCTTGACCAGCTTGGTTTCGGGCGTGCCCGGCGCGACGTTCGATGCTTCGCTTCTGGCGCCGTGCCAGACCATCACGGCACCGCAAGCGAGCGCGGCGATGGAGCCGGCGACAAGGCGGCGCCTGAGCGGCTTGTTGTGCCCAAGAGGACTGTTGTGAAAACGTGCGGCAATCATGTTGTCTCCATGCCCAAGGTTGCGGCCGCGCTTGGGAGGACGCGGCGGCCGGGAAACTGCGTTGGCTGGCAGGGGATCAAGGCGTTGCAACCTGTCTTTCGCCAGCCCGATCTTTTTGCGATTTCGGCTCCGGCAAATCCCGAACGGTTTCTGAAAATTTTCCGATGTTTGGGTGAGACGGCGCGAGGAGGGATTGACTGCTACGCAATCGTTGATATGTAACGTTATTACATATCTAAACGAGAATCGAACCACGAATGCATTTCTCCAGGCAGGTCGCTTCACGCGGTGATGAACGCGCGCAGAAACCGTTGCGACTCGCGCGCGGACAACCTACGATGGCTGCGTCATGGTCCCCGAGCCGCAAGGCGAGGGGTGAAAAGGGAACACGGTGAGATCCGGTCTGGATCGAACCCGTGGCTGCCCCCGCAACTGTGAGCGGCGAGCTCCATCCGAAACGCCACTGGCCGGCAAGGCTGGGAAGGCGGATGGCGCAACGACCCGCGAGCCAGGAGACCTGCCATCGACATGAGTTGACCGGACGGGGTGTGCCGGGAGGAGACGCGGGCACCGGTCTTGTCGGCCGGCTCGTCCAGCATCCTTCCGTCGCCATTTTGGAAAGTGACGGAATGTTGGACGCATCGAGAGCAATTCCAGGAAAAGTGTGTAGCGGTTTTCCGTCTGGTATTGCGTCAAAACAAAGAGATAGAGCGGTTCGCCGTTTCCGTGAAACGGTGAACCGCTCGAGCCATCACATCATCGTCTGTTCGCTGTGTCGCGATACCGTGACCGGGCTGAGGTCCGGCGAGGGTTTGTGCGTCGACCTGCGCTCCAGGCTTTCCTTGCAGCCGGCGCCTTCCTTTGTCATCGAGACCATCGACTGCATGGCGGGTTGCGCGCGGCCGCTCACCGTGGCCTTCATGGCGCAAGGCAAAGCCACCTATCTCTTCGGTTCCATCGACAGGGGCACCGACGCCGGAGCGCTGGTCGAATTTGCCAGGCTCTATGCCTCGCTGCCCGACGGCTGGTGCAATTCCGGCCAGCGCCCGGCAAGGCTCGCCGGCAAGATACTGGCGCGCATCCCCGCCGCGGGTAAGGCCAGGAAGCAAGTCCGGTGAGCGTGCCCCTGCTTGAAGCCCGCGATCTGGGCGCCATGGCAAACGGCCGGACGCTGGTCGAGGATGTCAGCCTGTCGCTGGCGGCGGGTGAGCGCCTCGCCATCATCGGCCCGAACGGCGCCGGCAAGACGACTCTGCTGCGCATGTTGTGCGGGGCGTTGTCGCCGAGCCACGGCGAGGTTCGCCTGGCCGGGCGCCGGCTGGACAGGATCACCGCCGCCGAGCGGGCGCTCAGCATCGCCGTCGTTGGCCAGACGGACCAGCCGGATCCACGGCTGGCGCTCATCGACTATGTCGAGCTTGGCCGCGTCCCGCATGCCGGCCTGAGGCGCCGGCACGACGACCGCGACATCGTCGTCGAAGCACTGCGCCGGACCGGGCTCTTGCCACTGCTCGCGCGCAGCATCGGCTCGCTCTCCGGCGGCGAGCGCCAGCGCGCGCAGCTCGCCCGTGCCATCGCGCAAGAGCCGAAGATCCTGTTCCTCGACGAGCCGACCAACCACCTTGACCCGCGCGCCCGCGCAGAACTGCTCGAACTGGTGGCCGAATTCAGCATGACCGTGGTCGCCGTGCTGCACGATCTCGCCTTGGTGGCGCCCTTCGCCACCAACGTCGCGGTGATGAGCAACGCCCGGCTGCACGCGCTGGCACCGCCGCGCGAGGCGCTGGCGCAGCCGCATATCCGCGAGGTTTTCGGCATCGACGTGCTGCGCCTGCGGCACCCGACCGAGGACCGCGAGCTCACCGTCTTCGAGCTGCCCACGCGCGCTTCCTCGCCATCCTGAACCTGTCCAACCCAAACAAGGAGCACCATCCCGTGAAACGCCCTTTGTCGTTTGCCTTCTCGCTTCTCGCCTCGGCCGCCTTCGCCTTCCCGGTCACCGTCGACAGCTGCGGCAAGCCGCTCACCTTCGATGCACCGCCAAAACGCGCCGTCATCCAGGACCTCAACATGGCCGAGATGGCCTTCGCGCTGAAGCTGCAGCCGTCGATCGTCGGGCTTACCGGCATCACCGGCTGGTACAAGGTCGGCCCCGAGTTCAAGGCGGAGCAAGGCTCCATCCCGGAGCTGGCGCCAAAATATCCGACGCTGGAAAACCTCGTCGCCGTGCAGCCGGATTTCTTCTTCGCCGGCTGGTATTACGGCATGAAGCCGGGCGGCGAGGTCACGCCCGACACGCTCGCCCCGCACGGCATCAAGACGCTGGTGCTGACCGAAAGCTGCGTCCATCTCGACAAGAACCGGCCCGTCGCCTCGATGGACTTGCTCTATGGCGACGTCGAGAAGCTCGGCAAGATCTTCGGCAAGGAGACGGAGGCCGAAAAGCTGGTCGCCGGCTGGAAGGCCGAGCTTGCCGATATCACCGCCAAGGTCGGCGACCGCAAGGGCACGCGCGTGTTCCTCTACGATTCCGGCGAGGACAAGCCCTTCACCGCCGGCAAGTTCGCCATTCCCAACGCCATGATCGCAGCCGCCGGCGGCGAAAACATCATGGCCGACATGGAGACGAGCTGGGGCAACACCGACTGGGAGACGGTCGCCTCGCGCAATCCGCAGTTCCTTATCCTGCTCGATTACCAGGATGGCGGCGGCTACAGGAAGCTGCTCGATTTCCTTAAAGTCCATCCGGCCATGAAGGAGACCGACGCTGTCAGGAACGAGCGCTTCGTCGCGCTGCGCTACGCCGAGCTGACGCCCGGACCCGCAAATATCGAGGCGATCGGCAAGATCGCCAGGGCCATGCATCCGGAAGCGTTTTAGGTTTGACGCACGGATGAGCCGGAGTGTTGCCGTTGATGGATAGCCTGCCTAGGAGAATGGCGAAAACGCTCCTCACTTCGTCATCCACGGGCGAAGCAAGGAGCGAAGCGACGCGGCGCAGACCCGAGGATCCATTCCGTGACTTTCGAGCGTTGCAACGGCGTAGAATTCTGCGCCGCCGCATTTCGCGAGCAAGCTCACGGCATGGATTCCAGGGTCTCCGTGACGGAGCTTCGCTCCTGCTTCGCCACGGAATGACGAAGTCGCGGATACCTCGGCTGATCCCGAACGCCAGTATCGCTGCGGCAGGTCCCGGACGGTGAACCTGCGCCATACCCCATTCTTCCTGGCCATGATGCTTGGCGCGGCGCTGCTGGTCGCGCTCGGGCTGCTTTCGATCGCCTATGGCTCGACGCTGATACCTCTGCGCCAGGTCGTCGGCGCGCTGGCGCATGCGGCCGGACTGGGCAGCCAGAGCCCATCCGGCCCGGTCGGCAGCATCGTCGTCGACCTGAGGCTGCCGCGCACGTTGCTGGCGATCGCCGTCGGCGCCGGCCTTGGCGTGGTCGGCGCGCTGCTACAGACGGTCACTCGCAACGACCTCGCCGATCCGTTCCTGTTTGGCCTCTCCTCGGGCGCGGCGGCCGGCGCGGTCTCCGTCATCACCGTATTCGGCGACACGTTCGGCGTCTGGACACTGCCGCTTGCCGCCTTCACCGGCGGCGTGCTGGCGGCGGGGATCGTGCTTCTGCTGGTGTCGCGGGTGAAGGGGCAGGGGCCTGAGCGACTGATCCTGGCCGGCCTCGCCGTCTCATTTCTGTTCACTGCCTTGACCAACTATCTCGTGTTCGCCGGCGACCAGCGCGCCGCCCATTCGGTGTTGTTCTGGACCATGGGCGGGCTCGGTCTTGCCCGCTGGGACAATATCGGCCTGGCGGCGCTTGGCGCCGGCATCATCCTCGCCTATGGCCTGCGGAACCACCGCCGCTTTGATGCTTTCCTCGCCGGCGAAAGCGCCGCCGAGAGCCTTGGCGTGCCGGTGGCGAGGATGCGCCGCGCGACATTCCTCGTCGCCGCCCTGGCGACCGCCATTCTCGTTGCCGTGGCCGGCGTCATCGGCTTCGTCGGCCTGATGATCCCGCATCTCAGCCGGCCGCTCTCCGGCCCCTTGCATCGCAACCTGGTCATCGCCTGCGCGCTGTTCGGCGCCATCCTGCTGTTGGCCAGCGATCTGCTGGCCCGCACGCTTTTGCCGCCGCAGGAACTGCCGATCGGCATCATCACCAGTTCGCTCGGCGCGTTCTTCGTCGTCACGTTGCTGATGCGTAACCGGCTCTGACCGGTAATTAGACCGTCCAGAAATAGCGCACGATGTGGAACAAGACCGGCGCAGCGAAGACCAGGCTGTCGGTGCGGTCGAGCATGCCGCCATGAACCTTCGATCAGGTAGCCCCGGTCCTTGACGCCCTGGTCGCGCTTGATCGCCGAGGCGACGAGTCCGCCGAGAAATCCCATCGTGCAGGCGACGAAGGCATCGGAGCTATCTTCACCGGACACTAACCATCGACGCATCGGGTGCCTGATATCTCGATTTGCCGGCTATCTGGCGCAAAGCATCCACTTGAATAGTAAGCACGCTTATTATATGTATCGCTCATGGTTTCAGATGGTATCGACAGATTGGGATTTTTGATCCACGACGTGCAGCGCCTGATGCGCAAGCGTTTCGAGGTGCGTGCCAGTGGGTTGGGTCTTTCCTCGGCGCAATGGCGGCTGATGGTGCGCGTTGCCAAGGAAGAAGGCATCACCCAGGCGCGGCTGGCTGAGCTGCTCGAAATCGAGCCGATCAGCGTCTCGCGCCTCGTCGATCGCATGGAGGAGGGCGGCTGGATCGAGCGCCGCCAGGATGCCACCGACCGGCGCGTGCGCATGATCTTCCCGACCGAGAAGGCGAGCGCCGCTTACGCCGATGTCAAAAGCCTTGCCGGCGAGGTCTATGAGGAGTCGTTGACCGGTGTTTCGCCTCAAGAGCGGCGCATCCTGGTCCGGGTATTGGACACGATCGTGCAGAACCTGACGGATGGCGAGGCATCGTCCCTCGAAAAGATAAAGAGCAGGGAAGGGGCGGCGGCATGAGCGCGGTAGCCAAGCGGGAAGACGACAACGTCACGAAACTGAGTGCGCCAGCACAGCCGGTCGCCAATGCGCCGGCACAGCCGGTCGCCAATGCGTCGGCGCAGCCGGTCGCCGAGGCCCCCGTACAGCCGGCTGCCGCTCCGGTCGCGGTCGCGCCTGCGCCGCAGCCGGCTCCGGCCGCGCCGAAGAAGAAGCGCCGTCTCGGCCGCTTCCTGTTGATGGTCGCCTTGCCGCTGGCCCTGCTCGTCGGCGGCGCGTATGTCTGGGTAACGGGCGGCCGCTATCAGGAAACCGAGAACGCCAATCTGCAGCAGGCCAGGATTTCGGTCGCCTCCGACACGGCCGGCCGCATCGTTCGGGTTGGTATCGCCGATAACCAACTGGTCAAGCAGGGCGACCTTCTCTTCGTCATCGATCCCGAGCCTTACAGGATCGCGCTCGCCCAGGCCAATGCGGCGGTCGCCGCCGCGCGCCTCAATGTCGAGCAGTTGCGCGCCGCTTACAGCCAGGCGACGGCGCAGGAAAGGTCCGCCTCCAGCGAAGTCGACTATGCGCAGTCGCAATATGGCCGCGCCGCCGATCTCGCGCAGAAGGGCATCAACGCCAAGTCCTCGCTCGACCAGGCCCGCAACGACCTCGACAAGGCCAAGCAGCAGTTGGCTGTCGCGCAACAGGGCATCGTCAGCGCCAAGGCGGCTCTCGGCGGCAATCCGGATATCGAGACCGACAAGCATCCGACCGTGATGGCGGCCTTGGCCGCGCGCGACAAGGCCGCCTACGATCTGGCGCAGACAACCGTGAAGGCGCCGGCCGACGGCGTCATCTACCAGGCCGCCTCCTTCAAGGTCGGCCAGTATGTCTCCGTCGGCACGCCGCTGTTCGCGCTGGTCGAGACCGGCGACACCTGGATCGACGCCAATTTCAAGGAGACCCAGCTCACCAACATGAAGCCGGGCCAGAAGGCCGAGATCGTCGTCGACACTTATCCGGGCCGCACCTTCGAGGCGATCGTCAAGGCGATCGGCGCCGGCACGGGCGCGGAGTTCTCGCTGCTGCCCGCGCAAAACGCCACCGGCAACTGGGTCAAGGTCACGCAGCGCATTCCCGTACGTCTGGAGTTGACCGATCCCGATGCCAAGATGGCGCTGCGCACCGGCATGAGCGCCACCGTTACCGTCGACACCGGCGTGGCGCGCGGCCTGCCGTCGATCTTCGGCCACGCCACGGCAGGGGAGCACGCGCAGTAACGACAGCGAGGTCCGTCGCGACGCGGCGCGGGCATTGAGGGGATTGGCCTGATGGGAGGAGTGACAAGGATCAGCGAGGCAAGCCGCATGGCGGCTGGTCCGAAAGCTGGGGCCTCGTCGCGGACCCGTCGGTCCTCAGGTTTCCGGGCGGCAGGCATCCGCTCCAACAGAGACTTTCGATCGATGTAACCCCCACATCGATAGTCGCGTCCCACCGCGATGAAGGTCTCTCAACGGAAGGCTTTGCCGCCCGGAAACCTAGAGCCGGATGATTTCAGGTCTGTTCGGCCTGAAATCTGAATCCGCCTCTAAATCAAAGAGATAGAGCATGATGTCGTCCGAAAACCGCTTCACACTTTTCGGCATCATGCTCTAGTGTACACGTTTTTGTTACCTGCTGGAAGTTCAGCATCATGAGCACGCCCGAAGCCTTCAAGGAAGTGCCGCATCGCGGACTGATCACGGTCGCGCTGATGCTGGCGACGATCATGCAGGCGCTCGACACCACGATCGCCAATGTCGCGCTGCCGACCATGACCGGCGACCTCGGCGCGTCGCCCGACAACATCAACTGGGTGCTGACCTCCTATATCGTGGCCGCGGCGATCATGACGCCGGTCACCGGCTGGCTTGCCGACCGGCTTGGCCGCAAGGAGCTGTTCCTCGCCTCCGTTGTCGGCTTCACCATCTTCTCCATGCTCTGCGGCCTTGCCTGGAGCCTCGAAACGATGGTGCTCTTCCGGCTGCTGCAGGGCGTGTTCGGCGCGGCCATCGTGCCGCTGTCGCAGACCTTCCTGCTCGACATCAACCCGAAGGAGCGCCATGGCCAGGCGATGGCGATCTGGGGCGCCGGCATCATGCTTGGGCCGATCCTGGGGCCGACGCTCGGCGGCTGGTTGACGGAAAACTTCAATTGGCGCTGGGTGTTCTTCATCAACCTGCCGGTCGGCATCCTCGCCTTCCTCGGCATGGCCGCCTATCTGCCCGTCGTCGCCAAGCGCATGCGCGGCTTCGACTTCTTCGGCTTCGCCATGCTGTCGATCGGCGTCGGCGCGCTGCAGCTTCTGCTCGACCGCGGCGGCGAGGTCGATTGGTTCAACTCCGCCGAGATCTGGATCGAGCTCGCTCTGTCGCTCACCGGCTTCTGGGTGTTCATCATCCACACGGTGACTTCAGAGCATCCCTTCATCGATCCAAAAATCTTCCTCGACCGCAATTTCGTGACCGGGCTGGGCTTCATCTTCGTCATGGGCGTGCTGATCCTGGCCTCGATGTCGCTGTTGCCGCCGATGCTTGCCAATATCTTCGGCTACCCGACCGTGACCATCGGCGTCGTGCTGGGTCCGCGCGGCATCGGCACGATGATTTCGATGCTGGTCGTCGGCCGCATCATGCACAGGATCGATGCCAGGGTCCTCGTCGCCATCGGCTTCCTGCTCACCGCGCAGTCGCTCTATACGATGGCGAGCTTCACGCCGCAGATGGACAATTGGCTGATCATCTCTTCGGGCGTCGTCCAGGGTCTCGGCATGGGCATGGTGTTCGTGCCGCTGTCGACGGTCGCCTTCGCCACGCTCGATGCGCGCTACCGCACCGACGCCACCTCGCTGTTCAGCCTGGTGCGCAATCTGGGCTCGTCCATCGGCGTATCGGTGGTCGCGGCGCTGATGGTGCGCAACACCCAGATCAACCACACCGAGCTTTCGGCCTTCATCAACCCGTACAACCCAAACCTGTGGGCCGCATCTCCGGCGGCGGCCGCCGGCGATCCCGCAGCGCTTTCGCAGGTCGACCGTGCCGTGAATGCCCAGGCGATGATGATCTCCTACATCAACGACTTCAAGATCCTGATGGTGATGACGTTGGCCGCCATTCCATTCGTCGTTCTGCTGCGCAAGCCCAGGGCCGCGCCCGTAGGCGGGGCGCCAGCGGCGCATATGGATTGATAAAGTCGCTGATCTAAGCCGGCCGCTTCAACGGCCCAGCACCAACGCCCAATAGCGCAGCGCCGGATCTCGGCCGTCGCGCACGTAAGCCAGCCCGAAACGGCTGAAGTCCGTATCGAGCATGTTGCGGCGGTGTCCGGCCGAATGTATCCAGATGTCGAACAGCTTCTCAAGGTCGAAACGGCCCTCGGCGATGTTTTCGGCTGCGGCGCCACGCACGCCATTGTCCTTCATGCGCGAGGCGAAATCCTTGCCCCAGCCGGTGGTGTGGCTCATGCGCTCGCGCGAGGCCATGTAGCCGGCCTGCTCCAGCGCCGCCTGCTCGAGTTGCGCGTCCGGCGTCAGCGCTGGCAGCCCGGCCGAGCTGCGGATACCGGCCAGTGTCGCCGTGGCGGACGAAGAGACGCCGGCGCCTTCGCCGGTCGGCACCGTGACGGTGCTGCAGGCGGCGATGCCGGCAAGCGCCGCCAGGCCGGCGGCTGCGAGCAGCGTGCGGCGGTTGAGATTGGGGAAGGCTGTGATCGAGGTGCTCATCCGGCCTCTGATACCGGCGATCATGGCTTTTGCCGGGCAGGCGATGAAAATCGCATGAGGCGGCGACTTTTCCCGGAAGATCGATTATGATGCGGTCGTTCTTGAAGTGGCAGCCACGGGCGGCCACCGCAGGCGGTGACCGACCCGCGCTGATCTGGCGCATGATTGCTTGGCGAGAACCTCCCGGTTTTCGGGCTCATGCTCTGACAAACGGAGGACGGTTATGGCCGGTTTTCATGTCATGACGGACGCGCGCGGGATGCATGTGCAGCCCACGGTGCGCCACATCTCCACCTCGGACCTCTGGGATGCGCTGAAGCTCGGCGCCGAGGATTTCTGGGCCAAGCCGTCGCACTATGTGTTCCTGTGCCTGATCTATCCGATCGTCGGCCTGATCCTGACGCGGTGGAGCTCCGGCTCCAACGCCATTCAGCTCGTCTATCCGCTGATGTCGGGCTTCGCGCTGATCGGGCCCTTCGCGGCCATTGGCCTCTATGAGATCAGCCGCCGGCGCGAGCTTGGCATGAGCAGCCGCTGGCATCATGCGCTCGACGTGCGCCATTCGCCGGCGCTGCCCTCGATCGCGGTCATCGGTATCCTGCTCTTCGCGCTGTTCCTTTTGTGGCTGTTCGCCGCGCAGTCGCTCTATACCGGCCTGTTCGGCGCCGAGCCGCCCGCCTCGGTCGGCGCCTTTGTGCGCGACGTGCTGACGACCGGCAAGGGCTGGACGCTGATCCTCGTCGGCAACGCCGTCGGTTTCGTTTTCGCCGTCGTCGTTTTGGCCACCACCGTCATTGCCTTTCCGCTGTTGCTCGACCGCGATGTCGGCGCCGTCTCGGCGATCGAAACCTCGGCCCGCGCCGTCATGGCCAATCCTCTGACGATGGCGCTTTGGGGGCTTACGGTCGCCGTGCTGCTGGTGGTCGGCTCGATCCCGCTGTTTGCCGGGCTTGCCGTCGTCATGCCGATCCTCGGCCACGCGACCTGGCATCTCTACCGCAAGGTGGTCGAGCCGGAGCAGATCCGGCCTGTACGCCGGCCGATGTAGACGGCTGCGTTCTTGGCGGTGACGGCTATCTTTGCGCCTCGGTCGCCATCTTCAGGGCCAGCGCCGTCAGCACCGTGCCCATCATCCAGCGCTGGACGACCAGCCAGAACGGCCGTCCGGCGAGGAAATTCGCGATGGAGCCGGCCGTCACGGCGATGATGGCGTTGACGGTGAGGCTGATCGAAATCTGCGTCACGCCGAGCACCAGAAGCTGCGACAGGACATGGCCCTTGGCCGGATTGATGAACTGCGGCAGCAACGACAGATAGAGCACCGCCACCTTCGGATTGAGCAGGTTGGTCATCAGCCCCATCACGAAAAGCTTGCGCGGCCTGTCCCTCGGCAACTCGCGGACCTGGAACGGCGAGCGCCCGCCGGGCTTCAGCGCCTGCCAGGCGAGCCACAACAGATAGAGCGCGCCGGCGAAGCGAAGCGCGTCGTAGGCATAAGGCACGGCGAAGATGAGCGCGGTGATGCCGAAGGCCGCCGACACCACGTAGAACAGGAAGCCCAGCGCCACGCCGCCGAGCGAGATCAGCCCGGCTTTCGGCCCTTGCGACAGCGAGCGCGAGATCAGGTAGATCATGTTCGGCCCAGGCGTGAGCACCATGCCGAGGCAGATCAGCGCGAAAGTGAGATGGTTGGCGGCGTCGGGCATCGATGGCTCCGGAAGGTGCCCGAGATGTGCGCCGCTTCGCGGGAACTCGCAAGGGGTTGGCGGCTGGTACCCGTTGCGCCAGTGCGTCTTATCCGACCACGCGCAGGTTCGACAACTCGTTGGCAATCTCCTTGAAGTTGTCGGAGAGCGTTGCGCCGGTCGCGTTCCAGAACAGCTTGGCCGGTTTGCTGGGGTCGGTCGGATCCTTGCGGAAGCGGGAATCGGAAGAGCAGGCCTTCAGCGCGGCCATCGCCTTCTGGTCGCTTGAACTGGTCGACGACATGTCGAGCGCCACCGTCATCACCATGATCTTGGCCGCCTTGGCGTTGTCGCACAGCTTCGCCATCTGCCCGTTCATCGCCGCGGTGTAGTTGCTCGACGAGTAGTTGAACTGGCCGATAGCGCTCGACGTGCCGCCGAACAGGCGGGTGACCGAGGTGCCGTTATAGCCGACGCCGGTATAGCCGTAGGCGGCATAGGTCGACTTGTTGCCGGCCGGGTCGGAATTGACCGTCGAATAGGTGTTCTCGCCGTCGGTGAGAACGATGACGACCTTGTCGTTGCCGCGCTCGGATTCCGGACGGCCTTCGGTAAAGGGTTCGGCGCTCGATACGGTGCGCCAGCCCCAGGCCGTGCCTTCGGGCACATTGGTGTTGCCGTTGGGTTGCATCAGGTCGATCGCCGCCTTGATGGCCGCAAGCCCGTCCGCATTGGTGACGTCGGTGAGCGGCGTGATCGGCGTGGTGGTGCAGCTGTAATTCGGGCCGGCGCCTTTCGACAGCACCGGCGCATCGATCGGCCGGGGCATGAAATACTTGGCCATGTTGGATTGGCGCGTCTTGCCGGTGGTGCTCGACGGATCGTCGTTCCACCAGCTGTTGGCGGCGCCGTAGGTGACCGGGTTCGGCTCGTCCGGATCCTGGGTCACCTTCCACTGGTTGCCTGGCTCGTCGGGCGCGAACATCGGCACGAACATCGTCGCCGGATCGCCGACGCCGATGCCGGTGTTGTTGGGCCCGCCCGAGGCGGGCGTGTCGTCGACATTGTAGGGATAGGGGCGCACTTCCACGCAACCCTGCCAACTGGCGAACGGGCCATAAGTGTCGTTGTAGTCGTATTCGTTGTGGCTGCGCTTGCAGGTGTTGTCGGAGCGGTACTGGTCGCACACGACGCGTTTGCTGCCGACGATGCGCTCGTGGCTGGTCACCACCTGCATGTCGCGATAGAGCGAGAATCGGCTCAGCACCTGGTCTTCGGTTTCCCCCCAGCCGGTGCCTTTCTTGTACCATATGCCGCTGATCTTCTGGGCGTATTTGTCGGGCGCGTTCAGCGTCGACCAGTCGAAATTCTCATTCGCTATCGGTGACAGCCCATAGACGTCCATCCACGGGGCGTTGTCGTTGTCGGGCCCAACATTGACCGATGCCGCGAACGGCACGAGGCTGAACTGGACCGGCTTGTCGATCTGCTTGATCTGCGATGCCTGCTGCGCCAGCGTGTCGACAAGCTGCTTGGCGGCCTGCTTGAGCAGGTCGATGCGCTTCTGTCCCGTGCCCGTGCCGGGCGTTGTCATGGAGCCCGAATTGTCGAGCACCATCGCCACTTCCAGCGTGTTCTTCAGCCGCACCTGGGAGCACATCTCGAGCTGGATCGGCTTATGCGCGTCGCCGTCGGATGCGCCATTGAGCAAGGCCGCGGCCGGATAGAAATACGGATGATAGGTGAGCGTCGCGCAAAGCTTCATCAGGCCGCCGCCGGTCTGGTTATTTGGCAGGGTGACATCGAGCGAAAGGTTGCCGGGCTCGATACCATTGAGGTTGGAATTGAAGAAGCCGGCCGCGTAGGCCCTGATCTGATCGTCGGTGGCTCCTTGCGAAAGCCGCACCGCGGCGGCGAAATTGGCAGCGTCGAGCGCATTCAGCACCATCTGCTTTTCGCGGTTGAGCTCGCCGAAATCGACACCCATGGCTACTGCGCCCATCAATGGCACCATGGCGATCGCTGTCATGAGCGCATAGTTGCCGCGGCGGTCACGGCAGAATTGATGCCAGAATTTGCGCATTTTTTCTTGAGCGGCCCCCCGCCGGCGGATTCTCTGTCGGGCCACACTTCCACAAAACGCTGAAGGACCGGTTTGGCAAACCGCTCGATTGCTTAACGGCGACTTCACTTACCGCTAACCAAACCAGTTGCCATGTATAGCCCCACGATGAAACGCCCGCCTAGTCTCGCGGCGGGCGTCCTCGATCGTTTGCGGTGCGGCTCAGCTGACGATGCGCAGGTTCGACAGCTCGTTGCCGATCGCCTTGAAGTCGTCCGACAGCGTGGCGCCGGTCGAGTTCCAGAACAGCTTCGCCGGCTTGGTCGGGTCGGTCGGATCCTTGCGGAAGCGCGAATCCGATGCGCAGGCCTTGAGGGCAGCCATGGCCTTCTTTTCGTCGGTCTTGGTGTCAACCAGATCGAGCGAGACGGTCATCACGATGACCCCGGCAGCTTTGGCATTGGAGCAAAGCGTCTGCATGTTCTCGTCGAGCGCGGCGGTATAGTTGCTGTCGGTGTAGGTGGTCTTCGGCACCGCGCTACTCGTGTTCATGAACATGCGTGTCACGCTGCCTGAACCGGGGTAGGTCAGCCCGGTATATCCGTAAGCTGCGTAGGTGGATCGATTGTTGGCATAACTGGCGTCGCCGATGGCGCTGTAGGTGTTGGCGCCGTCGGTCAGAACAATGACCACCTTGTCGTTGCCTTTCTCGCTGTTCAACCGGCCTTCGGTGAACGGCTCGTTGCTGGACACGGTGCGCCAGCCCCAGGCCATGCCTTCGGGCACGTTGGTGTTGCCGGTCGGCGCCATATCGTCGATGGCGTCATCAAGTTCCTGTTTCTCAGCCGCCACGCTGACATCCTTGAGCGGCGTAATCGGGCTGGTGGTGCAAGCCGCATTCGGACCGTCGCCAGCGCTCGCGGAGGCCGAACCATATGGCTTGACCAGGAAGTACTTGCGCATGTCGGACTGACGTTGCGACGCTGTCGGGTTGGATGAATAGGGCCAGTCCGCCCACCAGTTGTTGCTGTAGCCGTAGCTGACGCTGCTTACGTCGTTGTTGCCGTCGCGATTGAAATCGCGCCAAAGCGTGCCGGCCTCGTCGGGGGCGAACATCGGCACGAATAGCGTGGCCGGATTAGCGCTGTCCGGCGTCGTATCGTCGTCGTTGTATGGGTATGGCCTGGCCTCCACGCAGCCCTGCCAGCTCGCATAGCGGCTGGTGGTGTAGACGTATGTCGGGGACGGCGTGACCCAATGGCCTTTACTGCAGGTGCCGTCTTTCTTGGTGACATCGCAGACATACTGCTTCGGAGGCTGCACCGTTTCGCGGTCAGACTCGACGGTCATGTCGGAATAGAGGCTGAAGCGGGTGAGTGGCTGATCCTTGGTGTCTCCCCAGCCGTCGCCGCGTTTGTACCATATGCCGCCGACCTTCTGCGCGTACTTGTTGGCGTCGTTGGCGGACGTCATTGTAGACCAGTCGAAATTTTCATGGTGGATCGGCGAGACGCCGTTCAGATCCATCCACGTATCCTGGTCATGCGTCGGGCCGACATTGACGGAGGCCGAGAACGGGACCAGCGAGAACTGCACCGGCTTCGAGATCTGTTTCATCTGCTGCGCCTGCTGCGCCAGCGTGCTGACCAACTGTTTCGCTGCCTGCTTTAGGAGGTCGATGCGTTTCTGGCCAGTGCCTGAACCGTTCGTGCTCATCGAGCCGGAATTGTCGAGCACCAACGCTACTTCGAGCGTGTTCTTGAGACGGACTTCCGATCTGGCCGTCACATTTATGTTGGTTTCTCCAGCGGTGCCGCCATTGAGCATCATAATGGCCGCTGGCAGGAAATAAGGCTTGTACTTGAGTGAAGCCTGGAGGATCAGCGTGCCGCCGCCGGAATTGTTGTTGGGCAAGGTAACCGTCAACGCCGTGTTCGCCGCAGTGACATGCGCAAGATTGGCTTCGAAGAATTGCTTGGCAAAGGCCTTTACTGCGTCGTCGCTGGCCCCCGTGACGATCTGCTGTGCCGTCGCGATGCCCGCGGCGTCGAGCGCGTTCAATGTTTCCTGCTTCTGCCTGACCAGTTCGGTATAGTCGATGGCAACCGCGACGCCGCCCATCAGTGGTATCATCGTGATGGCCGTCATCAAGGCGTAGTTTCCCCGCCTGTCGTGAAAAAAATCGCGGATCATTGTGCTTACCCCCGCCAAAGATCCATGTTTGAGTACGACCATGGTCGCAGTTGGTTTGGTACTATGGTCATAAATCGTTAAATTTCAGCTTTCGCGAAACTGTCAAGAACGCGGCGCCTCTTTGACTGCGCGTTAACCCTGTGCAACCGGCGGTCCGCCCATGGCGGATACCTGTTGCCCCGTCCGCGCTTGACGGAAGGGCAGGTCGGGAAAGCTGGTGACAGGATGAGGCGCTTCGGCTATGCGGGGCGGACCGCGGCGGCCTTCAGCGCGACGTGGTTCATGATCGAAATCAGGGACACGGCATGGCGGATTCGCCTGACATCATCGCTTCGCTCGACGATCTGGCGGGGCGCTACGCCGCCATACTGTGCGACGTATGGGGCGTCGTGCACAACGGCGAATGGCATTTTCCGGCCGCTGCCGCCGCACTTGCAAGGGCGCGCGCGGCCGATGTGCCTGTCGTGCTCATCACCAATTCGCCGCGTCGCAGCGCCGACGTCGTCGCCCAGATGAAGGTGATCGGCGTCCCTGGCGATGCCTGCGACCGGGTCGTCACGTCCGGCGACGTGACCCGCGACCTGATCGCCGATGGCCCGAGGAAGATCTTTCATATCGGCCCCGAGCGCGATTTCACGCTCTATGACGGGCTCGATGTCGATCTGGTCGAGGAATTCGAGGCCTCGGGTATTGTCTGCACGGGCCTCTATGACGACGAGGTCGAGAAGCCCGCCGACTATGCCGAACTGCTGCAGCGGCTGCGTGCCCGCAATCTGCCGTTCATTTGCGCCAATCCGGATATCCTGGTGGAGCGCGGCGAGCGCACCATCTGGTGCGCCGGCGCGCTCGCGCGGGATTACGCGCAATTGGGCGGACGCACGCTGATCGCCGGCAAGCCCTTCGCGCCGATCTACGATGTCGCCATGAAGGAGGTCGCCGGCCTTCTTGGCCGCGCCGTCGAGCGCAGCGAGGTTCTCGCCATCGGCGACGGCATGATGACGGATGTCAAGGGCGCGGCCGACAACGGCTTCGACGTGCTCTATGTCTCGGGCGGCATCCACGCTCGCGACTATGGCGATCCGCTCCGCCCCGACCCCGAAAGGCTGGCGGGCTTCCTTGAAAAGCACGGCTACCGGCCGGTCGCCGTCATTCCGCGTCTGCAATAGGTTGGTGGTCTGGCCATGACGGACGCCTCGATATGAAGCAAGCTTTCGAACGTCTTTCCGCGGTCGCGCCACTGCCCGCGCATCTGCGCGGCGGCGTCGTGGCGATCGGTAATTTCGACGGTGTCCACCGCGGCCATCAGTCCGTCCTGGAGCGCGCGCTGACCGAAGCCCGCCGCAGCGGCGTGCCCGCCTTGGTGCTCACTTTCGAGCCGCATCCGCGCAAGATCTTCCGGCCACAGGTGCCGCTCTTCGTGCTGACGCCGCCACCGATGAAGGCGCGGCTGCTTGCCGGGCTTGGCTTTGCCGCCTTGGTCGAGCAGCCGTTCACGCGCGAGTTCGCCTCGCTGTCGCCCGAGGCTTTCGTGACCGACGTGCTGGAGAAGAACCTCGGCATCCGCCATGCCATCACCGGTTTCGACTTTCATTTCGGCAAGGACCGCCAGGGTGGCCCGGCCTTTCTGATGGCTGCCGGAGAACGGCATGGCTTCGGCGTGACGCTGGTCGATGCCTTCCGCGATGAGGGCGCGGAGGTGGTTTCATCGAGTCGCATCCGGGGACTGCTCGCCGAAGGCAAGGTGGAGGAGGCCGCCGGCCTGCTCGGCTACCGTTTCACCGTCGAAGCCGAGGTGATCGGCGGCCAGCAGCTTGGCCGCACCCTCGGCTTCCCGACCGCCAATATGCGGCTTTCGCCGGAAGCGGCCTTGAAGGAAGGGATTTATGCCGTCCGCTTCCGTCGCGCCGACGGCATGCTCCATGATGGCGTCGCCAGCTTCGGCCGGCGTCCCACCGTCGACGACAATGGCGCGCCGCTGCTCGAAACCTACGTCTTCGATTTTTCCGGCGATCTCTACGGCCAGACCTGCCAGGTGTCGTTCTTCGGCTTCCTGCGGCCGGAGCTCAAATTCGACGGCCTCGACGCGCTGGTGGCGCAGATGAAAAAGGACGAGGCCGAGGCGAGGGCGCTGCTGGCGGGCGTGCGCCCGCTCTCGCAACTGGACGCCGAGATCGCGTTCTAATTAGTGCGTTTCACGGAAGCGGCGAACCGCCCTATCTCCTTGTTTTGACGCAATTCCGGACGGAAGGCCACGGCGAAGTCGCCGAGCCCAACCGCTACACACTTTTCCTGGAATTGCTCGGATCGTCTTCAGTCTGCCGCTCGATCAAAGGCTGACTCGCATGGGTGAAGCATTTCACCGACCGCGGGGCGCTTGATTGTGCAGAAAGCGCTAATGAAGATAGACCTAATGGTGTGGGCCGTTGTCCTGCCCTGCGCGGCGCTGTTCATCCTCTGCGACGGACTTAGCGCTCATTGGGGCAAGACCGGCAGCGGCCGCAGCCTGGCCATCGTCATGCTGCTGTCGCCGGTATCCTACTTCATGTTTGCCTTCATCAACACGCGACTGAATCTTGCCGTTACCGGCGCGCTGGTCAATACGATTGTGGTGGCCGGCGCAGTCCTGGTCGGCGCGGTCGTCTTCAAGGAGGACGTTTCGAAAGCCCAATATCTCGGTATTGCGCTGGCACTTGCCGCAGTCACGCTTCTCAACGCCGACTGACGGAAGCCTACCGCTTCAGCGCCAGGCCGATGGCGATGAAGCTCCATCCCTGGAAGACCAGGTCGATCGCCAGGAAGATGCCAAGCACCCAAAGGCTGTTCACCGGCCAGCCCATGGCGATCATCAGGCCGAGCAGAATGGTGATGATGCCGGCCGCGAGCAGCCATCCCCAGCCTTGCTGCGGCCGGTGATTGAAGGCCACCCAGGACCGCAGAAGCCCCGAAGCGACGAGCGCGATGGCCAACAGCAGCGTCAGCACCGCCGAGGCCAGCAACGGGTTGTCGAAGGCGAAGAAGCCGGCGACGGCGTAGAGCAGGCCGCTCAGCAGCCAGTAGAAGAAACGTCCCCAGGTCTTGACCCCGAAGGCGTGGATGATCTCGATGACACCTGCCATCAGCATCAGCCAGCCGACGACATAGACCGAGGCGACGGTGGCGATGAACAGATTGCCGAAGGCGATGCCGCCGAAGATCAGCAGCAGCACGCCGAGCGCCACGAACCATCCCCATTTGTCCCGCGTCTGGCCGATCGCGTCCTTGAGAGCGTCGCTTGGCAGAGTCATGGCTTCATCTCCCTCGAAATTCACCACCGGTCGTGCGGCGAAAGGAAGCTAAACCCAACGGCATTGTCCGTCCAGCAACACGGGCCCAGCCGACGGGGCGGCCGGCTGTTCCATGACCTTCCTACCACGATCGAGAATCGCGACGATTTGATAGCCACCGGGCGGGCGGCGCGAGAGCATGCGCTTTCCTTCAAGCCCGGGGGTGAGCTCGGCCGCTACATCGTCGACGAAACCCTGAGCCGGTTCCGGAATACCGGACAGGCAAGCCGCGTATCCCGGCAACCATAAAGGCGGCTATTGTCGCGACGGCCGGACTTCGTCCGGGAACGGCGCAAGCGTCGCCTCCAGTGTCTCCCGGCCGGCCTGCTCCCAGCCTCGCGCCACGAATTCTCTGGCCTTCGCTTCGTATGGAGCACGGGCCGCGGGCGAGGTGATCCACTCCCGCATGGCGCTTTCCCATCCTTCGACGTCGAGCGGATCAAGGCAGAGTCCCGACGAGCCGACAACTTCGGCGATGGCTCCGCCCGTGGAGGCGATCAGCGCCTTCCCATAGGCCAGCGCCTCGACGGGCGGCAGCCCATATCCTTCATAGAGCGACGGATACACGCAGAACGCACTGTTGCGGTAAAGGCGGGACAACGTTGCGTCGTCGACGTTGTCGAGATGGACAAGACTCTTGCCGTAGTCGGGATGGCTGTGAAGCTTCGCCAGGATCCCGTCGACCATCCAGCCGCTGCGGCCGACGAAAACCAGCTTCATGCCGCTGCGCGCGACCGTTCCGTCCAGGACGATGCGCCTCCAGACATCCATGAGCAGCGAATGGTTCTTGCGTGGCTCGATGGTGGAAACGAACAGGATATAGCGATCCGTCTCGATCCCGTCCGGCATGCGGCCGTCCGCCTTCGATTCGCGGACGCTGTCGCAGCCGAGCGGGACTTGTTTCAGCTCCGGCAGATGGACGCCGAGCTTGGCGGCGTAGTCCTCGACGTCAGTGGTGACGCGCCTCGACGTCAGGATGAAGCGGTCTGCCAGCCCGACCGCCAGGTTCACGTAGTCGGTGAATCTCTTGACGTCGTGCGGCTTGTACCATTCGGGAAACTGGATCGGAATGATGTCGTTCAAGAGCACGATCAGCTTTGCGCCGGCCAAGCGCGCCTCGCGCGAAATGACCTCGATATCGGTATGCGCCCAGTCGTTGTTCATCAGCAGCAGATGGTCGCCGGGCGAAAGATCGTATTTGTCGCCGGCCACGGTCCTGAGCGGGACGATACGAGCGCGTGAACCGTCCTCGCGAGCGACCTGCCGCTGCTCGTTTTCCTTCATCAGCCGGTCTTCGATCCGCTCGAGGAAACGAAGAAAAGGGCTGCCGGGATGGCGCCGGCCGAACGCGCCAATTTCCGTTATCAGGATCCGGCGCGGTCTTATGGTCGTCATCAGCAACCGCCGCGCCCATTTCGGCCAGCGATCGTAAAACCTTATCTTGATGCGGGCCGGGTCCGGGTAAAAGCTCATGTCGCATGAAATGTCGCCGGCGATGATTTCCGCCGCCATGCCAGGCGAAACTTGTCTAAGGACCCGCTCGATCGGGTCGAACACGGTGAACGCCACATCGGAAGCCTTGAATGCGGCCGCCGCGGCCGCGTAGTGGCGTTGCACGCGGACCAGGCCGACCGGAGGGCCGAGCCAACGCACCATGCTCGAGAGATCGACGACGAGACGCATCATGCGGGCCGCATCAGTTGAGCCGCATTCTTGCGGGACGCGCGATCATCCTGCGCCAGGCCAGTCGAGGTCCCAGCGCGAGCGTCCTGAAGGAGGGCGCGCCGACAGCCGCGAGGAACAGCAGCTTTAGAGTGAGGGTGAGGGGTATGTCCGCGGTTCGCAGCAGCAACTCGATGTCGCGTCTCTCCGGGCTGGAGATGCCGACCCCCGTGGCGGCGCGCGACGCCAGAAAGCTTGCGATGGCCTGCGCGGCTTGGCCGTTCGCGTCGAACGGCTCGGCGCGATGGCGACGCAGCAGCGCCGACTGCCTGGCCAATGCCGCGGCAGCCCTTTGCTGATCTTCCTTCATGCGCGATACCTGTCCCGGATGCGATCTCAGCTTCACGAGCCGCGCATCCATGTTGGCCAGTTTTCCCGTTTCGGAAAGCCGCAGCCATAGATCGTAGTCTTCCGCATGGGTGAATGCGCGGCGGTAGCCTCCCGCGCGCCGGACGGCCTCGGTCCGAAACATCACTGTCGGATGAAGCATGGGATTGTATCTGGCAAGCGCTTCGCGCAACGGGTCGCCGCCGGCGGGGACGTCAAGCGGCCTCAACGGATTTCCGTCCCGGTCGATCTGCAACCCCGCCGTACCGAGCAGCTGCAGGTCGGCATCCGCGTCGAAACACGCCACTTGCAGGCGCAACCTGCCGGGCAGCGAGACATCGTCACAATCCATGCGCGCCACAAGAGGGGCCTGCGCGAGCGAAAGCCCCATGTTCAGCGCATCGACGATCCCCTTGCCGCGGTTGGCGACAAGCCTGACGCGGCTGTCGCGGTCGCTGATCGACGTCGCGATCGCGGCGCTGTCGTCGCGAGATCCATCGTCGACGACGATGACTTCGATATCCGCCAGATCCTGGTCCAGGATGCTTTGCAGGGCCTCGCCGACATATTGCGCGCCGTCTCGCACCGGAATGATCACACTCACTGTCGGCAATGGAACTGTCCTTGCGAATAATCGGTCGTGACCGAAAGGCCGTTGAATTGTCGAATGTCGGCGGCCTGGTTTCAAAATTCCAATTCCAAAGTTTCGTCGGTCTGTCGACTGTCAATCTCTTTGTCCGGCCGATCCGAGTGCGATCTCAAGCGCGGGAGCGAGCAGTCGCAGGACCGCCTCGCGCTTTTTCGCCTTCAAAGAAAGGTCGCCGTCGAGGCCGACTTCATGAAGCCAGCTTCCCCGCCATTCGCAATAGGCCTGTCTGAGCTCAATTCCCGGCAAGGCGGCGAATGCGGTTATCGGCCGTTGCGGCACCGCGTTGGGATCCGCATTCCGATAGAGCACTTCCCAATTGGCTCCGCCGGTGTCGAGGCCGGCGAACCAGTCGAGCCCGAAATCGAGAGGCTCGCGGCCGACGGCGTCGAACCGAAAGAAGCAATAGCCGGCCCACAAATACCATCGCGCGCCTGCCCAGCGCAGATCGCCGTAAAACGCCGCGTCTTCAAGAGGTTCGAAGGGGTCGCATGGCTTCGTCGGGAAAAGGTCCTGGTCGAGGAATCCGAACGCGGCCGGCGCGCCAGGCTTCAGGATGTTGCGCCACATCCAATTGAGCGCCGCGCCGTGGGACCGGCTCGGGTTCCTTACGGTCCATGGATTGGCCGGCAGCCTGACATAGGCGGCGCCGTGAGCCGCGCATACCTGCCTGTTCTTGCCCGCGGAAGCTTCTCCGACGCTGTTGTCGGCCACGATGTGGAGATCGTGGCGAACAAGTCCGCTCGTCAGCCGCAACTGGAGATCCAGGCATTGAGCATCGCCGAAGGCAACGGTCAGCAGGACATGGCGACCCCGGGCGGCCTCGCGGATGCCCTGGATGTCGCCATCCTTGGCCGGCTGGCGCAGAAACCTCCGGTCGATTCTCCGGTAACGGGCAGTTTTGACGGCGTGCAGCAGCGGCTGCAGCCTCAGCCATTGCCGCCAGTCATATTCGCGCAGGGCCCTTGGCACGGCTGTGGCGGCTTTCAGTCGAACCCGGCTTCGCAGGCGCGATCGCCCCGTGGAACTTTCATGAGCGCGCTCCGGTTGGTCTTGGCGGGAGAAAGCTAGAACGCGACAGCATCCAAGTCTCTTGATAACCGGCTATATACAGCATATTCGTGGTTTCAACACGGCCAACATTTAGGCGCCCGGCCGTGTTTGTTTGATTGGGGAAGTCTGGGGCGCACCCGGAGTCTCTCTCCGTCGATCCGACTTGGGGGATAAGGCGGCGCTCCGGAAAATGAGATGAAAATCTGCTGCGCAATCTCTGCCCTCTTCATGAATGGGGGGCTGCAAAGGGATTGCCTCAACATCAGCGACCGACTGGTCCGGCGCGGCCATAGCGTGACGATCCTGACGACCCGCCAGGTCGGTCATGTCGAGAGTTCGGCTGCGATAAAAATCCAGCCGGCACGGGTTCTCTCGAACCCTGGCACCGAATATGCGCTGGGTAGGACCGTGCTGACGGCCAGGCGGGACTTCGACTGCGTGGTCGGTTTCAACAAGATGGCGGGCCTGGATATCTACTATGCCGGCGACCCGCCCTATTTTGTGTCGAAGCTCGGGTGGTGGCGGCCGTTTTCGCCCCGCTTCATGCGCCAGCAGAAGCTCGAATCGATGATCTTTGCCCCTGGCAACGCCGTGCAGATCATCGCACTCAGCGAACACCAGGCAACGCTTTACCGCAACTTCTGGCGGACGGAGGAATCGCGCATTCACGTCGTCGGACCGACGCTCGATCCGAAACGCCGCAGACCGGAGCTGCTGGCTGTCGACCGCAATGAAATCCGCGATCGTTTTGGGCTTCCGCGCGAAACGGTCATCGCCTTGACCATCGCCAACAGGTTGAAGGTGAAGGGTCTCGACCGGGCGATAAAAGCGCTTCAGCCGTTCCCGGAGATCCATTGGCTGGTCGCCGGCCTTCGAAAAAACAGCGAGGAGGAAACGCGGCTTCTCGGCCTGATTGCCAAATCCGGCATATCGAAAAGGGTCACTCTGCTGGGCATCCAGGAGGACATCCCGGCGGTCGTGGTCGCGAGCGACTTCATGCTGCACCCGGCTCGCCTGGAAAATACGGGCACGGTTATTCTCGAGGCGCTTGCAAACGGCCTGCCGGTCATCGCATCGGACGCCTGCGGATATGCAAAATATGTCCGAGCCAGCGGGGCGGGACTGGTTGTGGCCAGTCGCGACGACCCCGAAATCTGGCGGCAGGCAATCCTGAAAGCCGGCAACCCGGCGGTCCGGGACCAATGGCGCGAGGCGGCTCTTGGCTACGGCGCGTCGAACCCGCTTACCGGCGGACTGGAAGCAGCCTGCGATTTGATAGAGACGCTGCGCCACAACCGGCGCTCCGCTTAGCGCAGCGACACCGGCGATTACAAATCGTCAAGGGCGATGCCGCTTACCGGCGGCATTGGGTGAAAAGCGACCCCCACCGGCCACGGCCGGCCGATCGCGTCCTTCATGGCATCGCTTTGGTCGACTTTCCTCCAGATGTGGCCGGCGCATCCTGTCGTGAGGGAAGGTAGTCCCAATGGCACTGCCGTCCAGAGTCGCCGCTATTGCAAAGATGTGCCGAAGCTGGTGTCATCCCGTTTTGCACCACTGGTGAGGCACGGTGATGAAGCGCTCCTTTGGGCTTACCCTGTTTTCCTCAACTCTCGCTCTGTGCGCTGCCGCTTCGGCTTCCGCGGCCCAGCCTGGCGATCCGCCGGCCGGCATTGCCAAGATAGAGACGGTGGTCGTCATCTTCGCGGAGAACCGCGCTTTCGACAATCTCTATGGCCATTTTCCTGGCGCGGAGGGCATCGACAAGGCGAGCCAGGAAAGCCTGCAGCAGCGTGACCGTGACGGCTCCGTGCTGTCCGAACTGCCGCCGGTGTGGGACGGGCTGACCGCCAAGGGCGTCACGCCGCCGGTGACACAGGCGATGACCGAACACCTTGCGAACGCGCCGTTCACGGTGAACGACGCGAAGGGTTTCAACGTCCCGCTTACGGTCGTGACGCACGATCTCTGGCATCGCTACTACCAGAACCAGATGCAAATCGACGGCGGCAAGAACGACATGTTCGTCGCCTGGGCCGATTCGGGCGCCATGCCGATGAGCAACTGGGACGCCTCCAAGACCGACATGTGGGCGGTCGCGCAGAAATACGTGCTGGCCGACCACTTCTTTATGGGCGGGTTCGGCGGCTCATTCTTCAACCACCAATGGCTGATCTGCGCCTGCGCGCCCTACTACGCCGATGCCGACAAGAACCCTGCCAAGCCGTCGATCTCGGTGACGGACGACAGTGGCACGGCGCTGAAGGTCGCCGACAATTCACCGAAATCGGCGCGCGACGGCATCCCGAAATTCGTCTCCGACGGCAACCTGACGCCGGATTTCTACGCGGTAAACACGATGCAACCGCCTTTCCAGCCGAGCGGCAACGATCCGGCGCCTGGCGGCGATCCGCGCCTAGCGGATCCGGCCAAGCCGACGACCCTCCCACCGCAGACCGAGCCGACCATCGGCGACATGCTCAGCCTCAAGCACATAAGCTGGGCATGGTATTCAGGCGCCTGGCAGTACACCCTCGACCACGGCAACCACACGCCGATCCCGAATTTCCAGTATCACCACCAGCCGTTCAACTATTACGCCAACTTCGCGCCTGGCACCGAGGCCAGGCGCGAACATTTGCGCGACGCGGGGCTGGGAGGCGTGAGCTTCACCCAGGCGATCGACGATGGCGCCCTGCCGCAGGTTTCCTTCTATAAGCCGCAGGGCAATCTCAACGAGCATTCCGGCTATGCCGACATCCAGGCGGGCGACCGCCATATCGCCGATGTCATCGCGCATCTGGAGAAGAGCCCGCAATGGCCGCATATGCTGGTCGTCGTCACCTATGACGAGAATGGCGGCATCTGGGATCATGCCGCGCCGCCCAAGGGCGATCGCTGGGGGCCCGGCACGCGCATCCCCGCAATCATCGTTTCGCCCTTCGCCAAACACGGCTATGTCGATCACGCGCCCTATGACACCACCTCGATCCTTCGCCTCATCACGGAGCGTTTCGAACTGCCTGTGCTGCACGGCATCGTGGTTCGCGACCGGGCCGTTGCCGCGCATGGCGAGCCACCGCTCGGTGACCTTACCGGCGGGCTCGACCTGAATTGATGGCCCGTATCCGGAGAACGAGGATGGACACTGACAGAATTGTCGCGCTGGTCACCGCTGGCGGCATCGAGCTCACCGACCGCCGGCGTAACGCTACGGATGACGGTTGGTCGCTCAGCTTCGCCAACGGTGCCACGGTGGAAGTGGGTGACGACGGCTCTGCGCGCATTGGCGGAAAAGGCACCAAGGCCGTGGCTAGGTTGCTGGACCAGCCGGTCGCGCCGCGCGACACCTGATCTGGTGGCCGTCCTCATCCGGATGCTGCCGACCATGTTACCGATTTTAAGTCAAATTTTACCGAACGCACGGCATGGCTTGAGCGCTGGCAGGTGGTGCCGCCGGCGCGTTTCGCGTAAGGGGTGACGATGCGTATTGTCGGGACGATTCCGCTGGCCGTCGCCATGGGCCTGCTCAGTGCACCTGTCGCCCAGGCGGGCGAGGGCAGCTGGATATCCGGCAACTGGTACCTGACGCTCGGCGCCACCGCGCTGGTCGCGCCGAATTTCGAGGGCGGCAAGAAATACATGCTCAGCGCCCAACCGATCGTCTCGCTCGGCAAGGTCGGTCCGGAGGCGCGCTTCACCTCGCGCAACGACAACATCTCGCTGGCGCTGATCGATGACGGTTCCGTCCGCGCCGGCTTGACCGGCAAGTTCATATTCTCGCGCGAGAGCAAGGACGAGCTCAAGGGCCTCGATCCCGTGCGCTGGGGCGGTGAGGTGGGCGGCTTCTTCGAATTCTATCCGCTGGATTGGCTAAGGGCGCGCGCCGAGCTCAGGCACGGCATCCGCTCCCATAACGGCTTCGTCGCGGACATCGCCGCGGACGCCTTCTATGACATCACGCCGACCGTGCGCATTTCCGGTGGTCCGCGCGTTTCCTTCGCATCGTCCGACTATTTCGACGCCTATTACGGCGTCAACGCCAAGGAAGCTGTCGCTTCGGGCCTGAGCGAGTACCATCCCGGCGGCGGGCTGAAATCGACGGGGCTCGGCGGCGCGATCACCTGGAAAGTGACCGAGCCGATGACGGCGAGCGTCTTTACCGAATATTCGCGCCTGATGGGGCCGGCGGCCGATTCCAGCTTGGTCAAGGAACGCGGCGACCGCAATCAGTGGACCTTCGGGGTCTCGACCACTTACCGCTTCAATTTCACCATGTAGGCCGTGAAAGCGGCTCCATGCCTTGAAATCCGCGCTTTATTCCTGCCGCGCCATCCGCTAAAAGCCACGCCATGACGAGCTTTTCGCGCCTTTTCGCGATCGCGATACGAATTACGGGCCCGGTGTTCCGGGCGGCCTGAGCGCCGCTGGAGCCGCCGGGATTTTTCGCGCGCGCCCCTCGCGCTTTTCAAGAAAATGCTGGTTCAACGCCCGGGCTTCCCGCCGCCGGGCAACGCAGATGGCAGATCAATGACCGACACCGTTGAAACGATCGACTATTCCAAAACGCTCTATTTGCCGCAGACGGACTTCCCGATGCGTGCCGGCCTGCCCGAGAAGGAGCCTGGCCTGGTCAAGCGCTGGCAGGACATGGACCTTTACAGGAAGCTGCGCGAGGAGGCCGCCGGCCGCGAGAAATTCGTGCTGCATGACGGGCCGCCCTACGCCAACGGCAACATCCATATCGGCCATGCGCTGAACAAGATCCTCAAGGACGTCATCAACCGCTCCTTCCAGATGCGCGGCTATGACGCCAACTACGTGCCGGGTTGGGACTGCCACGGCCTGCCGATCGAATGGAAGATCGAGGAGCAGTATCGCGCCAAGGGCAAGAACAAGGACGAAGTGCCGGTCAACGAGTTCCGCAGGGAATGCCGTGAGTTCGCCGCCCACTGGATCAAGGTGCAGGGCGGCGAGTTCCAGCGTCTTGGCGTCGTCGGCGATTTCGACAATCCCTATACCACCATGGCGTACCATGCCGAGTCGCGCATCGCCGGCGAACTGTTGAAATTCGCCTTGTCCGGCCAGCTCTACCGCGGCTCGAAGCCGGTGATGTGGAGCGTGGTCGAGCGCACCGCGCTCGCCGAGGCCGAGGTCGAGTATCAGGACTACGAGAGCGACACGATCTGGGTGAAGTTCCCGGTCGCGAGCCTCGCCCAGCCGGTCGCCGGCGCCGCGCTGGACGAGGCAGCGCTCGACCTCGTCGAGGCGCATGTCGTCATCTGGACGACCACGCCCTGGACCATCCCCGGCAACCGCGCCGTGAGCTATTCGCCGCGCATCGCCTATGGCCTCTATGAGGTCACGGCGGCCGAGAACGCCTTCGGCCCGCAGCCCGGCGAGAAGCTGATCTTTGCCGACGCGCTGGCGCAAGAGTGCGCCGTCAAGGCCAAGGTCGCACTGAACAGGCTTCACAGCGTCTCGGCCGAACAGCTTGGGAAGCTTACGCTTTCTCATCCTTTCAAGGGCCTCGGCGGCGGCTATGAGTTCCCGGTGCCGATGGTTGCGGGCGAGCATGTCACCGACGATGCCGGCACCGGCTTCGTGCACACCGCGCCCGGCCATGGCCGCGAGGACTTCGACGCCTGGATGGAGGCCGCGGGCGAGTTGCGGGCGCGAGGCGTCGACACCGTGATCCCCTTCACGGTCGACGATGCCGGCTTCTTCACCAAGGATGCGCCGGGCTTCGGCCCGGGGCGCGAAGGTGGCGCGGCGCGCGTCATCGACGACAATGGCAAGAAGGGCAACGCCAATCAGGCCGTCATCGACGAACTGATCGAGCGCAACGCGCTGTTCGCGCGCGGCCGGCTGAAACACAGCTATCCGCACTCCTGGCGCTCCAAGAAGCCGGTCATCTTCCGCAATACGCCGCAATGGTTCGTCTATATGGACAAGGACCTCGGCGACGGCACGACGCTGCGCAACCGCGCGCTGAAGGCGATCGACGACACCCGTTTCGTTCCGGCGGCGGGCCAGAACCGCATCCGCGCCATGATCGAGGAGCGCCCCGACTGGGTGCTGTCGCGCCAGCGCGCCTGGGGTGTGCCGATCGCGGTCTTCGCCGACGAGGACGGCAATGTGCTGAAGGACGAGGCCGTCAACGAGCGCATCATGGACGCTTTCGAGAAGGAAGGCGCCGACGCCTGGTTCGCCGAGGGCGCGAAGGCACGCTTCCTCGGCAATCACGACGCCTCGAAATGGCACCAGGTGATGGACATCCTCGACGTCTGGTTTGATTCCGGTTCGACGCATGTCTTCACGCTGGAGGACCGTCCGGACCTCAAATGGCCGGCCGACGTCTATCTCGAAGGCTCGGACCAGCATCGCGGCTGGTTCCATTCCTCGCTGCTCGAAAGCTGCGGCACCAGGGGCAGGGCGCCTTACGACACGGTCATCACCCATGGCTTCACCATGGACGAGGAAGGCCGCAAGATGTCGAAGTCGCTCGGCAACACCGTCGTGCCGCAGGACGTCATCAAACAGTCCGGCGCCGATATCCTGCGGCTCTGGGTGGTCACGACCGATTATTGGGAAGACCAGCGGCTCGGCAAGAACGTGCTGCAGACCAATATCGACGCCTACCGCAAGCTCAGGAACACCATCCGCTGGATGCTGGGCACGCTTGCGCATGACGACGGCCAGGACGTGCCGGTCGAGACGATGCCGGAACTGGAGCGGCTGATGCTGCACCGGTTGTCCGAGTTGGACGAAATGGTGCGCCAGGGCTACGACGCCTTCGAGTTCAAGCGCATCACCCGCACGCTGCTCGACTTCATGGTGGTGGAGCTTTCGGCCTTCTATTTCGACATCCGCAAGGACGCGCTTTACTGCGACGGGCCGTCGAGTCTGCGCCGCAGGGCGGCCGTGCAGGTGGTGCGCCACCTCTTCGAATGCCTGGTGAAGTGGCTGGCGCCGATGCTGCCCTTCACCACGGAAGAAGCCTGGCTCGACCGCCATCCGCAAGCCGTGTCGGTGCATCTCGACCAGTTCCCCGCGGTCCCGCAGGACTGGCGCAACGAGGCGCTGGCCGAGAAATGGCGCAAGGTGAGGCAGGTGCGCCGCGTCGTCACCGGCGCGCTGGAGATCGCGCGCGCCGACAAGCTGATTGGTTCGTCGCTCGAGGCGGTGCCGGTGGTGACGCTCGACGACCCGGCGCTGGAGGCCGCGATCGCCGATGTCGATATGGCCGAGATGGCGATCACCAGCGATCTCGTCGTCAAACACGGCAAGGCCCCGGAAGGCGCCTTCACGCTCGACGACGTCAAGGGGGTGGCGGTGGTGGTGGAGAAAGCCGAGGATCGCGGTCTGGTCAAATGCGCGCGCTCCTGGCGCTACACCGCCGATGTCGGGCAGGATCCGGAATTTCCGGATGTCTCGGCCCGCGATGCCGCCGTGTTGCATGAGCTGAAGGCCCTTGGGCGGCTGCAGTCCTGTCGATAAGTCGGTGCACAAATGCCACGCCGGGCGGCCTGAAACCGCCCGCGCGTTGCCCTTAACAAGTGGTTGAGGTAAACACGCGACACTCCGGCAGACAAATTGTCGCCGGATTTCCATCGCAAATGCGGGGAAGAAGGGGACCGTGCCCTTGGCCGGTGGCGACTGAAAGGCTGTTAGAGTGGGACTTTTTGGCATGACCGACAGAACGTTCGCGCGCGCCGCGCTGATGGCGCCGCTTGTGGTATCGGCCATCGCCCTGTCAGGCTGCGTGGGTTCGCCGACCTATGGAACCGACAAGACGGCAGCCGCGCAGCTGTTCGACGATGTCTCCGCGGCTGCCTCGATCACCCCGAAGCGCAAAGATCCGATCGACTACAAGCCGCGTCCTGATCTGGTGAAGCCCGCTCCCGGGCAGAAGGAAAGCCTGCCGCCGCCGCAGCAGAGCATCGAGACGGCGAGCGCCGACTGGCCCGAATCGCCTGAGGCGCGCCGCGCCCGCATCCGCGCCGACGCCACCGCGCACCAGAACGATCCGAATTACCAGCCGGAAGCCGTCGAGGATATCCAGACCAATCCCGAGGCGGTGAAGAAGGCATTGGCCGAATCGGGCTCCAGCCACCCGCCGGCCTGGTCGCCGGATGACAACTCGGCCGCCCGCAGGGCTCAGATCCAGCGCAGCCTTGCCGAACAGAAGCAGGGCGACCCGACCACTCGCAAATATCTGAGCGAGCCGCCGCTTGCCTATCGCCAGCCCTCCGCCGCCGCGCCGCAGAACGAGCTCGGCGAGGACGAGTACAAGAAGGAGCGCCGTCTCAAGGCGCAGGCCGAAGGCAAGAAGGGCGGCTGGTTCGACTGGCTAGGGCTGTGAACAGTCAGTAGTCAGTAGTCAGTAGTCAGTAGTCAGTAGTGACCTACTCACTACTCACTAACCACTACTCACTTCACCTCACCCGCCATTCCGTCTCTCGCGAAAAAAGTCCTTGAGGATGAGGGCGGCGTCGCTCTCGCCGATCCCCGGATAGACGTCCGGCGTGTGGTGGCAGGTGGGTGAGGCGAAGAAGCGCACGCCGTTGACCACCGCGCCGCCTTTCACATCGGCGGCGCCGAAATAGAGCCGCCGCAGCCGGGCGAAGGAGATCGCGCCGGCGCACATCGCGCAGGGCTCCAGCGTCACGTAGAGATCGTGGCCGGTGAGACGTTCGCTGGCGAGCTTCAGGCAGGCCTCGCGGATCGCCAGCATCTCGGCATGCGCGGTCGGGTCCGCCAGCTCGCGCGTGCGGTTGCCGGCTTTCGCGACCACCGTGCCGCCATTGGCGATCACGGCGCCGACCGGCACTTCGCCGCGGCTGGCGGCCGCTTCGGCCTCTTCAAGCGCCAGGGCCATGAAATCCGGTCGTTTCAAGCGGTCTCCATTCCGATTACTCCTCGCCACCCGACAGCGATCCTGTTATCTAGCGCGAGACCTTGAAAACCGGAATCGGTTTTTGCCGCGCTGGCATATGCGCAATAATCAAGATGACACCGCCTGCGCTGGGCGTCCGAAAGGGCGTGCTGCGCTGTAGCAGGTGAAGACGAGCGAAGTAATGAACGACGACAAGAAATCTTCACGCGGGCCGCGCAAAGGCGGCTCGAAACCGGCGGGCCGGCGGGACGGCAAGCCGGCCTACGGCGCCAAGAAGCCATTCGCCAAGCGTGAACGACCGATGGCTGCCGAAGGCGAGCGCCGCGATATCGAAGGCGAGCGCCGCGACTTCAAGCGCAGCTATAAGCCACGCGAGACGGGCGAGGGCGCCGGGCGCGCCGAAAAGCCGTTCCGCAAAGGTCCGCGCCCCGAAGGCAAGCCCTTCGAGAAGCGCGAGGGCCGCAAGCCTTACACACCGCGCGGCGACCGGCCGATGGCCGCGGAGGGTGAGCGCCCTGCGCGCGATTTCAAGCGCAGCTACAAGCCGCGTGAGATGGGGCCGCGTGAAATGGGTGAAGGCGGGGAGCGTGGCGACAGGCCGTTCCGCAAAGGTCCGCCGCGCGATGGCAAGCCTTTCGAGAAGCGTGAGGACCGCAAGCCTTACGCACCGCGTGGCGACCGACCGGCGGCTGCCGAAGGCGATCGGGGCGAACGACGATTCGACCGCCCCAAGCGGGCATTCGACGACCGTCCCAAACGCGATTTCGCCGACCGGCCGAAGCGAGACTTCAGCGATCGTCCACGCGGAGCTGGCGGAAAGCCGGAAGGCGGCTTCAAGCCACGGCCGCAGCCCTCGGAAGCTGCGCCCGAAAGCGGCGAGCGCATCGCCAAGCGGCTGGCGCGCGCCGGCATCGCCTCGCGCCGCGACGCCGAGGAACTGATCGCGGCCGGTCGCGTCAAGGTCAACGGCAAGGTGCTGGACTCGCCGGCCTTCAATGTCGGCGCCAACGACATCATCCATCTCGACGGCACCGAGATCCCGCCGATCGAGCGCACGCGTCTCTTCCTGTTCCACAAGCCGGCGGGCGTCGTCACCACCAACCGCGATCCGGAAGGCCGCAAGACCGTCTTCGACGTGCTGCCGTCCGACCTGCCGCGGCTGATGACGATCGGCCGGCTCGACATCAACACCGAGGGCCTGCTGCTTTTGACCAATGACGGCGGGCTGTCGCGCGTGCTCGAATTGCCGGCCACTGGCTGGCTGCGGCGCTACCGCGCGCGCGTCCACGGCAAGGTCGAGGAGAGCGCGCTCGCCGGCCTGCGCGAAGGCATCGCCGTCGATGGCGTCTTCTACGGCTCGATCGAAGCCTCGCTCGACCGCGAGCAGGGCACCAATGCGTGGCTGACCCTGGGCCTGCGCGAAGGCAAGAACCGCGAGGTGAAGAACATCCTCGGCGCGCTTGGCCTCGACGTGACGCGGCTGATCCGCATCTCCTACGGACCGTTCCAGCTCGAGGATCTTCCCGAGGGCCATGTACTGGAGATCAAGGGCCGCGTGCTGCGCGAACAGCTCGGCGAACGGCTGATCGAGGAATCCGGCGCCAATTTCGATGCCGAGATCCAAAAGCCGTTTTCCAATAAGCCGGTGCGCGGCGGCGGGCCTCGCCGCGAAACGGCCGACCGGCCGAAATTCACGCGCGACGGCGACCACCGGCCGATCGGCGAGGGCGGTCTGATCAAGGCGCGCAAGCGCCGCGAAGGCAGCCGCGACGAGGCGCTGAGCAAGCTCTCGACAAAGCCGGACAGGGCGTTTGGACCGGACCGGGCGTTCGGCGAGCGCGGCCCTAAATCCGACCGCGGCGGTTTCGGCGAAAAGCCGCGTGGTGGCTTCGGCGACAAGCACCGTTTCGGCGGCAAGAAATCCGAGCGCGAGCAGCGGCCGATCGAACCGCCGGGCCAGCGCAAGGCCAATGTCTGGATGGCGCCGGGCGCCCGGCCGATCGGCAAGGGTAGGGCGGAAGCCGATGCCGCCAGGGCCGCCGAGGCGAAGGCGCGCAAGGCATCCTACAAGCCGGGCGGCAAGGGCAAGCCGTTTGGCAAGCCCCGCGCGCGCCCCGAAGGCGATGGCGGCGACAGGCCGCGCGGTCCGAAGAGGGGCGGCAATGCGGATCGTCGGCGGTGAGTTCCGCGGGCGTCCGCTGGCGACGCCGAGAAGCAATGCCATCCGCCCGACCACCGATCGCACCCGCGAGGCGGTGTTCAACGTGCTCGCGCATCGCTATGCCGAAAAGCTCGAAGGCGGCCGCGTGCTCGACCTCTTCGCCGGCACCGGCGCGCTTGGACTTGAGGCGCTGTCGCGCGGCGCCGCCTACTGCGTCTTCATCGAGGAATCGACGGAGGGGCGAGGCCTGATCCGCGAGAACGTCGAGGCCTATGGGCTCACCGGCCGCACCAAGATTTTTCGTCGCGACGCCGCTCATTTGGGTGAGGCTGGCACGCTCTCGCCCTTCGGCCTGATCTTCGCCGACCCGCCCTATGGCAAGGGGCTTGGCGAACGCGCGCTGCGCTCGGCCAAGGCCGGCGGCTGGCTGTTGCCCGGCGCATTGTTCGTGGTCGAGGAGGCGGCCTCGGCGCCGTTCGAGGCAGGCCCGGGTTTTTCCGTTGTGGACGAGCGGGGCTATGGCGAAACGGTCATTCGCTTCATCGAGGTTGGCTAGCGCCGCCTCGAAAATGACTCACAATTCACTTTGCCTTGCCAACAACCTTGCCTATCGTCGCGCAACCGCGACCGGAGAACTTGATGAGACGAACAGGAATTGGGCTGCGCGCAGCGCTTCTGACCAGCGCGCTGGCGCTTGCGGCGGCGGCTCCGGCCCGCGCGGCCGATGACGGCGAGGTCAAGGATTTCCTGCTCGACAACGGCATGGAAGTGGTGGTCATCCCGGACCACCGCGCCCCGATCGTCACCCACATGGTCTGGTACAAGATCGGCAGCGCCGACGAGCCTCTCGGCAAATCCGGCATCGCGCATTTCTTCGAGCACCTGATGTTCAAGGCCACGACCAACCACGCCGCCGGCGAGTTCGACCGCGCCGTGTCCGAGATCGGCGGCTCCAACAATGCCTTCACCTCTTACGACTACACCGCCTTCCACGAGACGGTGCCGCCTTCCGCCCTCGAACAGATGATGGGCTTCGAGGCCGATCGCATGCGCAACCTCATCCTGACAGACGATGTCATCAAGACCGAGCGCGACGTGATCCTGGAGGAGCGCCGTTCGCGCATCGACAGCAATCCGCAGGCGGTGCTCGACGAGGAGGTCGACGCGACGCTCTGGCAGAACCAGCGATACCGCATTCCGGTGATCGGCTGGATGCAGGAAATGGAGCAGTTGAACCGTCCGGACGCGAAAGCCTTCTACGACGCCTACTACCGGCCGAACAACGCCGTGCTGGTGGTGGCCGGCGACGTCGATCCTGACGCGGTGAAGGCGATGGCCGGGCGCACCTACGGCAAGGTCGCCCGCGGCCCGGACCTGCGGCCGCGCATCCGCCCCGTGGAACCGGAGCAGAACACGAAGCGCACGGTGACGCTCACCGACGCGCGCGTCTCGGTGCCGAGCTTTTCGACGCAATGGGTCGTGCCGTCCTATCACACGGCCAAGCCCGGCGAAGCCGAGGCGCTCGACCTGCTTGCCGAGATCCTCGGCGGCGACAACCGCAGCAGGTTGTACCAGCAGCTCGTCGTCAAGCAGGGTATCGCCTCAGAGGCCGGCGCCTACTTCCAGGGCACCATGCTCGACGCCACCAACTTCACCGTCTATGGCGCCCCGCGCGGCGACGCCAGGCTTGCCGATGTCGAGGCGGCTGTCGATGCCGAGATCGCCCGCATCGTCAAGGACGGCGTGAGCGACGATGAGCTGGAGCGGGCCAAGACCCGCTATGTGCGCTCCATGATCTTTGCGCGCGACAAGCAGGACGACATGGCCAACATGTATGGCTCGACGCTTGCCACGGGCGGCAATGTCAAGGACGTCCAGGAATGGCCGGACCGCATCCGCAAGGTGACCGCCGATGAAGTCAAGGCGGCAGCCGCCCGCTACCTCGTGCTCGATCGTTCCACCACCGGCTATCTCTTGCCGCAGCAGCAGGCGGGGAATTGATAATGAGCATGGTTCTTGGCCATACGATCGCTTCTCCTTCTCCGGCGAGCGAGGAAGGCAAGCTCTATCGCGCCGTCGCCACCCTTTGCTTCGCCCTGTTCTTCCTGCTTTTGCCGGTGCTTGCCGCGCGCGCCGAAATGAACATCCAGGAGGTGAAGTCGAACAAGGGCGTCACCGCCTGGCTGGTGGAAGACCATTCGATCCCGCTGGTTGCGATCCGTTTCGTCTTCGACGGCGGCACGGCGCAGGACCCCGCCGGCAAGGAAGGCCTGGTCAACCTGATGACCGGCCTGTTCGACGAGGGCGCCGGCGACCTCGACAGCGAGGCCTTCCAGTTGAAGCTCGACGATGCCGGCGCGGAGATGAGTTTTCAGGCGGCGCGCGATGGCACCTATGGCTCGATGCGCATGCTGTCCGACCAGAAGGACGAGGCTTTTGGCCTGCTGAAGCTGGCGGTGAACAGCCCGCGCTTCGATCAGGCGCCGATCGACCGCATCCGCGCCCAGACACTCTCCGGCATCCTCGCCAATGAGCGGGACCCCAATACGATCGCCCAGCAGCGCTGGCTGCGCGCGATCTATGGCCAGCATCCCTACGCGCGGCCGGACGAGGGCAACAAAGACAGCCTCGAAACCATCACTGCCGACGACCTCAAGGCCTTCCACAAGGCGAACTTCGCCCGCGGCGGCCTGCATGTGGCGGTGGTGGGCGATATCGACGCCGCCACGTTGAGCGGCAGGCTTGACGAGGTGTTCGGCGACCTGCCGGACAAGCAGACGCTGGCGCCGGTTGCCGACATCACGCCCAAGCTCGGCCAGCAGCTCGAAGTGAATTACGATCTGCCGCAGACCTCCCTGCAGCTTGCCTGGCCGGGCGTGAAGCGGAGCGATCCCGATTTCTACGCCGCCGTGCTGATGAACGAGATTCTCGGCGGCTCGACTTTCACGTCGCGCTTGTATGAGCAGGTGCGCGAGAAACGCGGCCTTGCCTATAGCGTCAGCTCCGATCTCGTCGATCACGAGCATTCCAACGCGCTGCTGGTGACGACGGCGACGCGTTCCGACCGCGCCGCCGAAACGCTTTCGATCGTGCGCCAGGTGGTGAAGGATATGGCCGAGAACGGCCCCACCGAGGAGGAGCTCGCGGCCATCAAGAAATACATGGTGGGCGCCTACGCCATCAGCAATCTGGATTCGTCCAGCTCCATCGCCGCGACGCTGGTGGAGCTGCAGGTCGATGATCTCGGCATCGATTATGTCAAGCGGCGCGCGGCTCTCATCAACGCGGTGACGCTGGCCGACGTGAAGGCGGCGGCGAAGAAGCTCCTGTCGGCCGACCCCGCGGTGATGGTCATCGGGCCGCCGCTGGTGCAGGTGGCGGGAGGCGGCAAGGGATGAGCCCGACCTTCGGGGTGGCCTTTGGCGGCGGCGGCGCGCGCGGTCTCGCGCATATCCACATCATCGAGGCTCTCGACGATCTCGGCATCAAGCCGGTGGCGATTGCCGGCTCGTCGATCGGCGCCATCATGGGCGCCGGCATGGCGTCGGGCATGAAGGGTGCCGAGATTCACGATTATGCCCGATCGATCCTCGGCAGCCGGGCTGAAGTGGCCGCGCGCATGTGGCGCTCGCGGCCGGGCACGATCGCTGAGGCCATGCAGGGCGGCATCCGCGTCAGCCAGTTCAACATCGAGCGCATTCTGAAGGCTTTCCTACCCGAGGCGATCCCGCAGACATTCGAGGCGCTGAAGGTTCCGCTCAAGGTTACGGCGACCGACTATTTCGGCCACAGCCTTGCGGTATTCGCCGAAGGCGACCTGCATTCGGCGCTTGCCGCATCGGCGGCTATCCCGGCGGTCTTCCGCCCGGTGACGCGCGAGGGCCGCGTGCTGATCGATGGCGGTATCTACAACCCCGTGCCTTTCGACCTCATCGAGAAGGACGCCGACATCATCATCGCCGTCGATGTCGTCGGCGCGCCGAGCGAGGCCGAGCGCAGGCATCCGACCACAGTCGACCTGATGTATGGCGCCACCCAGCTGATGATGCAGTCGATCATCGCCAACAAGCTTAGGCAGCACCCGCCGGACATTCTGATCCGGCCGAATGTCTCGAAATACCGCGTGCTCGAATTCCTCAAGATCGAGACGCTGATGGCCGAGACGGTCGAGATCAAGGACGAATTGAAGCGCGCCGTCGAGAAGGCCGTGGAAGCGCATGGCGGCAGGCGGGGAGAAGGGCGGTTTAGGTAGATCCGTGGAAGGCTCAGGCCTCGGCCAGGCTGGATCGCCGGTGTAAGCCGCCTCTCGACCTGTCGCGGCGCGCATTTTACCACTAGCGGCGAACAGACCGCACATCATAATGTCGCGCCCATTCGAAGTGCCTTGAGGCCGCATGACCAAGCTCCTTTTCACCCGCGTTCCTTTCAACCCGGTCTCTCTCGGGCTCGTCTGCAATTTCATTGCGCACTATCCGCCCTTCGACGGATACGAGTTTGGACAGATGGTGAAGTCCTTGCGCTACCAGATCGAGCAGCAGACGCACCTCATCGGTTCCATCGACGATGCGATCGTCGCTTACGTCGGCTGGATCGTGACCAGCCGCGAAATTGCCGAGACGTGGGTTGCAAACAGAGGGCCACTCAACCCCGATCCCGGCGGCAACGCGATTGCCGCGACGATTATGGCTACGCGCTCGTCCTCGCACATCCTGCCGATGATCAAGGAAGCGAAACTGCTCAACCTCGACAAGTCGGTCTACTGGAAGCGCGATTTCATCGACGCCCGCGGTGCCATGAAACGCGCCGTTCGCAAGCGGGACGCGTGATGGAACAGGCTACCCCAGGCGAGGCGCTGACCCAGGAAATCCTGATCCGCCTCGGCGACCGTTACGCCTCGATGTTCGTGCGCATCTGGCAACCGGCCGGCCAACCGCGCGGCACCGTGTTCTGCCTGCACGGCTTTGCCGGCAATGGCTGCGATTTCGATTACCTCGCGTCCTTCCTCTGCCGCAACGGCTATCTGGTGATCTGCCCCGACCTGCTCGGACGGGGGCGCAGCGCCTATCTCGGCGCGGGCTACGATATGGATCTCTATTCCAGGTGCCTGCGCGCGCTCAGCCAGTTTGCCGGCAAGGAGAACCATTTCGTCGGCACGTCATGGGGCGGGCTGATCCTGCTTCTCTTTCTCTACGCGAACCGCGGCAGCGTCGACAGGATCATCCTCAACGATGTCCCCCTGATTGGCGGGCCGAAGGTCGATGCTTTGCGAAACGAAGCCATCCGCGAAGCCGCGCTTGTATTCCAGACGCGCGCCCAGGCAGGGGAATATCTGCGTGCCTCAAATCCAGGCATGGGGCGGGTGGAGAGGCCGGTCCTCGACCGCTTCATCGATAACAGAATTGCCGCGAGGGCTGGCGAGTTTCGTTTGGCCTACGATCCGGCCACGACCGGGAATTTCGAGGCCATGACCGGCCGCGAATACGACCTGTTTCCCATGGTCGCTAAGCTCGACGCCCAAATCATGCTATTGTACGGTCGCGAGAGCGTATTTATCGACAGGCAGGCCTTTGAGCGGACCCGTTGCGTCCGACCCGGTCTTTGCATCGTCGACAATATCGATGTCGGCCATCCGCCGTCGCTGATGACGCCCGATCAGGCTCTCCTGATCTTCGGGTTTCTGTCCGCCATGTGAGCAGTATCCGTCATGGCGGCATCGCACTTCGATGAAACATATACCCGATTGCTCTCAGCTGATCTCGATCGCGACGACGCGGCCGAAAATCCGTATAGAATCCTGATTTGCACCACGCCGAGAACCGCCGGCCATACCTATTGCCAGGTCATGCGGCATTTTGGACTTGGCCTGCCCACCGAATACTTCCAGTGGCAATTCGCGGTACCGCTCATGCGGCGCTGGACGGGAGACGACACATTCGACGTCCCGGCGCTCGATCGCGGTGCGTCGTCATATGGAAAGCATCTTCTGATGCGGCGCTCAGTCGAAGGCGTATTCGCGGCCAAGCTGTTTTTCGGCAATCTGGACTTCGCCCGCCTCTCGATCGGCGAGGATGATGCAAGCTCGTTCTATGTATTCCTATCCCGCCGGAACAAAGTCGATCAGACGGTCAGCCTGCTTTCGATGCTGCATACTGGTCAGCCATTCGATGGCGGGGAAACGCTGCCCGGTGTCCCTATGTTGAGAACGATAAGTCAGAAGGCGGTTATTGACACCGTGCGACACATCGCGGACTCCGAGGCAAAGTGGCGGAGCTACCTTTCGACCATTGACGTGACGAGGGTTGCTCATGTGGCCTATGAGGATTTCGTCGTCAATCCCCACGACAATGTGAAGGCGACGATGCGGAACTGGTTTCCAGCCCGCAATCTGCGCAATGATGCCCTCGCTGCAAATGGTCGCTACAGCAACGACGCCTCCGTAAAGTCGATTATCGCAAGACAGTTCGGAGGCTTGATCCGTCAACTTTGGCGCGACATGCCTGTCGAGGCGGAGCAGAGCCGATCAGCGCCTTGACATCTGGACGGACATGCCGCTCGCCGGGCGCAGCGCCAGCGCATAGTCGAAGCGGATAACGTCGTCGGCGCGAGTAAAGGCGAACTGGCGCACGACCGCGCGAACCGCCTGCTCCACCTCGAGTCGGCCCAGGCGTGCGCCCCCGCACATACGCGGTCCGGTTAGGAAGGGAATAAAGGCGCGGCGGTCGAAACTGTTGTTGATGAACTCCTTGCGGCTGGCATTGAAAGTCCTCGGATTTTCCCAGAATTCAGGATGCTGGTGCACACCGACGACGGACAGCATGATAAGTTGCCCGGCCCGTAGCGACGTGCCATCCAGAACCGCATCGGTGCTTACTTCGCGGGTGAGGAACGGTATAGGTGGGAAATAGCGCATCGTCTCGTTGATGAAGCAGTCAGTAAACGGTGTCTGTGCCTTGCCGTCAGCAATCTCACTATAGATACGCTCCTGCACCTGCTGGTTGGCGCCGAGCCTATCGATCACCCACTGCACTGTCGTGACGGTGGTTTCGACGCCAGCGAACAGATTCATCACGAATTCTTCGATCGGGGAAAAGCCGTCGATCCCGGCTGCTCTTTCCGAGAAACGGTCCATTTCCGCGGCCGCCCGTGGATCCGCCATCAGTTGCGAACCGAAATCCGCGATGACCGCGCGGGCATCTTGGATGGCGCTGTCTCTTTCGGCATTGGTTGGCGTGACCCAGGAATAATACTGCAGGCGGCGCAATGTCTCACGGACTCGGTCGAAAAGCACAGCGGTTGGTCGCGCTTCCGCGACAAGTCCGAAGGCCTGATAGAAAATGGTCATGGCGCCGGTGAAAAGCGCCTGGTGGATTCCTGCGAGGGAGGTCTCGCAATCGGCAAGGTCGCCGCTGAATATATCCGACACGCTTTGCCCATGGGGGGGTTTGGCCGCCGCGAGATAGCGATCCTGGGTGATGGCGCGTCTTGTCGCCCATTCCTCGTCATTGGTGTTGAAGCGGCTGAAGCCGAGGGCCGAGATCAGCGAGAAGTTCTTCCGGAACAGGGCAGGCGACTTGACGATCTCGTCGACGCTCTCCGGATGGTCGAATACGATGAGGTTGCCGATTTCCTTAGCGCCGGTTGCTCGTCCATCATCCTGCCCGCTCCGCGCGAATAGGTTGTAGACGAGATTGTTGAGCATGCCTTCGATTTGCGCTGGATCGCTCACCCTACCTCCATGTCTGAACGCACGACCACCTCGGTATTCGTTCAGCTAACGATGTCCCTTATTGTTGCAAAAATGCGACAGTCGCGCCGCAAAGTCGCTGGTATTCCGCAGCGGCAATAGGCGGTTATAAACTTGTCTGCAATAACAACCCGGCTGGAATCTGGGTGGGGACTTAAATGCATTCGCAGGGCACGGGTAAATTTTTAGCTACGGTGGCGGCTTCGGCTGCCTCCCTAACGGCAACAGGCGTGGCCACGGCTAACGCAACCGAGGCGCAGCCCTCGGATCAGACGGTCATCGATTCGCGCATCAAGATGTCGTTCGAAGGCTCGTACTTCTGGAACAATCTCCATAACGACGACAAGCTGAGCAGCGACAAGCTGGGTAAAGGCAACGGTGATATTTCCGGGGCAGTTTCGCTGACCAAGCAGATCTCTCCGGACTGGGATTGGCGTCTTGCCGCCGCTGTCCAACTCGGCAAGGACCGCTCTGCCCTCCTCTTCGAGCAGCCTGAGACGAACCCTGACGGCCTTGTTACAGGGACTTACAGCGACGGCTACAGCTTCCAGACTTTCGATTTTGACGTCGGCAAGCACGTCAAGGTGCAACAGGCCGATATCCGTTTCTTCGGCGGCCTGCGGCTGGTGCATTCCGATGAAACATTGGGCGAGATTTCTGAAAAGTTCACCCCCACCAATCCTGCCGACAAGGGCATCGCCGCTGACAAGATCGGTACGGCCGAGTACTGGGGCATCGGCCCGCGCGTTGGTGCGGAAGCTTACTATCCGGTTGGCGAGAACTGGGGCCTGACAGGCTCGGCTTCGGGCGCAGTCATGTGGGGCCGCCGCACCGCGCGTGTCGGTGTCAATATCTCGTCCACAAACCCAGACGAACACTTTTCCGAAACTCTGGCCAGTCAGGGCTCGAATGAAACGGTCTCGAACCTCGACGCATCGCTTGGCCTGAGCTGGACGCCGATAACGAACGCTACCTTCACTGCTGGTTACAAGATCGAGGCGTGGCACAATCTGCTTGTGAACGCAGATCACAAGAATCAGGTTTTCCAAGGCCCGTTCCTGCGCCTCGAAGTAAAGATGTGATCGCGGCGGCCGGTCAGGGTGACTTCGGAGACAGGTTTCGAGTCCAGGTTCGCATCTAACAGGAACGTCAAACTGCATTACGTCGCGGCGGGCTCCGGCCCGCCGATCCTTTTCCTGCACGGCCTTCCTGACCATGGCCTTGGTTGGCGCAGGCAGATCGAGGCTCTACGCGGCAGTTTCAGGGTGCTGGCACCGGATTTGCGCGGATTCGGGCGAAGCGACGCGCCGCGGGGACATGCCCACTACACGCTGCTGCCGCATCTGGTCGAGGACGTGCTTTCGGTGCTCGTGGCCGAACAACTCTCCCAGGCCTCGATCGTCGGTCATGACTGGGGCGGGACCATTGCCTGGTGGCTGGCCATGCGGATCCCGCAGGTGGTTCGCCATCTGGTTGTCCTTTCCTCCCCTCATCCGCGCAACTATCTGCGCGCCATCGCCGATCCAGCCAACGCCCGGTATTTCGCCTATGTGCGCCGCTTCCAGGAGGCAGGCGCGTCCGCCATGCCGGCGCCGGAGGAGCTTGCCGGATGGGTCGCCGACGAGGCCGACCGACAGGCTCTCGCAGCGTCGCTCCGGCATTCCGATCCGGAGGCGATGCTGGGTTACTACAGGGCCAACATTCCGCTCGGCAGGGTGCCGGACATCGGTCAATTGCCTCTGGTCAAAGCACCGACGCTGGTGATGTTCGGCGCCCACGATCCCTATGTTCCGGCCAGTGCTTTCGAAGGCACATTCCGCGAAGTCGACAACATCAGCTCCGTGGTGGCGCTGCCCGACGCCGGCCATTTCATCCATCATGAGGCCGCCACCTTCGTCACGCGTGAGATCGAGGGTTGGGTGTCGCGGCCGCTGTCGAGCTTTCGGGTCGCGGGATAGAGACGCGATCGGCAATCGGCAGCGCGAACCGTCGCAGTGCAGATGCGAGCTGATGAGTGGGAGCCGGGCAGCGTCAGCACGGTTGCCACTTTGAGCCCTCGTTGCTGTAAGGTTTCCGGACAAGGCGTTGGGCCTTCTTCATGCCCCCTTGCGTTCACCCTTGTTTTCGGATTAGATTTCGCTTGAGAAAACCTTTTCCCAAATCGCCCTGCGCTTGCTGACCTCATCCGTCATCACCACGCAGGCCGATAAGAGAAAACCTTTTCCCAACTCAGGGAATGGTTGCACGATATGTCTTCGGATGCCTCACCTGTCTCCGCCAAGCCGCCGGTCACGCTGCGCGAGGTCGCTGCCGCGGCCGGCGTCAGCGTCGCCACGGCGTCGAAGGCGCTGAACGGGCAGGGGCGGATGACGGCGGAGACGCGCGAGCGCATCCGCGAGACGGCGCGGCTGCTCGGCTTCCGGCCGAACAACCTGGCCCAGAGCCTGTTGCGAAAACGCTCCTTCACCGTCGGGCTGCTCACCAACGATACTTATGGCCGCTTCTCGCTGCCGCTGATGGCCGGCGTTTCGGATGCGCTGGTCGACAAGGGCGTCTCGGTGTTCCTGTGCAATGTCGAGGACGACCAGCGGCTCGGCCAGCTGCATGTCGAGGCCATGCTCGACAAGCGCGTCGACGGCATCGTCGCCACGGGAAAACGCATCGACCGCCATCTGCCGGTGGATCTCTCCAACCTGCGCATTCCGGTCGTCTACGCCTTCACCCAGCCCGATGCCGGCGCGGTCGGCCTCGTCTCCGACGATGCCGGCGGCGCGCGGCTGGCGGTAGAGCAGTTTGTGCGGTTCGGGCGCCGCCGCATCGCCCATGTCACCGGACCGGCGAGCTTCGCGGTAGTGCATACGCGGGCCGAGGCTTACCGCGACGTCCTGACGGAGAACGGCCTGGCCTTGAGCGAGCCTCTGCTGGGCGCATGGTCGGAAGCCTGGGGCCACGATGCCGTGGCAAGACTGTTCGGCAAGGCGGGCAGGGAAGGCTGGCCGGACGCCGTCTTCTGCGGCAACGACCAGATCGCCCGCGGCGTCATCGATGCGCTGCGCGAGCGTGGTATCCGCGTGCCCGAGGATGTTGGCGTCATCGGCTTCGACAATTGGGAGATCGTGGCCGAGGCGACGCGTCCGCCGCTGACTTCCATCGACATGAACCTGGCGAGCCTCGGGCGCGAGGCCGGGCTTGCCCTGCTTTCGCTCGTCGACGGCCAGCCGGCCGTGCCGGGCATCAGGAAACTGCCGTGCCGGCTGGTGGTGCGTCAGTCATGCGGCAGTCCGCCGCAATGAAGCAACAAGGCTACGCGCCCGAACAAGCAGGGCGGCGTGGCCAGAACAGGGAGGAGAACCATGAGGAGGAGTAAGATGAAGACCATTTTTGCCAGGCTGGCGCTTGCGGCAGCCGTCATTGGTGGCGGCCTGCAGGCGGCGTCCGCCGAGACCGCCAACATCTGGGTGCGCGCCGACGGCTCGAACTTCATGCCGCGCATCGTCGACGCCTTCAACAAGGCGAACAAGGACCAGGTCAAGCTCGACATCATCCCCAACGCCGAGATCATCCCGAAATATGGCGCGGCCGCCGCCGGCGGCACGGCGCCCGACGCGCTCTCGCTCGACCTGATCTACACGCCGTCCTTCGCCGCCGCCGGCCAGTTGGAAGACATCACCGACTGGGCGAAATCCTTGCCCTATTTTTCGAGCCTGTCGCCGGCGCATGTGAAGACCGGCACCTATAAGGACCGGATCTACGGCCTGCCGTTCTCGGCCGACGCCTCGGTGCTGATCTGGAACAAGAAGCTGTTCAAGCAGGCGGGGCTCGACCCTGAGAAGGGCCCGACCAATTGGGCCGAGATCGAGGCCGACGCCGAGAAGGTCAACGCGCTTGGCGGCGACATCAAGGGCTTCTACTTCTCGGGCAATTGCGGCGGCTGCAACATCTTCACCTTCACGCCGCTGATCTGGGCCTCGGGCGGCGACATCCTGTCCGAGGACGGCTCGAAGGCGACGCTCGACAGCCCGCAGTTGCGCGGCGCGATCGACCTCTACCGCTCGATGGTCAAGAAAGGGCTGGTGCCCGAGGGCGCGCAGACCGATACCGGCGCCAATTTCTTCGCCGCCTTTGCCGGCGGCAAGATCGGCATCTCGCCGTCCGGCGCCTTCGCCATCGGCGCGCTCAACACGCAGTATCCGGACGTCGACTACGGCATCACCTTCCTGCCGGGCAAGGATGGCGGCTGGTCGTCCTTCGCCGGCGGCGACAATTTCGTCGTCACCAAGGGCACCAAGAAGATCGCCGTGGTGAAGGAGTTTTTGGACTTCGCCTATTCGCTCGAGGGCCAGACCATCCTTGCCAAATATGGCAGCCTGCCGGTGCGCAACGACATCGCCAAGGATGCGCTCAAGGATCTCGACCCGCGCTACCAGGTGGCGGCCGAGGCGATGGCCAAGGGCAGGACGCCCTATTCGGTGGTGTTCAACGACCTGATCAACTCTGCCAACGGTCCGTGGACGCAGATGGTCAACGAGGTGTTCTTCGGCGACGACGTCGACGGCGCCATCAAGAACGCGCAGGATACCATGCAGTCGATCATCGACCAGGCGCCGAACAAGTAACACAGGGCCAGCCGGCGGCGAGGATCGCGCAACGCCTCGCCGCCAAGGCTCTGACCGGCCGCCCGCTCCGTCTCCCTGGCCGGGCGGCCGGATGATCCATCGCTGAATGGCAGGGACTGACGCGTTGAGAAAAGACCCCTTCATCCGGCCGCTTCGCGGCCACCTTCTCTCTGGTGGGGAGAAGAGTTTGGCGCCGACGCTTGCGATCTCCTCTCCCCTTGGGGAGAGGTCGGATTGCCCCGGATTGCCCTTCGCAATCCGGTCGGCAATCCGGGTGAGGGGGCGCAGGCGGGCTGGCTCCACCTTCTCCCCTTGTGAGAGAAGGTGGCCGAGCGAAGCTCGGTCGGATGAGGGGCGCTCCAGAGAACGCCGACGCCTCACTCCGCTGGAACACCCCTCATCCGTCTCGGCGCTGCGCGCCGATCCACCTTCTCCCGCGAGGGGAGAAGGGGAGGCCCAACCATGACCGCCATCGCCACCACCTCCGCGCCGGCCCGAGCCCGCGCACGCACCAGCCTGCGGCAATGGGTGGGCCTGCTCTATGTCCTGCCGGCCGTCGCCCTGGTCACCGTCTTCTTCGTCATCCCGCTCGGCATGACGGCGTGGATGTCGCTGCACAACTGGCCGCTGATGGGCGAGCATTCCTTCATCGGCCTCGACAACTACTTTGCCATCCTGCGCGACACGCGCTTCTGGAATGCGCTGAAATTCACCTTCTATTACACGGTGATCGTCACCATCGCGATCTTCGCCGTCGCCTTCCCGCTGGCGATCTTCATCGAAAGGCCGCGTCCGCTCACCAATCTCTACCGCACCGCCTTCTTCATGCCGGCGGTGGTGGGTTTTGCTTCGGCAAGCCTGCTCTGGTCGTGGCTCTTGAATGTCGATTCCGGCCTGTTCAGCCCGGCCGCCTTCGACCTCGGCCTGACCGGCAAGAAGGTCAATCTTCTCGCCACCTTCCAGCCGGCCTTCTGGTCGATCATCGCCATGGTGGTCTGGAAGGTCGCCGGCTTCACCATGATCATCCTGATGACCGGTCTGCAATCGATCCCGCAGGATTTGCAGGAGGCCGCCGTCATCGATGGTGCCGGCCCGTTCGCCAGGTTCAGGGCGATCACCTTGCCGCTGATGCGCCGCACGCTGGCGCTGGCGCTGATCCTGTCGGTCGCCGGCTCGATCCTGGCCTTCGACCAGTTCTACATCATCCTGCGCGGCGGCCCGCGCAACCAGACACTGACGGCCGTCTACTGGATCTTCAACCAGTCCTTCGTCTCGTTCAAGCTTGGCTACGGCGCGGCGCTCTCCATGGTGCTGCTGGTCATCCTGGTTGCGCTCAGCCTCATCCAGCTCTGGCTGCTGCGCAAGCCCGAGGGGCTCGACTGATGGCTGAGGCGATGTCGCAAAACCGCAAAGCGGCCTTCAGCCTCGCCAGGCACTCGACCGGCATCGTCGCCTCGGTGCTGTTTTTGGCGCCGATCGTGTGGACGGTGCTGTCGACCTTCAAGCCGGCGCAGGAAGCGCGCCAGCCGCCGCTGCCACCCTGGCCGACCACCGGCTTCTCGATCGAGAATTATCAGACGCTGAACTCCTTCGGCGACGGGCTCTGGGTCTCGGCGCAGAACAGCATCTATGTCTCGGTGATGACGGTGCTGCTCTCGGTGCTGGTCAGCGTGCTCGCCGGCTACGGTTTTTCGCGCTTCCGCTTTCCGTTCCGGGATTTCTTCTTCGTCCTCATCCTGTCGACGATCATGATCCCGTTCCAGTCGATCCTGACGCCGATCTTCCTGGTGCTGACGAAACTCGGCCTGCACAACACGCTGACCGGGCTGGTCTGCGTCTATGTCACGCTGCAGCTGCCGTTCTCGATCTTCATGATGCGCAACGCCTTCGACGCCGTGCCGCGCGAGATTGAGGAGGCCGCGCGCATGGACGGCGCCAACAACGTCACCATGCTGGTGAAGGTGATGCTGCCGCTGGTCTGGCCCGGCATCGTCACCATCGCGCTGTTCGCCTTCCTCGGCGCCTGGAACGAGTTCTTGGCAGCACTCGTGCTGATGACCGACCAGTCCAAATTCACCTTGCCGGTGATGATGACCGCGCTTCAGTCCGGCCGCTTCGGCGCCATCGACTGGGGCGCCGTGCAGGCCGGCGTCACGGTGATGATGGTGCCCTGCCTGATCCTCTTCCTGGCGCTGCAGCGTTTCTACATCCGCGGCCTCATGGCCGGGGCCGTCAAGTAATTCGAATGGAGTGAAATCATGACCGCATCGCAGCCCGCCGCGCAGACCGGCACCTCCGCCAGGCCGAAGCTTGCCTTCCGGCCGCTTCCCGTGCCGCAGGTCGATGTCCGCGGCTTCTGGGGCGACCGTGTCGATGCCGTGGCCGCCAAGACCGCCGGCATCCTCTACGACCGTTGTGTCGAGGCGCGCATGCTGGAGCAGATCGATCCGGACGTGCCGTCGCCGGGTGTCGTCATCCCCTTCCATGTCAGCGACGGTTTTACCGCGCGCACCGTGACCACCCAGATGTTCTGGGATTCCGACTGGGGCAAGACGATCGAGACCGCGGCCTATTCGCTCTACCGCCGCCGAAATCCCGATCTGGAAAAGAAGATCGACGCCGTCATCGACATGTACGGCAAGCTGCAGCAGGAGGACGGCTATCTGTCGAGCTGGTACCAGCGCATCCAGCCCGGCCTGCGCTGGACCAATCTGCGCGACTGCCACGAGCTCTACTGCGCCGGCCACCTGATCGAGGGCGCCGTCGCTTACTTTCAGGCGACGGGAAAACGCAAGCTGCTCGACATCATGAGCCGCTATGCCGACCATATCGCCGACACCTTCGGTCCGGAGCCCGGCAAGCGGAAAGGCTATTGTGGCCATGAGGAGATCGAGCTGGCGCTGGTCAGGCTCGCCCGCGTCACCGGCAACGACAAATATATGAAGCTGGCCAAATACTTCATCGACCAGCGCGGCCAGCAGCCGCATTACTTCGACGAGGAGGCGCTGGCGCGCGGCGCCGACCCGAAGGATTTCCACTTCAAGACCTACGAATACAACCAGTCGCACAAGCCGGTGCGCGAGCAGGACAAGGTCGTAGGCCATGCGGTGAGAGCCATGTACCTCTATTCCGGCATGGCCGACATCGCGACCGAATATGGCGACGACACGCTCAAGGTGGCGCTCGAGCGGCTCTGGGACGATCTCACGACGAAAAGCCTCTACGTTACCGGCGGTCTGGGTCCGTCGGCCGACAATGAAGGCTTCACCAACGACTACGACCTGCCCAACGAGACCGCCTATGCCGAGACCTGCGCCTCGGTCGGCCTGGTGTTCTGGGCGAGCCGCATGCTGGGCATGGGTCCGAACGCGCGCTACGCCGACATGATGGAGCGGGCTTTATACAACGGCTCGATCTCGGGCCTGTCGCTCGACGGCTCGCTGTTCTTCTACGAGAACCCGCTGGAGAGCCGCGGCGGCCACCATCGCTGGAAATGGCACCGCTGCCCGTGCTGCCCGCCCAATATCGGCCGCATGGTGGCCTCGATCGGCAGCTATTTCTACGGCCTCGCCGACGATGCGCTGGCGGTCCACCTCTATGGCGACTCGACCGCGCGCTTCGAGATCGCCGGCCGGCAGGTTACCCTGGTCCAGACCTGCAACTATCCCTGGGATGGCGCGGTCGCGATCGAGGTCGGGCCGGAGGCGCCGATTGCGTTCACGCTTCATCTGCGCGTGCCTGCCTGGTGCCGCAAGGCAGCGCTTCGGATCAACGGCAAGCTGGTCGATCTCGAAGCGGCGACGGTCGACGGCTATGCCGCGATCCGCCGCGAATGGCGCCAGGGCGATAAGGTCGAGCTCGATCTCGAAATGTCGATGGCGCGCCTCTTCGCCAACCCGCAGGTGCGGCAGGACATCGGCCGGGTGGCGCTGGCGCGGGGTCCGCTGATCTACTGCGTCGAGGAAACCGACAATGGCGGCGGGCTGCATCGCATAGCGCTATCGCGCACGGCCAGGCTCGAGGCGCACAAGGAGCCGAACCTGCTCGGCGGCGTGGTCACGCTTTCGGCCATCGGCAGCCGGGCCGAAACGAAGAACTGGGGCCACGATCTCTATCGCCCCGAACCGCCGGCGACGAAGGAGACGAAGCTCAAGGCCATTCCCTATTTCGCCTGGGACAATCGCGACCCCGGCGAGATGCTGGTCTGGCTGAGGGAGGGGTAGGGCACCTGCGTCGTCTCGGCGGGACGAACTTCCGCCAGCAAGTCCTTCACGAATGGGCGTGCAAGCCTACTGGATATTTGCAGCGGAGGCGGATAGTGCCGACGCTCGATCGGGCGTTTCGGCATTCATGCTCACTTCCGTCACCAGCTTGCGGCGCAGGGCCGTGACGTAATCGCGCGGCGCCTTCGGTGACATCACGAAGGCCTGTGAGCCGCCGATAACCGACTGCTCAAAGTAGGAAGCCAGCGGTTGGCGAGGGTCTTCGTCGTCGGCCGGAATGGCGATCGCGTTGATCGTGTAACCCTTGGCGATGGCGTTTTCCCGGCTTGGCTGCACAGGCAGCCCGTCATTGTTCTCGCCATTCGAAGAGATGTCGATCACCTTCTTCATGGCATTTCCTGGAAACTCGTCGAGCAGGAGGCTTCCGACGTCGATTGCCGTCGACACCGAAGTTCCGCCCCGGCCTCGACGGATATGGCCGGTGTCGCCCGTCTTGCTGATCACCGACGCGGCCGCCTTGGCATCGTCCAGTCCGCAGATGCGTGTCCAGGGCAGCACGGTGCGCGAGCGACCCGGGCTCGACCATTCGAAATAGGCCACGCCGATGCAACCGAGATAGTTCTGGGAGATGGCGCGGATGATCTCGGGCGAGGTGAGCGCTTCGGCATGGCCTTCACGCTGCATGTCGGCGATCTTGGGATCGATCGAGGAGGAGAAATCCACGGCGAAGACCACGGCTACGTCGACACGCATCGACGCCAGACCGACGTTGTTTGCATCCGCGACAGGTCCCCAAAGTATTGAGGTCGCGAATGTCGCCAGTCTCAGCAATGAATTGATATGCCTGATCGGCCCCGCATCAGAGCCAAAAGTCCCATGAATACATTCGACCATCTTATTTCCCCCTCTGACAAGAAACTTGTCGAGAAATCAGCTATTCCTCTTTCAGGGGATGCTAAATGAAGTGCGTCACGATAACGCTTGGAATGGCGGGCTTGGCGTTTGCGAGGCGTTAGTTTTGAGTTAGAATTTCGTCAGGCTGGGGGTCCGTTGGCAATGCAGGGTGGGAAAGGCTTCATTGCTGGCAGGATTTCTCTCTTCGGTGGTTTTCGAATTGAGAGGGAAGCTGGCAGTGAGCTCTTGCTGACCGGAAAGCGCGGTGCCGCTATCCTCGCCTATCTTGCCCTTTGTCCCGGTATGGCGGCGCCACGCGAGCGGCTGGCCGACCTGCTTTGGAGCGACAGCGACAGCGAACACTCACGCAACAGCCTGCGGCAAACGCTCAGTGTCCTGCGCCGGGATTTGTCGCGCGCGGGTATGGATATCATCCAGTCCCACAAGGAGCTGATTGGGATAAAGGCAAACGCGGTGCGGGTTGACGTGGAGGACTTCGAAGCCGGCCTGTCCGGCCGGTCCGCTTCGGAGCTCGAAACCACCCTGGCGCTTTATACGGGGCCGTTTCTCGACGGGTTTCATGTCGGCACCAATGTTTTCGACGATTGGGCGGCGCAGGAACGCGAAAGGCTGCTGAGCCGCGCGCTTCCGTCGCTGGAGAAGCTCGCCCGTCTCGTGGATGCCGAAAGCGGGCTTGCCGTGGCCGATCGAATTCTGGCCATGGAACCGACGCGGGAGGAAGCCTACCGGCTGAAGATGGAACTGCTCGTTGCGGGCGGTCAGCGAGACCAGGCGTTGCGAACCTTCGAGGCTTGCAGAAGCGTCTTGAGGAAGGAGTTCGGTGTCGATGTCAGCGCCGAGACACGAACGCTCTGGCAATCGCTGCTTTCCTCCACAGAGTCACCGTCAAATCCGCAGACGGCCAACGGAGCCATCGCCGGTCAGCGCTCGGGACGCCCATCCATCGCCATGGCCGACTTCGTCAATCTGACGGGACAGCGCGGCGACGACTTCTTCGCTAAGGGTCTGGTCCACGATATCACCACGGCGCTCTCCGAGGTGGCCGACTATATCGTTATCTCGGCCCTCGAGAAAAACGGCGAGGAGCCGAGGGCGCAGGACAGCTTGCGGGCGCGTTACACGCTGAAGGGCAGCGTCCAGCGGTCGGGAGACGGGCTGAGGGTGAACATCCAGCTTGTCGATGCCGCGGGTGGCCACAATGTCTGGGCTCAGAAGTTCGACGGCCAATCGGAAAGCGCGCTTCAATTCCAGGACAGGATCGCGCAGTCGGTCGTGCTGGCGGTGAGCCTTGAGCTTCAGTTGACCAACTGGAAGGTTCGCGACAAGAGCCCGCCCGGTCCTCCTGAAGTGCGCCGGCTGGTGAACGAAGCCCTGATGAAATATTTCGAGATGACCCGGGACTCGTTGCTGGTCTCGAAGGATCTCGCCGAAAAAGCTCTGGCGATTGCGCCCGACAACGTCCGCGCGAAACGGACGCTGTCAATCGCGACGACCATGGGGGGTGCGTTCGGCGCCTTGCCTCGCAAGCAAGAGTCTGTCGACCGTGCGATCGAGCTTGCCGAGGACTCGGTAAGGGCCGTGCCCGACGATGAAATTGCCCGCTGCATCCTGTCATTCGCCTACGAATGCGATGGCCGGATCGACGAGGCGATCGTGCAATGCCAGCACGCAATCAGCCTCAATCCGAGCTATCCCAGCGGCCACGGCGATATTGCGATGCTCTTCGCGCTGCGCGGACAGGTCAGCGAGGCGGTGCGCGCGGCCAACGAAGCGATCCGGCTTGGAACGCATGACGTCATCGACTTCTGGCGCCACCACGGCCTGGTTTTGGCGCTGTTTGCCGGTCAGGACGATCGGCGGGCACTCGAAGTCGCCCGCAAGGTGGTCAGGACAAAGCCGGGATTCGTGCGCGGCGCCCTTTATTGGGCGGCAACCGCTTCGGCGACAGGGAACAATGAAGAAGCCTCGCGGGCCATCCATCACTGTCTGTCACAGCTTCCACATCTCAACCTGGGCAATGTCGCTCCTGGGTTCATGCCCCGCTATGTGAGGGACGACCATCACGGCAGGTTCCTCGAGATGCTGTCGAGAGCCGGCCTTCCTAGCTCCTGATCCGCGAACCTTCGACGGACCGAAGGCCACTCTTGCATGGCACCGCTACAAATGCACGAACGCCGTCAGCGGCAGGTGGTCGGAGGCGACGCGCGACAGCGGCGTGTCATGCGCCTCGACGCCTGAAACCAGATCGTGCCGGTTGCCCATGATGCGATCGAGCGCCAGCACCGGCAGGCCGGATGGGAAAGTCGGCACCGCCGGCGGCGTCGGGCCGAATGTCGTGTGCAGCGTGTTCAGCGCCGAGCGGTTGCCGAGCCGCCATTCGTTGAGGTCGCCGAGCAGCAGCGTCGGCCTTTCGTCGGCGCTGCTCATGATGTCGAGCACGACGCGTGCCTGTTCCGAGCGCGAGCGGCGCAGCAGGCCGAGATGCGCGGCAATGACTCGTAGCGACCGTTTCTCGTCGAGATCGATCTCGGCGACCAGCGCGCCGCGCGGCTCCAGCCCCGGCAGCTTGATCTGGTGGACGTCGCGCACGCTGCCGCGCTTGAACAACAGCACATTGCCGCGCCAGCCATGTCCCTTGCCGTTGCCGATGACCGGCACCGGCACCAGCCCGGTATCGTGTTCGAGGCGGGCGAGATCGAGCAGACCGGCGCGGTCGCCGAAGCGGTTGTCGGCCTCCTGCAGGGCGATCACGTCGGGGCTTATTTCGCGGATGACGCGCCCCGTCCGATCAGGATCGAACCTGCGGTCGGTGCCGATGCATTTGTGGACATTGTAGGAGGCGACGACGATCTCGGCGCCGTTGACGCGCTTGCGCGGCGTCGCCCGCGCCTTGCGCGCGCTTCTGCCGCGGATCGAGAGCAGCACCGTCTCGGGCAGACTGCGTCCTTTGATATCGTCTATCTCCATGATCCCGATGCTCGATTTCCTGCTCTAAAGATAGGGCGATCCCAGCCACAGCAAACGGTCGAAGACGCGGATTATGAACGGTCTTTCCTTCAGCGTCTGCAGCGTCACCGGCTGGGCCGTGGAGATGGCCGCCGCGATGCGGGCGTCGATCTCGGCGGCGAAGTTTTCATCCAGGACTTCCATGTCGATCTCGAAATTCAGCCTCAGCGAGCGGGCGTCCAGATTGGAGGAGCCGACATAGGCCCACACGCCGTCGATCGCCATCAGCTTCGAATGGTCGAACGAGCCTTCGTGGCGCCAGACGCGGCAATAATGTTTCAAAACCTGGTCGAACTGCGCCGTCATCGCATGGTCGACGAGGAAAAGGTTGTTCACCGCCGGCACGACGATGTCGATTTCGACGCCGCGCCGGCCGGCCGTGGTCAGCGCGCTGATGAATTCGCGGTCCGGAAGGAAATAGGGCGACATGATGCGTATCGATTTGCGGGCCACCGAAAACGCGCCCATCAGCAGCTTGAGATTGGTTTCGTTGGATGCGTCCGGCCCGGTCGCCACCGCGCGTACCAGCATCGGCTGTCCGGGCGGCGGCACCGCGCGCTCGACCTGCCAGGGCCCGTCCTTCAGGGCCTCGTTGCCGGCAAAGCGCCAGTCCTCGGCGGCAACCGAGAACAGATCGGCCACCACCGGCCCAGTGACTTCGAAATGCGTGTCGCGCGAACTGTCGGAACCGGCGAATTCGGTCGAGAATCCCTTGCGGATGTTCATGCCTCCCGTGAACGCCACCGTGCCGTCGACGATCAGGATCTTCCTGTGGGTCCTGAGGTTCGCATAAGGAAGTCTCAGGCCCATGACGATGTTGCCGTTGAAGAGATCGACGGTGACGTCGGCTTCCCTGAACTGCTTCAGGATGCTGGGCACCGAGTAGCGCACGCCGACGGCGTCGATCAGCACCCGCACGGTGACGCCGCGCTTGACGGCATTGCCGAGCGACTGCACGAAAAGCGCGCCCACCGCGTCATTGTCGAAGATATAGGTTTCGAGCAGCACGCTTCTTTGCGCCGAGTCGATCGCCCGGCACATCGCCGCATAGGCCTCATCGCCGGTCTTGAGCACGGCGATGGTGTTTCCCGATGTGAGCGGACGCCGCGCCACCCTGTCGCCAAGCGTCTTCAGCCCGGTGAAGCGCTGGCCGAATTCGGCGCTGATCAGGGCTTCGAGCGCGACGTCGCGGTCGTGCCTGGCGGCAGCCGCCTCGCTGGAAACGGGACGCATGGCGCTGATCGTCGCGCGGCGGATGCGGTTGATGCCGGCGATGGCGTAGATGATCGCGCCGAGAAAGGGTGACAAGAGCATCACGCCCACCCAGCCGGTGGCGGCGCGCACGTCTTCCTTGGTCATGATGGCGTGGACGATGCCCACCGCCGCCATCGCCAGCGACAGGATCAGGATAAGCGTGGACCAGTGACTCGCAATCGCCTCGAACATCGGCTCGACTATTGTGCGAGCCGGCGCGGAAGGCAATGCGGGTGAGTTGTTCCCGCGCTCCTTCGGATACCTGAGACCAGGTGGCAAGAACCGCGGTCATGCACTCGGCGAGTTCCGGGACTGCGATCGAGCGATACATCGGCGAGGCCGCCGGCCTAAAGCTTCCTGAAGAAGCCCGACAGAATGTTCGGACCCGCTTCGCCGGGCCGCAACCTGATTCCGTCCTCGAAGCAGTTCAGCGTCACGCACTCGAAGCCGCTGGCCGCGAGGAGCGCTACCAGCGAGTCGCGGTCGAAATGGTGCAGGTGCTCGTTGGGCAGCCGCATGCGCCACTTGGCGAACCATGTATCGCCGTCGGCGCCGAGCTCGCGCCAGCGGCAATAGGGGACGGCGACGGCCAGGTGACGGGTCTGAAGGCGCGAGAGGAAACTGAGATCCGGGATGTGCTCGAGCACGTCGAACATGGCGACGAGGTCCCAGGTGCCGGCGAGCGCCTGATCCCAATCGACGAAGCGAACCCCCTTGGGCAAGGGGAATTCAGCGATCTCGCAGCCGGCGCAATCGGCGACGCCGGTTATCTTGGCGGCTTCGATGAATGTGCCGGTGCCATATCCGATTTCCAGCACCGAGCGAGGAATCTCGCCGGTAATGCCGAGCACCCAGCCAAGCCGCTGATAGCCGAGCTTGATGGTCCGGTCGCTCAGGTCCTCGTAGTAGGAAATGTATTTCTTGTCGTATTTGATCGGCGTGAAGTCGATCTGGTGGATCACGCCGAACCTGTCCACCTCATAGTTGTCCAACATGTCCGCGCGGCCTCCGGATGCCGAGTTCCTTACATGGTCAATGACACGCAGCCACGGTTCTAAGCGCCTCGGCACGTGAAGGCGCGGGCAAAGCCCCGATCCGCCGAACAGAGGCGTAGAACCTTGGATAGTCGCCGGAGCACAAGTCGAGCAAGCGAAGAAACGCCGGAACCTCTTCGCTGTAGACGGCGGTCGCGGCAAGCTTTGCGTTGTTGATCGGGCTATCGAACCAGGCGTCGTATCCGCGGTATCCGGCCCATCGCTTGCCGCGCATTTGCCGGTAGCGTATCCGCAACCTGTCGATCGTGGCGGCTTTGGCGGCCGCCATCCGCTCCGGGCTGCGCGGGCTTCCATAGACCTGGCTCAACTCGTCCCGGGTCTTCGATATCAGTCCGAGAAAATCCGCCTTGCGCTTGCGATCGACTTCGTAACTGCGCAATCCGGCGCGATTGCCGGTGGCGCGCAGCCATTTCCTCGTACCAGTGGTTTCGACGGCAACCGCGAAAGCCTCGTTGAACGCGGAGTCGCCGTTCACATAGACTTTCTGATGCGCCAGCTCATGGAAGACAAGGCTTGCCAGATAGGTGTCGTTCTGACGCAGCATGGTGCTGAGCAGCGGGTCGCTGAACCAGCCCAGCGTGGAATAGGCCGTGATGCCCGTCACATAGACGTCCAGCCCCTGTCGCTGCAGTTCAGCGGCATTTTCGAGCGCGTCCTTGCGCGAAAAATAACCCTTGTAGGGAACGCAGCCGAACACCGGAAAGCACCATGTTACCGGCGCGAGAGAGAATTGCGGCGCGGCAAAGACCGCCAAGGTCACGTCGTTCCGACCGACGTCGACATAACTGCGATAGCTGCTGTTATCGGGCAGCGCCAGTGCTTCCGTGGCAAAGCGACGTATGGCGCTGGCCGAGGTCAACTTGGCGCGCAACGCCTCTGGCGTCGAAGGATCATGGATCAGCTTCGCAACATTCTTGCGGGCAGCCATGATCCCGACATGGCCTTCCAGTGATTGCGCATAGTAGGAAATGCTGGTGCACCCGGTCATGCCGGACGCCATGATCGCAGCGGCAAGCAATCGAAAAACGCGCTTCACAGCTTGCCCACCGCCTGCTCATCTCCCATGGAGCAAATGTCTCCATTTGCTCCCCTGTCTCAGGCGCGTCTATTTTCGTCAAGACCTGGAGGGTAGCGGTTCGGATTTTCGATTTTCTCAGCGCTCAATGAAAATCTAAACCCGCCGCGCAACCAGCCGCAGCCACGGCGCGAGATGGAACGCTGCCATCAACAGATACATCGGCACCATGCCACTGAGCGCCGAGGCGCCAGACATGCACATCATGTCGTGGCCGCCATAACCAGCCGTCAGCAACGCCATTGCTGCGAAGGTGGGCGCCGCGGCGAGACAGAGCCAGTCGGCGAGGCCGAAGCCGCTCAGGCCGGCCGGGCGAGGGGAGTCGATGCTCATGATATCCACCTTCTGAAGCGGGCAGGTTTCAAGCCCATAGGAACAAGGGCGAAGCGATCGGCTACGGCGGCGCAACTCCACGCCGCCGGTTCCGCTTCATGCTCAGGCGTTCTTGTTGCGGAACGCCGCTTCGCCGGCATCCGACACCTCGACCCATCTCTGGTCGGGCGCGGCACCTGCTTCGTAACTGTCGTGCCAGTTCCACCATTTGTAGGTCTGGGTCTGCGGATAGCCCTCGGGCGAATCCTCCCACACCTCCTGACGGCCGAGTGGCGTGACGTCGAGATAGCTCCACACGGTGCCGAAGGCTTCGTCGCCGCGGTTGTTGACGAAATAGGTGCGGAAGATGCGCTTGCCGTCATGGATGAAGACGTTGTGGCCGTGCCATTCGTCGACGCCGAAATCCTTATCCCAGCTGTCGGTGATCGTGTACCAGGGCATCTTCCAGTCCATGCGCTCCTTCAGCCGCTGGATGTCGGCCTGCGGCGCGCGCGAGGCATAGGCAAGCGTGGTGTCGCGGGCGTTGAGGTGCGCGAGGTTGCCGACCTGGTCGGCGCCGAGCGAGCAGCCGCGGCAGGCATGTTCGGGCCAGCCAAAGACGCCGGGCTCGAAGAAGGCGCGGTAGACGACAAGCTGCCGGCGGCCTTCGAACAGGTCGAGCAGGCTCGCCTTGCCGTTCGGGCCTTCGAATACATAGTCCTTCTTGACTTCCATCCACGGCATGCGGCGGCGTTCGGCGGCCAGAGCGTCGCGGGCGCGGGTGACGGCCTTTTCCTTCACCAGCATCTCTTCATAGGCGCCTTCCCACGCTTCCTGCGAAACGACCGGCGGTGTCTTCATGTGTTGGGTCATTGCTCTTGTCCCGTTCTTGGGTTTGGTTGGGGGTGACGAGGACAGACATAAGGCCGCATCCGGCGATGGTGAGAGTTACAAGTGTGGCGCGATTTGCTGCAGCGGCGGCGGCATGGACTCGCTGATCAACGCCGCCGGCCGCGCGCTTGCCGCGGGCGATCCGCTCGGCGCCTTGAAGCGCGTCGCGCTGCGCGACGATGCGCCGGCGCTGGCGCTGCGCGGCATCGCCATGGCGCAGCTCGGCGATTTTGCCAAGGCCAAAGCCTTGCTGAAGGACGCCGCCCGCGCCTTCAGCCCGAGGGAAGCGGTAGCGCGTGCGCGTTGCGTCGTCGCCGAGGCCGAGATCGCGCTGGTCTCGCGCGACCTTGGCTGGCCGGAGAAGGCTCTGCGATCCGCCCGTGCGACGCTCGCCGCGCGGGGCGACCGGCTGAACGCTGCCTATGCCGGCAGTCTTGAGGCGCGCCGCCTCATCCTGATCGGCCGCCTCGACGAGGCCGAGCGCCTGCTGGCGGACTTCGATCCGGCGCCGCTGCCGCCGGTGGCGCGCGTCGCGCATGAACTGGCGGCCGCCGGCATAGCCGTCCGCCGCCTCAGGACCAAGGCGGCGCGCTCGGCCTTCGGCCGGGCATCGCTTGCCGCTTATGAAGCCAACATCCCGGCATTGCAGGCCGAAGTCGAAGCGGCGTCCCTGGTGCTGAACACGCCGGTCGGCCGGCTGATCGCGCGCGGCACCGAGAAAGAACTGCTGCTCGACGAGGTCGAAGCGCTGCTGACCTCGGGCGCGCTGGTCGTCGATGCCTGCCGCAACGTCGTGCGCCAGGCCGACGCGGTCGTTTCGCTTGCGACCCGGCCTGTATTGTTCGCGCTGGCGCGCACGCTTGCCGAGGCATGGCCGGCGGATGCCTCGCGCGAAGTGCTGCTGAGGCGCGCCTTTCGCGCCAGGAACGCCGATGAATCGCATCGCGCGCGGCTCAGGGTCGAGATGGGACGGCTGCGCGCCGAGCTCGCCGGGCTGGCAGAAATCAACGCGACGGGCGCCGGTTTCACGCTCACGCCGGTCAGCGCCGCGGAGGTCGTCGTGCTGGCGCCGCCGGTCGAGGAGGAGCACGGTGCGGTGATGGCCTTCCTGACCGATGGCGAGGCCTGGTCGAGCTCGGCTCTGGCGATCGCGCTTGGCGCCAGCGCGCGCACCGTCCAGCGTGCGCTGGAGCAGCTTTCGGCCGAACACAAGGTGCAGGCCGTCGGCCGCGGCCGGGCGCGCCGTTGGATGATGCCGCCGGTGACCGGATTCCCGACTGTGTTGTTACTCCCGGGTCCGCTGCCCAGCGACTAGTTTCCCGATACTGGATCGAGGAGACGTCATGAAACTGATCAGATTGCGGGCGCCAGGCGGCCTGGAAAAACTGGAACTGGTTGAGGAGGATCGGCCCGAAGCCGGACCGGGAGAGTTGCTGGTCCGGATCCGGGCGTGCTCGCTGAATTTCCACGACAGCATGGTTGTCACGGGCAAGAAGCCCTGCGCCGACGGTCGTATTCCGCTATCCGATGGCGCGGGCGAGGTGGTTGCTGTCGGGGACGGTGTCGAAGCATTCAAGGCTGGCGATGCCGTCGTCAGTTGCTATTGGCCCGATTGGCTGGGCGGCGAGGCTTCGCGCGCGAACAAGCGGGGCGAATTGGGCGACGATCTCGATGGCTATGCGCGGGAGTATGCGTGCATGCCCTGGCAGGCTTTCACGAAGGCGCCGGCGGGTTACACCCACGTGGAGGCGGCTACACTCACTTGCGCCGGGGTCACTGCCTGGAGAGGCCTGGTGGTGTGCGGTCAGGTGAAGCCCGGCGATACGGTGCTGATCCTCGGCGCAGGCAGCGTGTCGCTGTTCGCGCTGCAGTTCGCCAAGATGGCCGGTGCCCGTGTTGTAGCTACATCCTCCTCCGACGCGAAACTCGAAAAGCTACGGCGACTCGGCGCCGATGCTCTCATCAACTACAAGGCCGTGCCGGACTGGGGGAGCAAGGCGAGGGACCTGACCGATGGGCGCGGTGTCGATCATGTAGTCGAGGTCGGCGGTCCAGGCACGCTGGCCCAGTCGATAACGGCTTGCAGGATAGGCGGCCACATCGCTCTGATCGGGGTGTTGACCGGCTTCGCCGGAGAAGTGTCGATCCCGGCGCTGTTTTCCAATCAGATCCGCGTTAGTGGAATTTCCATCGGGAACAGGGCTGACCAGGAAGACATGGTCCGGGCGATAACGGTCAATGGCCTCAGGCCCGTGATCGGTCGCAGTTTTCCGCTGCACGAAATTGCTTCGGCCTTCAGGTCGTATGAGAGCCAAAAGCATTTCGGCAAGGTCTGCGTCGAACTTTAAGGCGCCGGCTTCGGTAAATTCGCGACTGTGTTGTTACTCTCAGGTCTGTAGCCGGGCGGCTAGAGTCGAAGCTGACACAAGAGATCGATGGAGATTGGAAAATGAAACGAGCCGCTGCCGAGATCCTGCGTGAATTCGGACCGTTCCCCGGCGTCGAGCGCATCAACGGCGTTACCTATGACGGCGAAAATGTCTGGTTCGCCAGTGGCGACAAGCTGAACGCACTCGATCCCGACAGCGGCATGATCGTGCGTACGATCGATGTCGCCTCACATGCCGGTACTGCCTTCGACGGCGAATATCTCTACCAGATTGCCGAGGATCGTATCCACAAGGTCGACCCGAAGATCGGCAAGGTCGTCGCAACCATTCCTGCCCCCGGCAACGGCGGTGACTCAGGCATGGCCTGGGCCGAGGGTTCGCTCTGGGTCGGCGAATACCGGGCACACAAGATCCATCAGATCGATCCTGAAACCGGCAAGGTGATCCGCACGATCGAATCGAAGCGCGTCGTCACCGGCGTCACCTGGGTCGATGGCGAGCTCTGGCATGCCACCTGGGAGGGCGAGGAGGGCGATCTGGTGCGCGTCGATCCCGACACAGGCGACGTGCTGCAGGAACTGGCGATGCCCTCCGGCGTGTCGGGGCTGGAATCCGACGGCGGCGGCTGTTTCTTCTGCGGCGGCGGGAGCAGCGGCAAGATCAAGGCCGCGCGGCGCCCGGGACACGGCAGTGGCAAGTAACGCTAATGGATGGGGCGGCCTGATCAGGCCGCCTCGCGTGCCGGCCGCGGCATGGGCTTGCTGGAGGCCTTGGCGGCGTTCGGCGCGTCGACATGCGCCCAGGCCGGCCGCTCGAACAGGAAGGTGCCGAAGCCGATGCGCTTGACGATGAAGTAGAGCACCACCGGGCTGACGACCGAGACGAGCAATACGGCGAGGCTCAGCATGCCGGTGTCGGTCAGAAGGCCGCTTGCCAGCATGACACCGCGGAAGATCGACATCGGGATGGTGAAGGCGACATAGACGACCAGTGAATGCTCGCCGAGCCAGCGCAGCCATTCCATCGAGGCGAATTTCGACAGGAAGCCGCCGGCGACGCAGAGCGCCACCGCGCCGGCGACGGCAAGCGACAGATGCAGCGGCGGCCATGCCGCCAGGCCCATCTGCATGCCGACCGGCTGCACGGCGTAGCCCGGCGAATAGACGAGCAGGCCGTTGACGAGCGCCCAGGCAAGCAGGCCCGCAACGGCGATCGCCGAGCGAGCCTGTGTCCATTCGACCAGCCGGAATATCAGCGGCGCCAGGACGAAGCCGAGATAGAAGAACACGAAATAGGCCGCGAACTGCTCGAGCGCGTAGCTGTCCGGCTTCGGCGCCCACATCTGCAGCGCGGCGGCAGCCAAGATGACGATCCAGTGCGGCACGCGAAGCTCCCGCAGCGCGCGTATGACGATCCCGAAAACCGCCAGCATGTAGATGAACCACAGGACGCCGTAGGGCTGGACGGCGGCCATCGCCAGATCGTGCAGCATGCCGGCGGGGTCGCGGCTGAAGATGCCGATCTTCAGCCCGATCGAGATGATCGCCCAAAGCACATAGAAATAGAGGTAATGGACGACGCGGCGGTCGACATAGCGCCGCCATGGCCGGTCGATCACCTGCGACAGGAACAGGCCCGAGATCAGAAAGAATTCCGGCATGCGGAACGGCGTCGCGAAGCCGATGACATAATGCAGGAAGCCGACACCGCCGGTGTATTCACCGGTGTTGTAGGCGGCATACATCATCACCACCAGGAGGATGGAAAGACCTTTTGCCGTATCCACCCACGGCATGCGGTTTGGATTGCTCATGAACGATCTCGAGGAAATTCAACTGCCGCAATTGTAGCGGACGGGCGCGTGCCCCGCAGCAACAAGCTTACGATATCGTAAACGGAAGCCTTGCCCGGGGCCGATGTTAACCATCGTCCGACGCTGAAACCAGGGCGGCGACGCGCGTCTCGCGCATCGCTATCGCGACGATCGCACCCGACAGGAAGGTCAGCGCCGCGATTGCCCCGATCGCCGCGGAGAAGCCGAAGAAGTCGGCGATCAGCCCTGCCGACAGCGCCCCGATCGCATAGCCAAGATCGCGCCAGAAGCGATAGACACTGAGCGAGCGCGCCCGCCAGGAGGGATGCGATGCGTCCGACACCGCCGCGATCAGGCACGGATAGACCATCGCCGTGCCGAGGCCCAGCAGCAGGCTCGCCAGCAGCCACCAGCCGAAATCGCGCGTCATGGCGGTCAGCAGAAGCCCGGCCGCCTGCACCCACATGCCGGCGACGATCAGCCCCTTGCGGCCCCAGCGGTCGCTCAGCGGCCCGGTCGCGACCTGGAGGATGCCCCACACCGCCGGATAGACCGCCTTGAGAATGCCGATGCGCTCGATGCCGAGCCCGTTGGCAACGAAGAAGAGCGGAAACAGCCCCCAGCTCATGCCGTCGTTCAGATTGTTGACCAGGCCCGCCTGCGAGGCCGCGAACAGGTTGCGATCGCCAAACGAGGTCCGCATGAAGATCTCGCGGAAGCCGAGCGGCGAAGCTGCTTTCGGATGGTTCGCCAGCTCCAGCCGCACATGCTCGCGCGTGTCGCGCACAAGCAGGATCGATAGCGCGGCACCCAGGATCGCATAGCCGACGCCGAGATAGATCGGCACGGGACGAAAGCCGTAACGGCTCGCGAGGTAGCCAGTCAGGAATGCGGTGACGCCGACGGCGAGGTAGCCGGCGAACTCGTTGAGGCCGACGGCGAGCCCCCGCGATTTCGGCCCGACCAGGTCGACCTTCATGATCACCGTCATCGACCAGGCGAAGCCCTGGTTGATGCCGAGCAGCGCGTTGGCGGCGACAATCCAGCCCCAGCTCGGTGCTGAGATGATGATGAAGGGCACAGGCAGGCCGAACAGCCAGCCCAGGATCAGCACGCGCTTGCGGCCCCATCTGTCGGCGAGCTGGCCGGAGACGAGGTTGGCGCAGGCCTTGACCACACCGAAACTGACGATGAAGGAGACGACCAGCGTGGTGGAAGCGACGCCAAATTCCTCCGCGCCGATCAGCGGCACCACGGTCCGCTCGATACCGACCATGCCGCCGACGAAGGCGTTGATCAGCACCAGCAGCGCGAACTGCTTCCAGTTGGCCTTGAGGCCAAGCGCGACGGCGGGCGCCGCTGTGCTCAAGATTTCGCCCCGGCGTTGATGGCCCGGATCCGCGCTGCCTCCGGCGGCGGGGGAGGGATGTCGGCAGTCATCGCGGCCACGAACTCATCCTCGTCCTCGATGCGGAAGGCCTTGTTGAAGCGCCGTTCGAAGCCGATGGTCGATGTCGGCTTGCCGCTCAGCGAGCGGCCGCAGACAGAACCGGAATAGGCGCCGGGCAGCACCTCGATGTGATCGGGCAATTCCTTCAGGCGACGCACGCTGGCGTAGAGCGCGCGGGCGCCGTCCTCGGCGTTTGAAGCAAGCTCGGTGCGGCCGAGATCGCCGACCATCAGCGTGTGCCCGGTGAGCACGAACCAGGGTTCGGTCGATCGCGTCCGGTCGGTGACCAAAAGGCTCAAATGTTCCGGCGTGTGGCCCGGCGTATGCATGACGGTCGCCGTCACATTGCCAAGCTCCAGCACCTCGCCGTCCTTGACGCGCCGGAACGGGAAGTCGGCCGCAGCGCCTTCGAAAAGCACGTATTCGGCGCCGGTCGCCTCGGCAAGCGTACGCCCCACCGAGATATGGTCGGCGTGGATATGCGTGTCGACGACATAGAGGATGCGCATGCCGGTCGCGCGCGCCGCCTCGACATAGGGCGCGATGTCGCCGAGCGGATCGACCACGGCCGCGGAAGCCTTGCCGCCGCAGCCGAACAGGTAGGAGGCGGCCACCACCGGGTCGCTATGCAGGAACTGCCTGAGAATCATCGCTTTTTCCTCCGATCAGGCGAACGTGCCGGGCAGCGTGCCCTGCTTGACAGTCCGAGCTGAAGCTGTCATTCAATAATTCTATTGAATGACGATGCGTTAGTGAAAAGGCGATGTCAATCCGCAATCCGAAACAGGCGCTATACGAGCAGTTCGCGATCGTCGCCAAGGCGCTCGGCCATCCGCTGCGCCTGGAAATGATCGAGCATCTGGCGCAGGGCGCGCGCAGCGTCGAGGCGCTGGCGGTCAAGCTGGGCCAGCCTGTCGCCAACATTTCCCAGCATCTGCAGGCGCTGCGCCGCGCCGGCATCGTCTCGGCCGAGCGCGACGGCAAGTTTGTCCGCTACGCACTCGCGGATGAAAGCGTGCTCTCCGCTTTCGCCTCGGTGCGCGGCGTCGCCGAACGGCATCTCGCCGAGGTCGACCGCATCGTGCGCGGCTATTTCGACGCGCGCGACGACATGCGGCCGGTCACGCGCAACGAGCTCCGCACGCTGATGCGCGACGGGCTGGTGACGCTGATCGACGTTCGTCCTGCCGATGAATTCGCATTCGGCCATGTGCCCGGCGCAATCAATGTGCCGTTGGGGGAAGTCAGGGCGTGGTCTGCCACCGCCGCTCCCGACCGGGAGGTCGTCGCCTATTGCCGCGGCCCGTGGTGTGTGATGTCCTTCGAGGCTGTCGCGGCGTTGCGCTCGCTCGGGTATTCCGCGCGCCGCCTCGAGGACGGCATGCCGGAATGGAGGGCTGCCGGCCTGCCGGTGGAAGTGGCGGCCTGATCGTGACCAATTGGACAGCGCGGAATGCTCGCAAGCGGATAGGCCGCTGAGCACCAATTGCAGACGCTTGGTGACAACATGGCGAATGCCTTGAGCGGGGGGCCGTGAGCCGATTAAGCATGTCTCCGCCCTTTTCCGGGCAAACCATCTCGACCGCTTAGTAGGTGATCTTCGGGTACCAGTCGGTCCCGCGGCCTTCCGGCGTCCAGTCCAGGACGTTCCACAGCATCATCAAGTCCGGCTCGGTTGTCGGGTCTTTGCCCGGATCGGCTGACTCGAAACCCAGCTCCGCACCCCAGAAGTGCCGAATGGTTCCGTCGCGCCGGGTGAAGATGTTTTCGGCGGCGGTGTCGGTCCCATCGTCCATGATCGCGTGGTAGTCCCGGCTAAAATTCCCGTTGACGTCGGCGTAGAAAGGTAGGTTCTTCCAGCCACGCTCTACCTTGAAGGCGATCTGCCGCTCGATGGCCGAAAGGCCGACGACGGCGAGGGCGATTCGCTGGCGGAGGTGGTCGGCGTTGCCGTCCAGGCAACTCAGGAGCGCGGTGCACATTGGGCAAGGGCGATGGCGCTTGGGGCCATACATCCAGTTGTAGACGAACAGAGTGTCCTTATCGCCGAAGAGCTCCTCGAAGCCGACGGGATTGGCGCCGGCCACGCTACTGGCTTCGCCAATGAACTGATAGTCGCCCTTCACCTCGCCGCCAGGCGGCAAGGCGCGACGCTGGGCGGCGACGCGCGCGATGTGGCGGTTGAGTTCGATCTCCTCGATCAACAAGGCCTCGCGCGCCTTGCGGTACTCGACGCTCTCGTTCGGCTGGCGGGCGCGGTTCTTGTGAGCGATCGCAGCAGCGGGTTGCAAGGTGGAACCGTCGGCCATGACGTGTCTCCTTTCCAATCCCTTTCAACTGGTCACCCGCCTTAGGGTTCCGCCTGGATCGCTGCTGCGCGCGATACGCAGGCTGTCGTATTAAACGGTACTTTATTGCGCTTCGTAGAGTTCCAACGGCAATCCGTCCGGGTCGCTAAAGAAGGTGAAGCGCCGATCCGTATATGGGTCGATCCGGATTGGCTCTACGGCAACGCCGGCGGCTTCCAGGCGCACAACCACGAGGTCGATGTTCCCCACAGCAAATGCCAAGTGCCGCAGTCCTGTCGCCTCTGGATAAGACGGCCGCGGCACCGGGTCAGGGAAGGAGAACAATTCCAGCTGGGCGGATCCGATCCGCAGGTCGGCCTTCCAAGACTGCCGGTCCTCCCGATAGACCTCGCGGATCAGGTCCAGGCCGAGGAGCTCGACATAGAACCGTCGCGACCGATCGTAGTCGGTGCAGATAAGCGCGACGTGGTGAATGGCGTCCAGCATCTTTCGAACTCTAGCCAAGCCGGGCTTTTGGGCCAGGTCAGGCTGCCGCGCGGGGAAGTGCCATGTCGGCTTTTCGAGCGCAACATTTGCCCGAGGTAAACGTACGGCGCCTTTCAGGATTGGCTCGCGGTCGTTGCACGGCGACATTTGAGCGCGGCTGCCCTTCACGTCGCGGCAAATGTAAATTCGCTTCGGTCAGAGCCTGACATCCAGACGGCGAACAACCGTACCATGGCCCGCTTGGTCGCGGGCGGGCCGTGGCGGTTGGTCTGCTGTGAAACTGCGGACTCTCAATCCTTGGCGCGCTCGACATAGGAGCCGTCGGCGGTCATCACCACCACGCGCGTGCCGGCGGAGATATGCGGCGGCACGGCGGTGCGCACGCCGTTGGAGAGCATTGCCGGCTTGTAGGACGAAGACGCCGTCTGGCCCTTGGTGACCGGCTCGGTGTCGACCACCTCGAAGGTGGCGCGCTGCGGCAGCACCAGCGAGATCGGCACGCCGTTGAACTGCGCGAGCTGGACGGCCATGCCTTCCTGCAGATAGGGCGCCATATCACCGACCACAGCTTCCGAGGCCACGACCTGGTCGTAGCTTTCCGGGTTCATGAAGTGAAAACCTTCGCCGTCGGAATAGAGGAAGGTGTGCTCGCGCTCCTCGACATAGGCGCGCTCGACCATTTCGGTCGTGCGGTAGCGCTCCGAGACCTTCACTCCGTCGCCGATGCGGCGCATGTCGAGCTGGGTCACCGGCGTGCCCTTGCCAGGGTGGATGTTTTCGGCAAAGAGGATGACATAGAGCTTGCCGTCCTTATCGACGACGTTGCCTTTGCGTAAGGAACTGGCGATGACCTTGACCACGGTATTCGATCCCATTCGAGTTTGTCGGCCTGCAGGCGTCGATTTCCGCGAAGCGGCGACGGCGGCCATCGCCTGCGCCCTAGCGCATCTTGCGCTGAACCGCCAGCCTGCCGAGCGATTTTCCTGCCCATGACCGCCGCCTCGCCCTGGTGGACGCCGCATATCCATGCCGACCGCCGGCCACGGCTGATGGCGCGCAATGCTATCGCCGCCGCCCTTCGCGGCTGGTTCGCGCAACGCGATTTCGTCGAGGTGACGACCTCGGCGCTGCAGGTTTCACCGGGCAACGAGGCGCACCTTGCCGCCTTTGCCACCGAGGCGATCGGGCCCGACGCGTCGCGCCGGCCGCTCTATCTCCACACCTCGCCCGAATTCGCCTGCAAGAAGCTGCTCGCCGCCGGCGAGGAACGCATCTTCAGCCTCGGCCCCGTCTGGCGCAACCGCGAGCGCGGGCCGCTGCATCACCCCGAATTCACCATGCTCGAATGGTACCGCGTCGGCGATACGGTTGAACGCCTGATGGACGATTGCGCCGACTTCCTGGCGCTCGCCGCGGAAAAAGCAGGCGCCAAAAGCTTCCGTTTCCGCGGTCGCGAGGCCGATCCCTTCGCCGAACCGGAGCGGCTGAGCGTGGCGGAGGCTTTCCTGCGCCATGCCGGCATCGACCTGCTCGCGACCGTATCGGCCGACGGCAGCACGGACCGCGGCGCCCTTCGCGAGGCACTGGTCCGCGCCGGCCTGCGCACTGCGCCCGACGACAACTGGGCCGACTTGTTCAGCCGGGTGATGGTCGAAAAAATCGAGCCGGTGCTGGGGCAGGGGCGGGCCACCATCTTGTACGGCTATCCGATTTCGGAAGCGGCGCTCGCCCGGCCGAGCGTGCAGGATCCGCGCGTTGCCGAGCGCTTCGAGCTCTATTGCTGCGGTGTCGAGCTTGCTAACGCCTTCGGCGAGCTTACCGACGCGGCCGAACAGCGCCGCCGGTTCGCCGCCGAGATGGATGAGAAAGAGCGCGTCTATGGCGAGCGCTATCCGCTGGACGAGGATTTCCTCGCCGCTCTGGCCATCATGCCGCAAGCCAGCGGCTCGGCCCTCGGCTTCGATCGGTTGGTGATGCTGGCGACGGGGGCCGCAAGGGTCGACGACGTGATCTGGGCGCCGGTGGCGTGATCTTAGCCGCCGTCGGCCCTTGAATCAGGTCGGGATTTTCTCTTACCATGCAAGGCCAGGAATTGTTTGTAACCTTTGCGCCCCATGCGGGCGCGCAAAGCCTCGCGCGTCTCGGCTTCTCCGCATGCCGCCAGGATCTCGTCGAAATGATCGGCCAAAATATCCTGAATTGCAGGGTCGTTGAAATATGCGTTCAACGGAACCCCATCCGGCACGCTGGGGGCATCCATCAGGGTCCAGAAAGCACGTCCGTGGGTCGAGACAAAATCCCGGGCACGTGAAGCCAGTTCGCGCACGATGGCGCTTCGCCGCGCGCACGAGCGCTGATGGGCGGCTTTGCTGAATGTCCTCAGGCCCGGCATGGAGGGCTGCGCGCCATGCACGTTGCTTCCGTGAATTCGGTAGGCCGAAAGCGGAAGATCTATGCAGGCCGAACCAGCCAAGGCATGCACGAACGGCATGAAATAATTGTCGGTCGCGGCATTGCCGACAACGGCCCGAGATGGCTTGCATCGGGCAAGATAATGCCGCTTGTACATGTTCGCCGTTCCAGGCGACCAGTGCCAGCCGGGTTCGTGCGGTTCTATCACCGTTGACTGTTGCCAGAGCAACTCGCGCTCTCGTCCTCCCAAGATCATGTGATCTGAATTTGAGCGATCGGGATCGAAGGGCCTGCCCACCCTGCGGTGCAGCAGCCATGCAAAACCGGAAGACAGCGGGCGCCCGGCATGGTCGGTTTCAAGAACGCCGCTCGACGTTGCCGCGATCGTCGGGCAGTCGCGATGAAGCTGGGCGTGGAAGGCCGCGAAGGTCGCGAACAGGAAATCGTCGGCGTCCACGATACAGACCAATTCCCCCACCAGGCGATCCACGACGTGAAGGAATGCGCCCATCTGGTGCAGGTTGCTGTCCAGATATTCGAACGCCAGCCTGGGTTCGGTATTCTCGAACCCCGCGATGACATCGCGGCTGTCGTCGGTCGAGGCGTTGTCGACGACGAGGCATTCGAAGTCGTCATAAGTTTGTGACAGAACGCTCGATATCGCTTGGCCGACATAGCGGCCGTAATTGTGGTTGATGATGAGGAAGCTGATTTTCGGCGCGGTCATTATCGTCTCGGCTTCCTCTTCAGGAAGGCGCGGAGATCGCGGGACAACATTTTGCGAAGGACGCGCATCGGAATTCCGCCTCCGAAACCGGCTCTGAGGATAGATCTTGCCTGTGCGCCGGAAAACCGGGCCGTGACCTCCCTGCTGAATCCTTTGGCACCGAAGACAGACCTCAATTGCGGCGCGTTGCGCTTGAATATCTCGACCGCGATCTCATTGCTGAAATAGTCGCGCAACTTATCAGGGTTTTCCCGTGTGACCCGGTCTACGACAGGCCAAAACTCTGCCCCCAGAACCCAGTCGAAACGGTCGCTTTGTTCGATCAGGAATCTTACGCTTTCATATGTGAATTGCTCCAACTTGATAGTGTAATCTCTTGTTCCGCTACGCATGCCCTCGATGCTTTCACCGGTCGCGAAATAGTTGCTCGAGTGCAGGCGATAGCCGGACAGCGGCATGTCGATCAGCGCGCTACCGGCAACGGCATGGCAGATCGTATTGAAATAGCCGTCCGCCGACGTCATCCGCGGGTTGCTGCCGTCGTCCAGGCTCAACAGACGCAGCACCGATGTACGGAACATGTTCGCGCTGCCTGGCGCCCAGAGCCAGCCTATTTGCCACCGCGGTATGGTCGCCGTGTTGGCGTCGAGGAGCCGGTATTGCGAGGGGGACACCGTCGGCAGTCTCAACACGGTCTGCTCGCCTCGAAGGCCTCGTTGCGCGTGCGGTCTGTTCAACTGGAGTTGCTGGTAGGAGCCCGTCAGGGCCTTGCCCGTCGAATCCATCTCGGCGACGTTGGCTGACGTGAAGCCGACGCTTCGTTGCAACGCCATGTGCACCTGGATGTGCGTCGAAGCGTAGTTGTCGAACAGCACATCATCCGCGTCCACGAAGGTCACGAATCCGCCATTCACCTTGTCCATTGACCACAGGGCGGCGCCGAGCTGGCCGCCGTTTTGCGCCAGCGTCTCGACCCGGAAACGCGGATCGCCCTCGACATGCCGGGCAATCACCTGCACGCTGTCGTCGGTCGAGCCGTTGTCGATGACGATGCACTCGAAATGCGGATAGTCCTGCCGGCGTATGGAATCGATTGCCGCGCCGACATAGCGGCCGTAATTCCAGTTGATGACGACGAAGCTGACGAGCGGCGGCGACAGCGCGCCGCCGGCCAGTTCGCCGATGTCGCGTCCAGCGATCGTGAATGACTTGGCCGCGACGATCCCGTTCTTGCGAATGATGATCTGCTGGTCCCGGTGCAACAGCTCGTATTCCCCGGCGACCTGGCTCAGGAAGGCTTCGATCCCTGCCTCGGGGCGCCTGGCCATCGGCAGATCTGGCCCCCACGGATGATCGTCCAGGATCATGACACCATCATTGTCGAGCAGGTCCCAGGCCAGTCGGGCATCGCTGTAAGTGGCTGTGGCGGAATGATCGCCGTCGACATAGATCACGTCGTATAGCCGGTGTTCGGCGGCAAGGCCCGGCAGGATCGTTACCGTGTGGCCCTTGCGTTTCTCGACCCGGCCGGCGAAGGGCTTGAGATTGCGGTCGAAGCGTCGTTCGACCTCGGCCATGTCCGATTCATACTTCGAGCCGACATGCTCTTCGCCGCCCTGGAAGCTGTCCACGCAGGTGATGCGGGATTTTGGCAGGAACTGCAGGAAAAACAGCGCCGAACGGCCCTCGAAGGAGCCGATTTCGAGCACCGCCGTTGCCGTGCCGGCCTTGTCGCCGAGAAGCTCCTCCCAAAGCTTCAGGTGATGGGAGGTCCAGTCATAGGTAAACTCTCCACCGACGAAATACTCCATCCTTCCCCCATTTTAGCCCGGCGCCATCAGCTCGGCGCTGACGCGCGCGGCCAACCCCCTTCATCGGAGCGTGAACGCTCTTCCCGCGATCGGAACCCCTTCCTGTCGCTTTTGGGCGATTTGGTCGCGGTATCCTGATTGCCCGCCGCCCATTGCACAAGCGGCAATGGAACAATAGATGGTGCGGGAGCCTCCATAGATGGTGCGGTGGCAGCCACGGATGGACGCGGCCGGATCCGGCTTGGCAGACTGCGTGAACAAACGGGAACAACCTTATGACCGATAAGCCCGACGCAGCGAAATTGACCGATCGCGTCGCGGCGCTCGTCGAGGCTGCCAGGCGCGCCGGCGCCGACGCGGCCGACGCGGTCGCGGTGCGCGGCCGTTCGGCCGGCGTCTCGGTCCGGCTGGGCAAGGTCGAGGGCACCGAATCGTCGGAGAGCGAGGATGTGTCGCTGCGCGTCTTCGTCGGCCAGCGTGTGGCGAGCGTCTCGGCCACCGCCGCATCCGACCCGAAGGCGCTTGCCGAGCGTGCCGTTGCCATGGCCAGGGTTTCGCCCGAGGATCCGTTCCAGGGCCTCGCCGATCCCGCGCTGCTCGCCCGCAATTTGCGCGATCTCGATCTCTTCGACCCGACCGAAGTTTCCGCCGACCAGCTCAAGGAAGCTGCCCTTGCCGCCGAAGCGGCCGCATTGGCGGTCAAGGGCGTCACCAATTCCGCGGGCAGCAGCGCCGGCGCCGGCCTGGGAGGCCTGGTTCTCGCCACTTCGCATGGCTTTGTCGGCCAATACGTCGCCTCGCGTTTCTCGCGCTCGACCAGCGTCATCGCGGGTGAGGGCACGGCGATGGAGCGCGACTACGAATTCTCCTCGCGCCAGCATTTCGCCGATCTCGACGCGCCGGAAGAGATCGGCCGCAAGGCCGGCGAACGCGCGGTGCGTCGCCTCGGCGCCCGCAAGGCGGCGACCGGCCCGGTCGACGTGGTGTTCGATCCGCGCGTCGCGCGCGGCATAGCCGGCCATCTGGCCGGCGCCATCAACGGCGCCGCGGTCGCCCGCAAGACCAGCTTCCTGCGCGACATGATGGGCAGAGCGGTGGCCTCGGCCGCCATCACCGTCACCGACGAGCCTTTGCGGCGGCGCGGCCAGGCCTCCCGCCCGTTCGATGGCGAGGGCGTCGAGGGCGACAAGCTGCTGATGGTCGAGAAGGGCGTGTTGAACCACTGGTTCCTGTCGACCTCGGCCGCGCGCGAGCTCGGTCTCGTCACCAATGGACGCGGCTCGCGCAGCGGCTCGTCGGTTTCGCCATCCTCGACCAACTTTGCCATCGAGCCAGGCGAGCGTTCGCCGCAGGATTTGATCGCGTCGTTGAAGAGCGGCTTCTATGTCACCGAGGTCTTCGGCCAGGGCGTCGACATGGTGACCGGTGAATACAGCCGCGGCGCTTCCGGCTACTGGATCGAGAACGGCGCGCTGGCCTATCCGGTGGCCGAGGTGACGATCGCCTCGAACCTGAAGACCATGTTCCTCAACATGGTGCCGGCCAACGATCTCGACCGCAATTTCGGCACGGCGGCGCCGACGCTCCTGATTGAAGGGATGACCCTTGCCGGCGCTTGACCAATTGACTTCGAATGAGGCCCGCGACGACCTCGCTCTGCTGCGCGAGGCCGCCCGCGAGGCCGGCGCCATCGCCATGCGTTATTTCGGCAACAACCCGCAGGTGTGGATGAAGGGCGGCACCTCGCCGGTGAGCGAGGCAGACCATGCTGCGGACGCCTATCTGCGCGAGACCTTGCTCCGGGCGCGTCCGGATTATGGCTGGCTGTCGGAGGAGACCGCCGACGACCATGCCAGGCTGTCGGCCCGCCGCACCTTCGTCGTCGATCCGATCGACGGCACGCGCGGCTTTCTCGACGGCCTGCATTCCTGGTGCGTCAGCGTCGCCGTGGTCGAGGACGGGCGTTCGCTGGCCGGCGTGCTCGAATGCCCGGCCAAACGCGAGACCTATTGGGCGCTGCCGGGCGAGGGCGCCTATCTGAACGACAAGCGCATCCATGTGCGTCCGCTGGGCGAAAGCGTTGATATCGGCGGACCCAAGCCGCTGGTCGACTTGATGCCGGAGGCCTGGCAAGACAGGCTGCGGCGGACCGCCTACATTCCTTCGCTTGCCTATCGGCTGGCGATGATCGCCGCAGGCAAGCTCGACGCGACCTTCGTCAAGCCGAGCGCGCATGACTGGGACATCGCCGCCGCCGATCTGATCCTCACCGAGGCCGGCGGCGCATTGCTCGACCGTACCGGCAAGCCGCCGCGCTACGCTGGCGAGGTGATCAATCACGGCGCGCTCGCCGCCGGCAGCGGCGAGCTGCTTGCCGTGCTCGCCGGCGTCATTGCCGGCATTGACCAAGGGTGAGTCGGCCCGCAGTTCCAAAATCGGCCGCTTTGGGCTAAACGTTTCACAAAACTCATGAATCTGCGAAGGGTCGGCATGGCCGTGGAAGACGGAAAGAAGCAGCTTTTGCACCTGGTTTTCGGTGGCGAGCTGAAAAAGCTGGGTGGAACCGAGTTCCGTGACCTCGACTCCCTCGACATTGTCGGCATCTATCCCGACTATCAGACCGCGCTTGGCGCCTGGAAAGCCAAGGCGCAGGCCAGTGTCGACAATGCCCATATGCGCTATTTCGTTGTTCATCTGCACCGTCTGCTCGATCCAGAATCGAAGGTCGGCGGTTGACGTCGATGGAGCATGAAGCGGTGAAAGGGGCGACCAGGCGGCGCGCCGCCAGGCGCGGCGGAACGCGCACGCTGTGGCGGCGTATCCGCGAGCCGTTGGCGCAGTCGAGTTTCGTCAAGAACTTCATCGCCAGCCTGTTCGCCTGGTTCCTGCGGCTGATTCGCCTCACCAGCCCGCTGGTCGAGGGCTCGACCCAGGTAGCTGGTGGCGCTTATGCCCATCTCGAGCCCGGCATCATCGCGCTCTGGCACGGCCAGCATCTTTTGACCCCCGCCTATTATCCCAAGGGCCGGCAGCTGGTCGCCATGGTTTCGCGCAGCGCCGACGCCGAGCTCCAGGCGCTGATGATCGAGAAATTCGGCATCGAGGCGGTGCGCGGCTCGGGCGGCCGCAACAGTTCGAGGCATCTCGACAAAGGTGGCGCCAAGGCCTTGATCGCGCTCAAGAAGTCGCTCGTCGCGGGCAAGAACGTCGCCATGATCGCCGACATCCCGAACGGCACGCCGCGCGACGCCGGGCTTGGCATCGTTCTCCTGGCAAGGCTTTCCGGCCGGCCGATCCTGCCCTCGGCCATCGCCACCAGCCGCCGCAAGGTGCTGGAGAAGAGCTGGGACAAGACCACCATCAACCTGCCTTTCGGCCGCTCCGCGGTCATCGTGGGGCCGCCTGTCTTCGTGCCCGCCGATGCCGACGACGCCGAGATGGAGCGCAAGCGCCAGGAGCTCACTGCCTCTCTCAATGTCGCGACGGCTGAGGCTTATCGCCTCGTGGACGGCGGCAAATGAGCGAGCGCTGGGCGCGTGCGGCCCTGACTGCCTATCGCTATGCGGGGGCGGCCGCCTATCCGCTGATCGGCCCCTATGTCGCCTGGCGCGCCTCGCGCGGCAAGGAGGATCGCGTCCGCCGCCGCGAACGCTATGGCGTCGCCGGCCGTCCCCGTCCGGAAGGGCCGGTGATCTGGATCCATGCCGCAAGCGTGGGCGAGACGATCGCGGTGGTGCCGCTGGTCGAGAGCATCCTCGACTATGGCGTCAACATCGTCCTGACCACCGGCACCGTGACCTCGGCCAAGGTCGCCGAAGAGCGTCTCGGCAGCCGCATCATCCACCAATATGTGCCGCTCGATCTCAAGCCGGCGGTAAGCCGCTTCCTCGATCACTGGCGGCCGGAACTGGCGATCATCGCCGAATCGGAAATCTGGCCGATGACCATCCTGGAGCTTGGCGCCCGCAACGTGCCGCAGGTTCTGGTCAATGGCAGGTTGTCCGACCGCTCCTTCATGTCCTGGAAGAAGCGCGCCGGCGTTGCCGAGGCGCTGTTCGAGAACCTTGCCCACGTCATTGCCCAGTCGGATGTCGACGGCGAGCGGTTCCGCGCGCTGGGCGCCCGGCCGGTCACCGTTTCCGGCAACCTCAAGGTCGACACCAGCCCGCCGCCGGCCGACGAGCGGGCCTTAGCCACCCTGCAGCGCCAGATCGGCGGCCGTCCGACCTGGGCTGCGATCTCGACCCACGATGGCGAGGAGGTCGTGGCCGCGGAGGTCCATGCCAGCCTGCACAAGCGCCATCACGGGCTCTTGACCATCATCGTGCCGCGTCACCCCGATCGCGCCGATGCGCTGGCCGCGCAGATTTCCGGCATGGGCCTGTCCGTGGCAAGGCGCGGCAAGGGTGACCGCATCTCCCACGATACCGACATCCTTCTCGGCGACACGATCGGCGAAATGGGCCTTTATCTAAGGCTGACGGAGATCGCTTTCGTCGGCCGCTCGCTGACTTCGCAAGGCGGCCAGAACCCGCTCGAGCCGGCGATGCTCGAAACCGCAGTGCTGGCCGGCCGTAACGTGCAGAATTTCCGCGAGGCCTATCAGCGTCTGCTCGACAGCGGCGGCGCCAAGCTGGTGCGCGACCGCGACATGCTGACCGGAGCCGTCAATTTCCTTTTGAGCAACGAAGCGGCGCGCCACGAAATGATGGCGGCCGGTGCTGCCACCGTCGACGAGATGCGCGGCGCGCTTGCCCGCACGCTGAAATCGCTGGAGCCCTATATCCAGCCGCTGGTTGTCAAGGCGCGCCTGAAAGGCGCAAACGGGCGCTAGATCATGATGCCAAAAATCGGGACCGGTTTTTGGAAAAGTCCATGCGCGAAGCCGAGACGCATGGGGCAAGCGCGATGACCAGCGAAGCGCCACCCTTCTGGTGGGAAAAGCCGGACTGGCGCGTGCTTGCGCTGTCGCCCGCATCGGCGATCTATGGGCTGGTCGCCGGCCGCCGCATGCGCCACGCCCCGCGCGAGAAGGTCGCAGCGCCGGTGCTGTGCGTCGGCAACCTGACCGTCGGCGGCAGCGGCAAGACGCCGGTCGCCATTGCCTTGGCCAGGCAGGCCAGGCGCATGCAACTCACGCCAGGCTTCCTGTCGCGCGGCCACGGCGGGTCTTTCGCCAGGCCGCATGTCGTCGACGCGCATCATGACGCCGCCAAGCATGTCGGCGACGAGCCGCTGCTTCTGGCCGAACATGCGCCCGTCGCGGTGACGGCGAACCGCGCCGCCGGCGCGAAGCTGCTCATCGAGGAACATGGCTGCGACTTCCTGATCATGGATGACGGCTTCCAGTCGGCGCGAATCCACATCGACTATGCGTTGGTCGTGGTCGACGCCCGCTTCGGCATCGGCAACGGCCGCGTCATCCCGGGCGGGCCGCTCCGCGCCAGGGTCGTCGACCAACTGGTCTTCACCAGCGGCCTGCTGAAGATGGGCGAGGGGGCCGCCGCCGACGGCGTCGTGCGCCAGGCGGCGCGCGCCGGCCGGCCGATCTTCCTGGCGCAGGTCGAGCCAGCCAACCCGTCGCGCTTCGCCGGCGGCCGCTTCCTGGCCTTCGCCGGCATCGGCCATCCGGAGAAATTCTTCGATACGGTGCGCGGCGCGGGCGGCGAAGTCGCACTGTCGCGAGCCTTCCCGGACCATCATTTCTACGCCCAGGACGAGCTAGGCGACCTCCTGATGCTTGCCCGGCAGGAGGGGCTGCGCCTCGTCACCACGGCAAAGGACGCCGCGCGGCTGCGCCATGGCGAGACGCCCTCCGGTTTCCTCGATCAACTGGACGTGCTCGATATCGAGGCCGTGTTCGAGCTCGATCATGTGCCCGAACGCATCGTAGACGAGACGCTCGACGCCTGGCGCCTGCGCAAGATGCGGGGCTGAGCTTTGAGCGTGGTGCCGAAAAGCGTCAAGCGGTCTTCAGGTCCAGCGCCGGCTTGCCCGGTGCCCGCCGTCAATTGCCGTCGATCAGCCGGCGGAAGTAGCGAACCGTCTCGCCGAGCCCATCTTCGAGAGCGACGCGAGGAGACCAGTCCAGCGTCGCTCGCGCCAGGCCTATGTCGGGTTGGCGCTGGCGGGGATCGTCCTGCGGGAGGGGCTTGAACTCGATTTTGGACTTGCCGCCGACGATACCCAATACAAGTTCGGCCAGTTCCAGGATCGTGACTTCCGTCGGGTTCCCAACGTTGAGGGGGCCCACGAAATCGTTGGGCGCAGCCATCATCCGAGCCATCGCGTCCACGAGGTCGTCGACATAGCAGAAGCTGCGCGTGTGGCTTCCGTCGCCGTAGATGGTTATGGGGTCGTTCCGCAGGGCCTGGACGATGAAATTGCTGACCACCCGTCCATCCGACAGGTGCATGCGCGGTCCGTATGTGTTGAAGATGCGCACCACCTTGATCGGCAATTTCGACTGGCGCCAGTAGTCGAAGAACAGCGCTTCGGCACATCTCTTGCCTTCGTCGTAACAGCTGCGCGGCCCGATCGGATTGACGTGGCCCCAATAGGCCTCGGTCTGAGGATGGACTTGCGGATCGCCATAGACCTCGGATGTCGATGCCTGAAGAATCCTGGCTCCGGAAGCGCATGCGAGATCGAGCATGTTGATCGCTCCATAGACGCAGGTCCTGGTCGTCTCGATCGGAATGCGCTGATAGTGAACGGGCGAGGCCGGGCAGGCGAGATTGAAGATCTCATCCGTTTCGACTTTGAGAGGGACGGTAACGTCGTGCCTGAGAAACTCGAAATTTGGATTGCCCAGAAGGTGACGGATGTTTTCCTCCGAGCCGGTCGAAAAATTGTCGGCACATATTACCTGGCGTTCCCGTGCGAGCAGCAGGTCGCATAGATGCGAGCCGATAAAGCCGGCCCCACCCGTCACAAGAACCTTCACGATAACCCCCGTACCCATCGCCCTTTGCTGTCTAATAGCCTCAGAAATGCGAAAGTGTCAGCACTGAAATGACGGCCTGAGACCGTCGATGGGAGGGGGAAGAGGAGGTGGCTACGGCTATCCTGGGCGCCGCATCGCCCTCAGGATCGCCTCGTCGCGCTCGACATTGAGCTTGCTCTCGAAGTCGAAATGCCAATCCCTGTCGCGCAGCGCGGAAGTCGAGGCGTCGCCGCGCCGGATTTTCTGGTCAAGGTCGGCGAGCGAGCGCGACCAATAGTGATTGATCCTCAGGATATCGAGCTGGGGAGGCACGCCGGGCGCGATGGTCCGTCGATGGGTGTCCATCCCTTCACCGGACAGGAATTTCGACTGATGGACGCCCGGCTTGTAGACCATGCGGGGATTGAGGATTGTCTTGACCGTCGTGATGTCCGGCCCGGCTCGCATCGTGTATGCCTCGACCACCCGCCGTTCCGGTCGCTCGACATGGCCGGAGGAGCCATAGAACGCTTGCCAGACGCAAACGCCTGGCAGGTCGCGATAGTCCCTCAGAACCGAGGGCACGTCACGTCCGTCGGGCGCGAAAAGAAACTCATCGATGTCGAAGAATCCGATCCACAACGCTTCACGCCAGTGCCTGCGGATGCAGTCCCTATAAGCCGACAGTTGCCCCACCGGCCGCGGCCAGTCGACCAGCGTAACCAGCCCCTCCTGGATGAACGGGTTCAACACGGCTTTGAAGTCGTCGATCGAGAAGTTGTTGTAGAGATAGAAATGCTCAAATCCCACATTCTGGTGGAACCTGATCCATTCGGCCAGGAACGGCGCTTCCTCACGGAAGATGGCGCAGGCCGTCAGCTTGAATCGGGGCGCCCTCGACACCGCCCGATCGCGCAATCTCGCACGCATGACAAGCGGCATGCGAACAAGGGTCTTGAGAGATTTCCTGAAGTTTTTCAATGCAGTGCCCTAAGCGGTCGAGGTCGATGGCCGCGGTGCCATGGGCTCGCATGGCCTATCCCCGCTTGCGCAATTCCGGGTGCATCTCGATCTCGCGGGCAAGCGAGACCGCCGCGTTCACATAGGGCTCCTGCCGGGCAACGCTCCAATATTTGAGCTCGTCGAGGGGAATGTTCTCGCCCGTCACCGCGCAGCGCACGAAAGAGCCGGGACTGGTGACCTGGAAGTCGCCGTCGAGATAACGGATCCGGGCTTCCCTGCCGCCCGGGCCTTCGAAACGGTTCATCATGAAAAGACGCTTGAGTTCATCGGGTTTCAATCGCCACAAATCGCAAGCAACGTCAAGCTTGACGCAATGCTCATCCAGTATGGCTGAGCGGCAAAATGGTTTCCGGAATCCGGCATGGACATCGCCTCGACCCGCCTGAAGACGCTGATCAATGAGGCGCTCACGCCGCAGGCGGTGCCGTCGCCCAAGGCCGATCCGGCGACGACGGCTTTGATCAAGGCGCTGATCCAGCCACCGGCCCCCACGACGGGGCAGGCGGCGCAAATCGCGGCCCAGTCGCTGCAAAGCGCGCAGCCGCGCCAGGCCGCTCAGGCATCGCAACGCCTGTCGTCCTCCGAGGTCGAGGACGCCTACCGGGCCGTCATGGAGCCCGATGCCGCCGTCGACGATACGCCGGCAAGACCCTCGACCGGCCGGGCGGCGACGGATACCGATCAGGCCCCACGCGGCTTCGTCCCGCCACCGGCAGCGGTTACCGACAATACGTCCAGGCCCACGGTTGCGCCGGCATTATCCACGTTTTCGCCGGCCATCGCTTCCGCTTCAGCGCTGGTCGCGGCCAATGCCAACGCGCCTCAGCCGCGCGGTGCCTCCGTCCGCCCGGCTGGACACGCCCCGCGATCGGAAGCCGCGCCGATATCCCTTTGGACGATCTCGGTTGTCACGGCCATCGTCTCTGCGGTGACGGCAACGATCATGGTGCTGCTGCTTCGCTAACCAGGAAAAGTGTGAGCGGTTAGGTCCGGCGACTTCGCCGTAGCCTTTCCGTCCGGAATTGCGTCAAAAAATAAGGAGATGGAGCGGTTCGCCGTTTCCGTGAAACGGTGAAACGCTCCAATGCATGTCGCCCGGAAGTGCGCAGCGGTTCTGGGACAACGACATGCATCAAAACAAAGACTTAAGCGCGTCGCCTGAATCCGTTTCAGCGCGACGCGCTTTAGCCGTCGTCCTGAAGGAAAGCTTCGAGCTTTTCCGGAGCAAGCCCTGCCTGTTCGGCGATGCGCCTGGCAAGGTCCGCCGCCGCCGCGCGCGGCCGGCCGACCGGGCGGTCCATCCAATAAGACACCGGATTGAGCGCGACGCGCTCATCGACGGCGACGATACGGCCGGACCCGATCTGGTCCGCCGTGAGCGGCGGTCGCGCCAGCGCGATACCCAGCCCGTGCGCCGCCGCGTCGAGCACCAGATTATAGTCTTCGAAACGCCGGTCCTGCGGGCGCGGGCGATAATCCACGTCCTGCGCCGCGAACCAGGCGCGCCAAGCGGAAGCGTCGGAATCGTTGATCAGCGGGAATTTCAGCAGCCGGGCTGGGTCGCCTCGTCCGATCTCCTTCGCCAGCTCGGGCGAGGCGATCGGGAAAACATGCTCCTCGAACAGTTGCACCGAGACGCGGCCCGGGATGCGGCCGCGCCCGCAGCGCACCGAAAGGTCGATGCCTTCGTCGGCGAGGTCGGCCTGGCGGTTGTCGACGTCGAGCACGATGCGCAGCTTGGTCGGATGGTTCTCCAATGCGGCCATGCGCGGCATCAGCCATAGCCCGCTCACCGACGGGATCGAAGCCAGCCGCACCACGGCGGTGCCGCGCGGCTCGACCCAGCGGTCGGAGTTGACCGAGATCAGCGCGAAGGCCTCGGTGGTCCGCAAATGCAGGCGGTTACCCTCGATCGTCAGCGTCACGCCGCGCGCGTTGCGCTCGAACACCTTCAAGCCAAGCCAGTCCTCCAGCTTGGCGATCTGGCGGCTCACCGCGCCATGGGTGAGGTTGAGCTTTTCAGCCGCCGCGGAAAAACTCCCCATACGCGCCGCCGCATCGAAGGCGCGCAAGGTTTCGAGCGGCAGTATCTGGTCGGAGCTGTGATCCATATTCACAGCTGACCCTCGAATTGGTCGTTTGTCAATTGCCCGGCAATGGCGTTTTCTGCGTCCATGGCGAGGAAAGACGAGGTTACGGCAATGAGCGCTTACACCGGCACGTTGAATGAGACACAGCGCATGGACACCGCCGCCGCGGTCGCGGTGACGTTGACGGTCATCGGCTGGGCCTCGGCTTTCCCGGCAATCCGCGCCGGCCTTGCCGCCTTCCAGCCGCTGGAGTTAGGGGCGCTGCGCTTTGCCATCGCGGCGGTTCCGGCCGCCATTTTCCTCGCGGTGAAGCGCCCGGCGCTGCCCAGGATCGACGAATTGTGGCGCTTCGGCTTCGGCGGCGCCATCTTCGTCGCGCTCTACACCGCCATGCTCAATTTCGGCGAGCTGACCGTCTCGGCGGGCGCGGCCGGCTTCATCATCAATGTCAGCCCGATCTTCACCGCCATCATGGCGATGGCGCTGCTTGGCGAGCGCTTCTCGGGGCTTGCCTGGCTGGGCACCGTCATTTCCTTCGCCGGCATCGGCATCATCGCGGTCGCCGACGGGCACGGCCTGCATTTCAACGCCGGCGCGCTGCTGGTGCTGGGCTCAGCACTTTGTTCCGCCGTCAACACCATCGTGCAAAAGCCGCTCTTTGCCCGCCATCATCCGCTGACGATCTCCGCCTCCAATATGGTGCTCGGCGCGCTCTGCCTGTCGCCGTTCCTGCCGGAAGCGTTTTCGCAGGCGGCGGTCGCCGACACCGCCGGTCTCGGCGCCGTCATCTATCTCGGCATCGTGCCCTCGTTGATCGCCTATGCCGCCTGGGCGACCGCGCTCTCGCGCCTGCCTGCCGCACGTGCGTCTAACTTTCTCTACCTCGTCTCGCCGACCTCCGCCTTGATCGGCTTCTTCTGGCTGGGCGAAGTGCCGTCGCTGCTAGGCATCCTCGGCGGCGCGCTGGCGCTGGGCGGCGTGATCGTGGTGAATTTGAAGCGGTAGATCAGAGAGTTGTGATCGTTTCCCGACTCGATTGATGATTTGCGATCCGTCACCGATGCCCTCTGTGATGTAGGCACAGGGCGAGCTATCCTGATCCGACTTGATGAGGGGGATCGGGATGGGAAGAGGCTTCATTGCCACGGTTTTCTGCCTGCTGATGCTAAGCGGGAAAGCCTTCGCGGGCTGGTACCAGGTGGAAAACTACGAAGGCTCCATCGGGCCGAACCCGGTCCATTTCTCCGTGCAGCGCTATGCCAGCTTCGGCAGCGGCATCACCGTCGAAGGAAGCTACTTCTACGACGCCAGGCAAAGTCCCGTTGCAATCTACGGCAAGGCGGACGGCCAAAGGCTCACGCTGTGCGAAATCGCGGACGACAAGGAATTCGAGCGCGTGTTGGTGATGGGGTCGAAGACACCCGTCGACACCACGGGATGTCCTTTCTCTCTCGAGATCAGCGACAGCGGCGTTGCGGGAAGCTGGAGCAAAGGCGTGGACAAATTTCCCGTTACGCTCAGGAAGGTCGCGAGTCTTGACAATACAGGCGACCTGAAGATCGACGGCATCGTTGAAATTCCCTTTTGGGCTGAGACGACCCGCGACAGATTTGCGGGGATCTACACGAAGTCCGACGCCGGCATCTGCATGACGAAAATGCTGGTGATCGATAAGAAGAAAAGGAAGGCCGTTCAGGAGATCGGCTTCGACGATGAGGACTGCAACGCCGGTATGTCGACGACGCCCATTTACATGAACGTGCAAAAATGGGTGGAGGGCGGCAAAGTCGTCATTTCAGTGGATTTTGGAGGCGGCAAATTCGCAAGCGCGAACGACTATGTCCTCAACCTCAAGACAAGAAAATACCATCGGAAGAAATGATGCTCAGGCACATCTCACCAACCTTGGCAATGCGCAACAGCCAAGAGATCACCGCCGCCCGAACAGCCTTTCTATGTCGGCGAGCTTGAGCTCGATATAGGTCGGGCGGCCATGGTTGCAGGTGCCGGACCCGGGCGTCGCCTCCATCTGGCGCAGCAGCGCATTCATCTCCTCGGCCTTGAGCAGCCGGCCCGAGCGCACCGAGCCGTGGCAGGCCATGGTCGCGGCGATCTTGTCCAGCCGTTCCTTCAGCGTCTCGACGGTGTCGTTGTCGGCGATCTCGTCGGCAAGGTCGCGCACCAGCTGCTGCACATTGGTCTCGCCCAGCATCGACGGCGTCTCGCGCACCGCCACCGCGCCGGGGCCGAAGCGCTCGAGGCCGAGGCCGAATTTGGCGAGCGTGTCGGAATGCATCGCCAGCCGCTCGGCATCTTCTTCCGGCAGGTCGACGATCTCGGGCAAAAGCAACATCTGCGACGGCACCGCGCGCGCATGCAGCGCATTCTTCAGCGCCTCGTAGACCAGCCGCTCATGTGCGGCATGCTGGTCGACGATGACGAGCGAATCCCGCGTCTGGGCGACGATGTAGTTCTCATGCACCTGCGCGCGCGCCGCGCCTAATATCATGCCAAGCAGCGCTTCGGCCGGCTCAGCGACGCCGGCCCGAGCGTCGGCACTGGCGAGCGGGCCGGTGTCGAAGGCGGCCTGCTCGTTTTCGGCAAAGCCGTTGGACCGCGGCCTTGGTTCACCGTAGCCCATGTCGAGTGGCCGCTGCGCCGAGCGCAACGGATCGAAGCCTCCGGAGCCGGAAGCGTGATAAGCGGCCTCGTAGCTGCGATGGCCGTTGGCCGGGCCGGCATGCGAGTAGGGCGCCGCCCCCGGCCGGAATGCCGCCATCATGCCGGCGGCCCCCGTGGTCGCCGCGCGGATGCCGGCGCCGGCCAGCGCCTCGCGGATGGCTCCGACGATCAGCCCGCGCACCAGTCCGGGATCGCGGAACCGCACATCGGCCTTGGCCGGATGCACGTTGACGTCCACGGTCGATGGATCAAGCGACAGGAACAGCACGGTCACCGCATGCCGGTCGCGCGGCAGAACGTCGGCGAAGGCACCGCGGATCGCGCCGGCGATCAGCTTGTCGCGCACCGGCCGTCCGTTGACATAGGCATATTGCTGCAGCGCGTTCGCCCGCGTGTAGGACGGGATCGAGACGTGGCCGGCGAGGTGGACACCCTCCCGCGCGGCATCGATGGCAATGGCATTGTCTGGAAAATCCTTGCCCATCACCTGCGCGACGCGGGCAAGGCGGCCTTCCGGCGTGTCGTCCGTAGCCGGCAGTTCCAGCGTCGAGCGGTCGGGACCGGCAAGCGTGAAGCGCACGGCCGGGAAAGCGATCGCGATGCGCTTCACCACGTCGCCGGTGGCCGAGCTTTCGGCGCGCTCGCCCTTCATGAATTTGAGCCTGGCCGGCGTGGCGAAGAAGAGGTCGCGCACTTCGACCGTGGTGCCGCGATTGGCCGCCGCCGGCTTCACCGGTAAGACGCGCCCGCCGTCGATGCCGATCTCGGCCGCGCTGTCGCCGCTTGCCGTGCGCGATCGGATCGACAGCCGCGCGACGGAACCGATCGAGGGCAGCGCCTCGCCGCGGAAGCCGAGCGAGCGGATGTCGTGGATGTCGTCGGAGAGCTTCGAGGTGCAGTGCCGCGCGATCGCCAGCGCCAGCTCCTTTTCGGGAATGCCCGAGCCGTCATCGGTGACGCGGATGAGGTTCAGACCGCCGCCCGCCGTGACGACCTCGACGCGCGAGGCGCCGGCATCGAGGGCATTCTCGACCAGCTCCTTCACCACGCTCGCCGGACGCTCGATGACCTCGCCGGCAGCGATCTGGTTGATCATCGTTTCGGAAAGCTGGCGGATGGGCATGCGGTCATTATAGGCGGATTCGCGGCCGGTGGGGGAGGGACAGAATGACGGCGGCGGTGGATCAGCTGGCGGCGCGGATCTCGCGCACCCCCTTGCGCAGCCGTCGCCGCAACAAGTTGCGCAACGTCACCCCATCGCCGTAGCCGACCTTGGCCGCGATCTCCTCTACGCTGTCCGATGTGGTTTTCAAGAGATGCACCGCCTGTTCGACACGCAGGTCCTGGAAGAAGGACAGCGGCGTCTTGCCCAGCACATCGTTGACGCGCCGTGACAGTGTGCGCTTGCTGGCGCCGAGCGCCGCGGCCGCCTCATCGAGGTTGAAACCGTCGGCAAGCCGTCCACGCGCCCAGCGTTCGAAGCGCTCGACCAGCGGATTCGAATGGGCAAGGTGATCTGAAATTGCGTAGGCAGATTGGAGCGGCCGGCTGTCGACGATCAGATATTTCGCGGTCAGCGCAGCGAGTTCCGGACTTGCCTGCCGGATCACCAGCAAAGCGAGATCGATATGGCCGAGCGCTGCGCCCGCGGTGACGAATTGGCCGTCATTGACCAGCATGCGCGAAGCGTCGAGCCGTATTCCGGGATAACGCTGCCTGAACATCGGCGCCAACCACCATGTCGTCGTCGATGGCCGTCCGTCGAGCAGGCCGCTTTCGGCGAGAACGAAGGTGCCGATGCACGCCGCGCCGATGCGTGTGCCGTCGCCGGAACGAGCCTGCAGCGCTTTGACCGCCGCGCCGACATCGCTCCGCTTCAGGGCAGCGCCCAGTGGCTCGGGCATTTTCTGGCCGAGCGCAGGGATCAAAAGCCAGTCGGGGGCTGGTTCGCTGCCAATCGGTACGGCTGGCACTTGCATTCCGTGTGCGGTGCGCACGCTGTCGCTAACCCCCACGATGGTGGTGACGAAGCGGTTGGGCGGCGCCGGCAGCATGGCGGCGAGTTCGTTGGCCGTGCCGAAGACGTCCAGAACGCAGGCCAGCCCGGTGTCGAATGCGCCGTCGAGAACAAGTACGGAAATGTTCATGGCAAGAATGATATCAAAGAAGTCATTTCTGCCAATACTGTTTTCGCTTCAGTGCTGCGACCCTGCTCCGCGACGGTCGATCTGGCCGTGCACCGAAGGAGAGAAGAAATGATCAAGCTTGCACTGTTCGCCCGTTTCGAAGCCAAGCCCGGCAAGGAAAAGGACGTCGCCGCCTTCCTGCAGGCCGGGCTGCAGCTTGCCAACCGGGAGGCCGGGACGCCGATCTGGTTTGCCCTGCAGCTTTCGCCAAGCGTCTTCGGCGTTTTCGACGCCTTTCACGACGAAGCCGGGCGGGAGGCGCATCTCACCGGCGAGATCGCCAAGGCCTTGATGGCCAATGCCGAGACCCTGTTTGCCGGACCGCCGACCATCGACAGGATCGATGTGCTCGGGTTGAAGAACGACGGCTCGGTGTGAGCCTGTCGGCCGCACCGTGAACTGGCTATGCGCCGGCTTGCGGTGCGCAGTTTCACGCCTGCGCCACCAGCCAGTCCCTGACCCTGCGCGCATTGTCGCTGAGGTCGCGGTTCTTCGGCCAGATGACATGGAAGCCGATGCCGGTCCGCATCACATGGTCCGTCACCGGCACCAGCAGCCCGGACGCAACCAGCCGCTCGACCAGATGCCGCCATCCGAGCGAGATGCCTTGCCCCTCCATCACCGCCTGGATCACCAGGGCATAATCGTTGATGCGCAAGCCGCGCTCTGCGTTGCGCAGGCTGGTTCCGGCCGAAGCAAACCATTCGTCCCAGTTCGGCGCCTCGCGATAGGGCTCCTCGAGATGGATCAGCCGGTGCGTGGCCAGTTCCTCGACCGTCTTCGGCTTGCCGAATTTGGCGAGATAGCTCGGTCCCGCGACCGGGAAGATCTCCTCGTCGGAGAGCGACAGCGAGTGATAGTCCGGCCAGTCGCGCGGCACGCCGCCGCGCACCCCGAGCGGAATGCCCTCGGCGATGATGTCGAGATCGCGGTCGGCGGTCTGGATGCGCAGGTCGACGCCCGGCAGTTCGTCGCGGAACTGCTGCAGGCGCGGCATCATCCAGAACGAGCCGAAGGCTGTCGAGGCGGCAAGCGTCACGTGCCCGCCCGTCGCCTGCAGGCGCAGGTCCTCCGCCGATTTGCGGATATGCGACAGGCCGAGCGAAACGTCGGCATGGAAGCGCTCGCCGGCCTCCGTCAGAATCACCTGGCGGTGGCGCCGTTGGAAGAGCTTGGCGCCGAGCTGCTCCTCCAGGCCGCGCACGGCATAGGAGACGGCCGCCTGGGTCATGCCGAGTTCGCGTCCGGCGGCGGTGAAGCTCGACAGCCGGCCCGCGGCTTCGAAGACGATGAGGCTGCCGGCTGAGGGCAGGAGGTGGCGCAGGCTTCGCATAAGGTGAGCTTATACAGAAGATCAGGATTTTCCAGCGTCACAGCCATATTTTGCCTCGCTAACGTGAGTGGCGGGAAGAAGGAGGCTCCATGAACGCACCGGCCGTTGAATTGACCGAACAGACCCACCGCCGCGGCGGTGGCCGTCTTGGCCGCAAGGCGCTGAGAAGCGCGCCGATCGCGTCCTTCCCGACCCTTGTCCGCAAGATCCCCGCTTATGAGATCGTGCCTGACGAGGCGGTGGAGCTGATCCACGAGGAATCGCTCAAGATCCTCGAGGAGGTGGGGTGCGAATTCCGCGACGACGGGGCGATCGAGCTCTGGAAAGCGGCCGGCGCGGACGTGCGGGAGACGCGTGTCCGCATCGACCGCGCTTTGCTGATGGAACTCGTCTCGAAGGTTCCGGCGGAGTTCACGCTCAACGCGCGCAACCCCGAGCGCACCGTGCGCGTCGGCGGCAAGAACTCGATCTTCGTGCCGATGTATGGCGCGCCCTATATCCGCGACCTCGACAACAAGCGCCGCTACGGCACGCTCGCCGACCTCAACAATTTCCACAAGATGGCCTACATGGCGCCGGCGCTGCATTCGTCGAGCTCGGTCATCTGCGAGCCGATGGAAATCGCCGTGCCGAAGCGGCATCTGCACATCATCCACTCGGCCCTGAAACATTCCGACAAGCCGTTCATGGGCATCGTGACGTCGAAGGAACGCGCCGAGGACACGATGGCGATGGCTGGCATCGTCTTCGGCGAGGACTTCGTGCGCGACAACCCTGTGCTGGTGGCGATCACCAACTGCAATTCGCCGCTGGTGTGGGATGCCACCATGATCGACGCCATGCGGGTCTATGCCAGCCACAATCAGCCGCTGATCCTGGCGCCCTTCGCGCTGTGCGGCGCGTCGACCTCGGCCTCCGCCGTCGGCGCGGTGGCGCAAGTCAACGCCGAGGCGCTTGCCGGCGTGGCCCTGACCCAGCTCATCCGCCCGGGCTCGCCGCAGATCTACGGCCAATTCATGGTCACGGTCGACATGAAGACCGGCGCTCCGATGGGCGGCACGCCGGAGGCGGCCCAGATGATGTATCTGATGGGCGCGCTGGCCAGGAAATACAAATTGCCCTGGCGCACCTCCGGCTTCCATGTCGGCTCCAAGCTCAACGACGCGCAGGCCGGCTATGAGGCGAACATGCTGATGCATGCCGCGATCCTCTCCGGCGCCAATTACATCTGGCATTCCGCCGGCTGGCTGGAAGCGGGCCTCACCTGCGGCTATTCGAAATTCGCCACCGACTGCGAGCAGCTCGTCGGCTGGTACAAATATGCCGGCGGCGTGCCTTTCGACGATTTCAAGGAGGCGATGGCGGCGATCCGCGAGGTCGGTCCGCAAGGACATTTCCTCGGCACGCAGCACACGCTCGAGCATTTCGAGAGCGCCTTCTTCATGCCGAACATCATGGACTTCAACTCCTTCGAGCAATGGAACGCCGAAGGCGCGAAGGACCATGACACGCGCGGTCGCGAAAAGGCGCGCGCCATGCTCGCCGACTACCAGGAACCGAAGCTCGACGAGGGCATCGCCGAGGGTCTCGCGGATTTGATCGCGCGGCGTGAGGAAAAGCTGCCGGACAGCGTTAGTTGATGGATAGCAGCGTTAGTTGAAACCAACCGGGCGAAGACCTGAAGAAATCAATGGGAGAACGAGAATGACACTTTTCAGAAGCAATGGTGACAGGGTCCCGGCCGCTATCGAAGCGATGGCAGAGGAGGCGCGGGCGGGTCGTGTCGACCGGCGCGAATTCCTGGCTCTGGCGAGCGCCTTCGGCGCGTCGACGGCTTTCGCCTATGGCATGCTCGGCCTTGCCGCGCCGACCAAGGCACTCGCCGATGAGCCCAAGAAGGGCGGAACGCTGCATGTCGCGATGTCGGTCAAGGCGCAGAAGGACCCGCGCACCTATGACTGGACGGAGATGGCGAACATCACCCGCACGTGGCTGGAGCCGCTGGTACGCTACACGCACCAGTTCACCTTCGAGCCGGTGCTGCTGGAAAGCTGGGACGTCAATGACGACGCCACCGAATACACGCTGCATCTGCGCAAGGGCGTGACCTGGAACAATGGCGATGCCTTCAACGCCGACGACGTGGTCGCCAATCTGAACCGCTGGTGCGAGAAGGGGGCGTCCGGCAATTCCATGGCCGCCCGTGTCGGCGCGCTGATCGACGCCAAGACCGGCAAGGCCAAGGATGGCGCGATCACCAAGGTCGACGACCACACGGTCAAGCTGAAGCTCAACGAAGCCGATATCGCCATCATCCCGGGCCTCACCGACTATCCGGCCCTGGTCGTCCACCGCGACTTCGACAAGGATGGCGCCGATCCGATCAAGAAGCCGATCGGCACCGGAGCCTTCGAGCTGGTGTCTTATTCGGTGGGGTCGAAGGCGGTCGTCAAGCGCCGCGAGAACGGCAAGTGGTGGGGCGGCGAAGCACCGCTCGACGGGGTCGAGTTCATCGACTACGGCACTGACTTCAACGCTACGCTGAATGCCTTCGATTCCGGCGAGATCGATCTCGATTTCGAGACGCCGGCCGACTTCATCGACCCGCTCGACAAGATGGATCTGGTGAAATCGGAGGTGGCGACGGCAACCACGCTCGTTGCCCGCACCAACGTCACGCACAAGCCCTATGACGACAAGCGGGTGCGCAACGCGCTGCAAATGGCGGTCGACAACAACCAGGTGATGCAGCTCGGCTACAATGGGCGCGGCACGGTCGGCGAGAACCACCACGTCAGCCCGATCCATCCCGAATACTATCCGCTGCCCAAGAAGGAGCGCGACGCCGCTGGCGCCAAGAAGCTGATGGCCGACGCTGGCCAGGCCGACTTCGAGCATGAGCTGATCACGGTCGAGGACGAATGGCAGAAGAATACCGGCGACGCGATCGCCGGCCAGTTGCGCGACGCCGGCATCAAGGTGAAGCGCACGGTGCTGCCGGGCTCGACCTTCTGGAACGACTGGACGAAATATCCCTATTCCATGACCATCTGGTACATGCGCCCGCTGGGCGTCCAGGTTCTGGCGCTCGGCTACCGCACCGGCGAGGCCTGGAACGAAACGGCTTATTCCAACCCGGATTTCGACGCCAAGCTCAAGGAGGCGCTGTCGCTCATCGACGTCGCCAAGCGCAAGGAAGTGATGAAGGATGTCGAGACGATCCTGCAGGACTCCGGCGTCATCGTCCAGCCCTTCTGGCAGAAGCTCTACTGCCATATGAACAAGAAGGTGAAGAACTACTCGATGCACCAGACCTATGAAATGGACTTCCAGAACGTCTGGCTGGATGCCTGAGAAGGACAGCGCAAGGACTTCATGAGCCGCAAAAAAGCCGATATGCAGGATGCGTGGTGGCGATCTTGCCACCACGCCGCCGAACCTCCGGAGATCCTGCATGAAGCCGATAGTGCTTGCCGCTGCCATGTCGATTGCGTTGCCCGGCGCCGCGCTTGCCGGGCCGGCGTCCAACGCCGTGAAGTTCTTCTACGTGCCGGAAGTGAAGTTCGAGGCGGACGCCAAATATCGCGACCGCTTCACCGAGCCGGTCACCAGGCTGTTCGAAGCCAACGACAAGGCGCAGAAGGAGAAGCCCGACGAGGTGTCCTGCATCGATTTCGACCCGGGCCTCGACGCCCAGGATTTCGATCAGAAGACCCTGTCGAAGACGCTGAAGCTCGCCGAGACCGTCAATGGCGACACGGCCGAGGTGACGGCGAACTTCAATCTTTTCCCGCAAGGCGATGACTCCAAACGCGAAATGGTGTGGTCGCTGAAGAAAGTGGACGGCAAGTGGAAGATCGCCGACATCACCTCCAAGACCAGCGGCTGGAAGCTCAGCGCGCTGGAATGCGGCGCCTCGACGGAGTGATGCCGTGCTTCGTCGTCTCGTCCTTGCGTTGTCGAGCTTGTCGATGCTGGCCGCGGGGCTGAACGGCGGCGCCTCGGCACAGGGGCTCTTCGGCGCGCCGCCGCCGAACGCGTCCCCGGGCGACAATGCGCCGGCGGATAACACTTCGCCGCCTGCGGTCGACAAGTCGCCGCCGGCGGTCGATACCTCGCCGCCCGCCGCAACCCAGGCGCCGGAAAGCAAGCCGGCCGAACTGCCGCCGCCCGCGCCTGTCCTGCCTGGATCGCCGACGGCGGTGGTCAAGCCCTTCTACGAACATCTCGGGCTCGAGCTCGATCCGGTCCAGCGCAAGAACTTCGTCGATCCGGCGAAAACCGTGCTCGACAAGAGCGACGCGCTGCGCGCCTCGGGGCAGGGCGAATGCCTGGATCCCAACATGGCGCTCGACAATGCAGATTATGACAAGCTCGCCATCGACAAGAGCCTGCGCACCATCGAGGCCGTCAACGGCGATCAGGCCAAGGTGGTCGTCGCCTTCGTCGTCGAAGGCCATCAGCATCGCCTCGAATGGAAGCTGAAGAAGATCGGCGGCGGCTGGAAGATCTCCGATCTTCTGTCGGTGACCGGCGAATGGGCGCTCAGCCAGTACCAGTGCGAGTGATGGCGATTGAAGATCAGCGCCGGCAATCCTTCGCGCCCCCTTCTGTCCTGCACAGAGGGGGGCGCTGTCCCGCCGGCTTCTCGCAACAAATTTCAGCCCCTTCCGCGATAAGGCGCGACGCCGGTATCCGGCAGCCATACGTCCTTGGGCGGCGCGCCGGTCTGCCAGAAGACGTCGATGGGGATGCCGCCGCGCGGGAACCAGTAGCCGCCGACGCGCAGCCAGAGCGGTTTCGTCGCCTCGACGATGCGGCGGCCGATCATAACCGTGCATTCCTCATGGAAGGCGCCGTGGTTGCGGAACGAGGTCATGAACAACTTCAGCGACTTCGATTCCACCAGCGTCCGGTCGGGCGCGTAGTCGATAACGATGTGGGCGAAGTCGGGCTGGCCGGTGACCGGACAGAGCGAGGTGAATTCCGGGCAAGTGAAACGCACGATCGCCGGCGGGCCGTCGCCGCGCTGGAACGGCACGATCTCCAGGACCGCCTGTTCGGGGCTCTGTGGCGTCTCGACGTGCTTGCCGAGTTGGGTGAGGTTCTTGGCGTCGGTCATGGGCAACTCCTTGCTGCCGCCGACGGTTCGGCGGGCGGCAGCGCAATCATTTGGCGCCGCGTACAATCGGGCGCGGCGCGCTCATTAGCACAATTTGATTTTGAAACGGCAGGAAGAAGATGACCAGTAACGACCCGCTTCTCCAACCTTACCAACTCAAGCACCTGACGCTGAAGAACCGGGTGATGTCGACCAGCCATGAACCGGCCTATTCCGAGGACGGCATGCCGAAGGAGCGCTACCGGCTCTACCACGCCGAAAAGGCCAAGGGCGGCATGGCGCTGACCATGACGGCGGGCTCGGCGATCGTCTCGCGCGACAGCCCGGCCGCCTTCGGCAATCTGCATGTCTATGACGACAGGATCGTGCCGTGGCTGGCTGAGCTCGCGGATGCCTGCCATGAGCATGACTGCAAGGTGATGATCCAAATCACCCATCTCGGCCGCCGCACGGGCTGGAACAAGGCCGATTGGTTGCCGGTGCTGTCGGCCTCGCCGGTACGCGAGCCCGCGCATCGCGCCTTCCCGAAGACCATCGAGGAGTGGGACATCGAGCGCATCGTCGCCGACTATGCTTCGGCCGCGCAGCGCTGCCAGGCGGCCGGCCTCGACGGCATCGAATTCGAATCCTACGGACATCTGATGGATGGCTTCTGGTCGCCGCTGACCAACCATCGCGACGACGAGTTCGGCGGCTCGCTCGACAACCGGTTGCGCTTCACCGACATGGTTCTGGATGCGGTGCGCGCCGCGGTCGGTAAAGAATTCATCGTCGGTATTCGCATGGTTGCCGACGAGGATTTCGAAAAGGGCATCTCGAAGGAGGTGGGCGTCGAGATAGCCAGGCGGCTCGCCAATTCCGGCAAGGTCGATTTCCTCAATATCATCCGCGGCACGATCGAGACCGATGCGTCGCTGACCAAGGTCATTCCGGTGACCGGCATGCGCTCATCGCCGCATCTCGATTTCGCCGGCGAGGTGAGGGCGGCGACGAAGTTCCCGACCTTCCACGCGGCGCGTATTTCCGACGTCGCCACCGCCCGCCACGCCATCGCCACCGGCAAGCTCGACATGGTCGGCATGACGCGCGCCCATATCGCCGATCCGCATATCATCAAGAAGGTAATGGAAGGCCGCGAGCACGAGATCCGCCCTTGCGTCGGCGCCACCTATTGCCTCGACCGAATCTATGAGGGCGGCGAGGCGCTTTGCGTCCACAACGCCGCGACCGGCCGGGAAGCGACCGTTCCGCACATCATCGCAAAGAGCGGAGGACCGAAGAAGAAAGTCGTGGTCGTGGGCGCGGGCGCCGGCGGTCTCGAAGCGGCTCGCGTGACGGCCGAGCGCGGCCACCAGGTCGTGGTGCTCGAAGCCTCCAGCCAGGCGGGCGGCCAGGTGCGGCTCGCCACGCAGAACCCGCGTCGCAAGGAACTGATCGGCATCATCGACTGGCGGCTCGCCGAATTGGATAGGCTCGGCGTCGAGATCCGCTACGATACCTGGGCCGAGAGGGACGATGTGCTGGCGCTGGCGCCGGATGTGGTGATCGTCGCCACCGGCGGCCTGCCGCAGAACCCGCCGCTCACGGCCGGCGACAATCTCGTCACCTCGAGCTGGGACATCATGGCCGGCAGCGTCAAGCCGGCCGAAAACGTGCTGCTTTACGACGACAATGGCGGCCATCAGGGCATGGGCGCCGCCGAGCTCATCGCCAACAGCGGCTCCAGGCTGGAGCTTGTGTCGCCCGAGCGCTTCTTCGCGCCGGAAATGGGTGGCCTGAACCACGTGCCCTACATGCGCGCTTTCCATGAAAAGGGCGTCACCGTCACCATCAACACGCGCCTGCGCTCGGTGCGGCGCGAGGGCAACCAACTCATCGCCGAGCTGGCATCGGACTTCGCCAATGGCTGGCGTGGCGAGCGGCGCGTCGACCAGGTGGTGGTCGAGCATGGCACCGCCCCGCTCGACGATCTTTATCTGTCGCTCAAGCCCCTGTCGAAGAATGGCGGTGCGGTCGACTATGAGCGGCTGGTGAGCGGCGGCGACATCTTCCCCGCGCGCAATGCCGAAGGCGGCTTCGTGATGTTTCGCATCGGCGACGCGGTTGCCTCGCGCAACATCCACGCCGCTATCTATGACGGCATCCGCTTCGGGATCCGGATCTGATTGGCCGGGGCATGATCTCCGAGATCATGCTCAAAAAACAGGCGCGCAACGGACCATTGCAAGGAGAGCCACCTGCCGCTTCGGTCCGTTGCGCGCCGCGCCCGGTCGGTTTCGCCGGCCGTGCGATTTCAAAATAGCTTGGCAGTCGCCATGCAAAACACGGTGACGACCAGCAGCCCGCCCGCGATGCGTTCGCCTCTGGTCATTTTCGCCCGCAACTGGGTCTGCGTGGCTTGATCGGCCCCAGCCAGCTGCCTGCTGGCGGAGGCAACAAGCGCGCCCTGCACGCCGGCGGCGATCAGCGCCGTCAAAATGCCGAGCGCCAGCACCTTCTCCATCGAGCCGAACGCGCCCTCGTGGAAGAAATACCAGAGCAGTATGCCGGTCAGGAAAACTATGCCGGAGGCGCCGAGCTGCGGCCGGATGAAACGCTCCGCCTTGATCTCCGGATCGCGGGCGACAGCGATGGTCGTGCCGGCCCAGAACACGCCGGCCATCACATGCAGGCCGATGGTGACGATATAGACATATTGCATGACCGCATTCCTCTCTGCCGCCCGCCGCGCGTCGCAGCATGTCGACGCCATCAATAAGACAAAGTTAGATATCTAACGGTTAGATGTCAATCATGAAGCCAGATTTCATGTTCCAATCGCTTGCTCTACTGTCAGGTCATGACACCGTTTGACCGTCCGCCCGTCGGCATGAATCTCGCCCGCACCTCGAAAGTGGTGGCGCAGGCTTTTGATGCCGCGATGGTTGAGGCCGGCGGCACGCTGCCGGTCTGGGTGACCCTGCTCTCGGTCAAGTCGAAGGAACTGGCGAACCAGCGCGAGCTTGCCGGGATGATCGGCATCCAAGGCGCGACGCTTACCCATCACCTCAACGGCATGGAGGCGCAAGGGTTGCTGACACGCCGCCGCGATCCGGAAAACCGCAGGGTACACCAGGTGGCGTTGACGGAAGCCGGCGAAGCGCTGTTCGAAAAGTTGCGCCTCGCGGCGGTCGCCTTCGACAAGCGTCTGCGGGCTGGTATCCCCGATGACAAGCTCGCCGAATTCACGGAGGTGCTTGCGGCACTTAGGCGCAACGCTGAGCCGCCTCAGTCGTAACCCGTTATCGCGCCGAAGGCGTAGTGGCGCAACTTGAGCGCCGCGATCAACGCCGTCAGCTTCGCCTTGCCGTCGAAGGTGTCCTGGAACATCTCGTCATGCCACGTCACTCAGGAATGCTTCGGCCGGCGAAGGCCGGAAGCGCCGGAAGCCGCCATTTGCAGGTCGGCCTCACCTGAATATCGGCGCGTCTCAAGCCAAGCTGCCTTGCAGTACTTTCAGCTTCGCCTTTTTCGGGCTGCGCGCCAAAAGCCATTCGCGCGCCTTGTCCTGCGGCATCGGGAAGGCGATCGAATAGCCCTGCACCTGATCGCAGCCGATCGCCATCAGCGAGTCGAGCTCGGCTTCAGTCTCCGCACCCTCGGCGACGATCGAGATGCCGAGCCCGCGGGCAAGCTCGGTGATGGCGCGCACGATCTTGGAATTGTCGCCGTTCTCGTTGATGTTCTGGACGAAGCGGCGGTCGATCTTCAGCCGGTCGATTTCGTTCGGATTGACGTGGCTGAGCGAGGCGTAGCCGGTGCCGAAATCGTCGAGCTCCAGATGCACGCCGGCGGCGCGGATGTGGCGGAGCTTCGCGGCGATGCCGGTCTTCTCGTCGTCGAGGATGACGGATTCGACAATTTCCAGCGCCAGCTTCTGCGGCCGCAGCCCGGCACGCTCCAGCGTGCCGAACAGGAAGGTGTCGAAATCGGACTCGCGCAGCTCCGTGCCCGAGACATTGACGGCGATGCGCCCGAAATCGATACCGGCGCGGTCCCATTCGGCGGCTTCCTCGATCGCCTTGCCGATGACGATGCGGCCGATATCCGGCATGAAGCCGCATTTCTCGGCGACCGGAATAAACTCGCCGGGCGAGATCATGCCGCGCGTCTCGTGCTTCCAGCGCACCAACGCCTCGATGCCGCTGATCTTGCCGCTGGTCAGCGACACCTGCGGCTGGAAATAGACCTCGAAGCTCCTGTTGGCGATCGCCGTACGGATGTCCTGTTCGAGCTGCTTGCGATAGTCGAGCTCGCGGCGCAGTTCCTCGGAGAAGAAGGAGAAATTGCCGCCGCCGAGTTTTTTGGCGGAATAGAGCGCGAGATCGGCATGGACGAGCAGGTCCTGCGCGTTGTCGGCGTCGACCGGATAGACCGCTATGCCGGCGCTGGCTCCGGGCATGATGGTCGTGCCCTGGAACGTGATGGGCTCGTTGATCTCATCGAGGATGCGTTTGGCCAGCGCATGGATGTCCTCGGTGGTGCCGGCGCCGTTGAGGATCATGACGAACTCGTCGCCGCCAAGCCTGGCGCAGAGATCCGACGCGCGGCAGGAATCGCGCATGCGCTGCGCCGTCACCACCAGCACATAGTCGCCGGCGGCATGGCCAAGCGTGTCGTTGATCTGCTTGAAGCGGTCGAGATCGAGCTGGATCACCGCAAGGCGCTCGCGGCGGCGGTGCGCTCCCTTGATCAGCGTTTCGAAATGGTCGGTGAGGAAGGTGCGGTTGTGCAGCCCTGTCAGGCCGTCATGCACAGCGATGAAGGCCATCGAGTTGCGGGCATCGACCAACTCGCGCGTCTTGCGCAGGATGGCGTTGGACATCGGCCGGAAGATGAACAGCGCCACCAGCACGATGACGCCGAGCGTGGCGAAGAACAGCGTGCGATGCAGGTCGAGGATGTTGCTGGATTTTTCGTCGGCGAAGGCGCTGATGCGCTGTCCGAGCGCGGCATAGCCGGACATCGTCGCGTTGGCGACGGAGGCGTCGAGGCCGACGCGTTCGCCGCTGCCTTTATAGCCGTCGTTCTGCATGCCAAGCTGCGAGGCGAAGGACGAGACCAGCCTGTCGCCATTGGCGACGAGGCCGATCGAGAAGTAATCGAGGTGGAAAGGCTTGCTGAACAGGACGTATTCGATCGACTTCGGGTCGTTGCGCGCCGGCGAGAGCGGGTCGGCGCCGGTCTCCTTGAGCAGCCGGTCGTAGTTGGTCTCGAACTCGCCCGTCGCCTGCTTGAGCGCGGTGACCAGTGCCGGCTGCTTGTCGCGCGAGGCGGCGCCGGTGGCGCTGGCCAGGAAGACGATGCGCTGCGACAGCGCCTTCTGCGTCGAGACGATGTCGAGCAGCGCATGATTGTGCTGCTGCTGCGCCATCAATTGCTGCAGAAGAATGAAGGAGGCCACCACCATGGCGGCGATGATCGCCAGCGCCAGCCAGTAGCCGGTCTTGATGAGCAGGATCAGCTTGCGCGAAACGCTATGCACTGGCTGCTGCGACATAACTGGGTGACCCCTCCGGTCGACGGGTTTCTGCCTGGATTCGTGGCGGGAAAACGCTTGCCTTGAAAGGGTTAACAGGTCGGCAAGGGACGCTGGCGGCATGCGCGGCGGCGCGGCAAAGCTCGCAAGATGGTTATCATGTCCTTTCCCGCTCACCCCATTTTTGATCGTATCGCGGCCGCGCCTTCGCAAAGAATTGCGACCGGGCTTTCGCGGCGCCACCGAAGCGGTCGCTTTTGCGATGGATTTTTTGCAGCCATGGCGCGACAGTCCGGCCTCGAACCGAACAGGGCCGGACCATGAGCAAAGCATTCCTTTCCCACATCGACAGCGAGCTCCAGGGCCTCAAATCAGCCGGGCTCTACAAGTCCGAGCGGGTGATTTCCTCGATGCAGTCCGCCGAGATCGAGGTCGGCGGCGAAAAGGTGCTGAACTTCTGCGCCAACAACTATCTCGGCCTCGCCGATAGCCCGGATTTGCGCGACGCGGCAAAGCACGCGCTCGACCGCTACGGCTATGGCATGGCCTCGGTGCGCTTCATCTGCGGAACGCAGGAGGAGCACAAGCAGCTCGAGGCGACGATCTCGTCTTTCCTCGGCATGGACGACACCATCCTCTACTCCTCCTGCTTCGACGCCAATGGCGGCCTGTTCGAGACGCTGCTCGGCGAAGAGGACGCCATCATTTCGGACGCGCTGAACCACGCCTCGATCATCGACGGTGTCCGGCTCTCCAAGGCCAAGCGCTTCCGCTACGCCAACAACGATATGGCCGATCTTGAAGCGCGGCTGAAGGAGGCGAAGGACTGCCGCTTCCGGCTGATCGCCACCGACGGCGTGTTCTCGATGGACGGCATCATCGCGAATTTGCACGGCGTCTGCGACCTCGCCGAGAAATACGACGCCATGGTCATGGTCGACGACAGCCATGCGGTCGGCTTCGTCGGCAAGAACGGCCGCGGCTCGGCCGAGCATTGCGGGGTCGAGGGCAGGGTGGACATCATCACCGGCACGCTCGGCAAGGCGCTGGGCGGCGCCTCCGGCGGCTATACGTCGGGCAAAAGCCAGGTGGTCGACTGGCTGCGCCAGCGTTCACGGCCCTATCTCTTCTCCAACACGCTGATGCCGGCGATCGCCGGCGCCTCGATCAGGGTATTCGACCTGATCCGTCATGGCGACGCGCTGCGCCAGCGCCTATATGCCAATGCGGATCGGTTCCGGTCCAGGATGGGCAAGCTCGGTTTCACGCTGGCCGGCGCCGACCACCCGATCATCCCGGTGATGCTGGGCGACGCCGCACTGGCGCAGGAGATGGCCGCGCGCATGCTGAAGCGCGGCATCTACGTCATCGGCTTCTCCTTCCCGGTGGTGCCGAAGGGCCAGGCCCGCATCCGCACGCAGATGTCAGCCGCCCATTCCAGCGCCGATATCGACAGGGCGGTCGCGGCCTTCGGCGACGTGGGAAAAGAACTGGGTGTAATCGCTTGACCCACGCCGAGGAAAACAGAAGTCGGCCATGACGATCGATGTCACGAGCAGGATCGAGATCGCCAGGCCACGCGCGGTCGTCGCCGCCTTTTCCGCCGATCCGGACAACGTGCCCCGCTGGTACGTCAATATCAAATCGGTCGAATGGAAGACGCCCCGACCCGCGCAGGTAGGATCGAGAATTGCATTCGTGGCGCAGTTCCTCGGACGGCGGCTTGTTTACACCTACGAAATTGTAGATCTCGTGCAGGGCGAGCGGCTGGTGATGCGAACTGCCGAAGGACCGTTTCCCATGGAAACGAGTTATGCATGGCGCGATACCCGAGAAGGCGCTACCCATATGGCGCTCCGGAACCGCGGCATCCCGACAGGCTTTTCCCGTCTCGTGGCACCGTTTATCGCCCTAGCCGTTCGGCGTTCGACCGATCGAGACTTGCTCCGGCTGAAGAACATTCTGGAGGCGGCGCACTGATGAAACCGATCCATCGAGACAGGCAAGATTTTTGAGGAGCGTCTGATGTCCAACATGATGAAGGCGCTGGTGAAAGCCAAGGCCGAGCCGGGCATCTGGATGGAAGAGGTGCCGGTGCCGGAGATCGGCCCCAACGATGTGCTGATCAAGGTCAAGAAGACCGCGATCTGCGGCACCGACGTCCATATCTACAATTGGGACCAGTGGGCGCAGAAGACGGTGCCAGTGCCGATGGTGACGGGCCACGAATTCGTCGGCACCGTTGCCGACTACGGCGCCGCGGTCACGGAATATAAGGTCGGCCAGCGCGTCTCGGGCGAAGGCCATATCGTCTGCGGCCATTGCCGCAACTGCCGCGCGGGCAGGGGGCATCTCTGCCGCAACACGCTGGGCGTCGGCGTCAACCGCCCCGGCGCCTTCGGCGAGTATCTGGCCATCCCGCAGCACAATGTCGTGCCGATCCCCGACGACGTGCCGGACGAGATCGCGGCGATCTTCGATCCGCTCGGCAATGCGGTACACACCGCATTGTCCTTCGATCTCGTCGGCGAGGACGTGCTGGTCACCGGCGCCGGGCCGATCGGCATCATGGGCGCGCTGGTCGCGCAATGCGTCGGCGCGCGCAAGGTCGTCATCACCGATATCAACCCGGTGCGGTTGGATCTGGCGCGAAAACTCGGCGTCCAGCACGTCGTCGACGCCTCGAAGGAAAAGCTACGCGACATCATGCCGTCGATCGGCATGAGCGAAGGTTTCGACGTCGGGTTGGAGATGTCGGGCGCCGCGCCTGCCTTCCGCGACATGATCGACACCATGAACAATGGCGGCAAGATCGCCATCCTCGGCATCGCGCCCACCGGCTTCGAGATCGACTGGAACAAGGTGATCTTCAAGATGCTGCATCTGAAAGGCATCTACGGCCGCGAGATGTTCGAGACCTGGTATAAGATGATCGCCCTGGTGCAGGGCCCGCTGGATGTCTCGGGGCTGATCACGCATCGGATCGGGATCGACGATTTCCAGGTCGGATTCGACGCGATGCGCAGCGGCAGTTCGGGCAAGGTGGTTATGGATTGGTAGGGGCCTCTGGAGAGATGTCGAGTTCCTTCGCCCCCCTCTCTGTCCTGCTGGACATCTCCCCCTCAAGGGGGAGATCAGCCGTCACGCCGGCCTTCGCCAATCGCAGACGCTGCAAGATGAGCGCCGTCGCCAAAGCTGCCGATCTCCCCCCTTGAGGGGGAGATGTCCGGCAGGACAGAGAGGGGGGCCTCGCGCTAGCGTCTATTTCCATTCAGATGCCAGACTGGTCTCCAGCGCAGCCACGCCCTTCGCTATCGCCGTCCGTTCCTCCGCACTCAACCTCCCCAGTAACGCCTGCTCAAACGCCTTCGCCAGCGGCACCATCTCGCGATAGGCGGCGAGCCCAGCCCTGGTCAGCGCTAGATGCTCGACGCGCCGATCGTTCCCGTCCGGCGTGCGCGTCAGCCAGCGCCGGCGCTCCAACTCGGCCACCGCGCGCGACACCTTGGTCTTGTGCATGGCCGACTGCTCGCCGAGTTCCGTTGCCGTCATCGTGCCGCGCTGCCCGAGCCCTGAAAGCGTGCGCCATTCCGGTCGGGTCAGGCCGTGGCGCTCCTTGTAAATCCTGGAGAATTCGCGGCTGACCGCATCGGCAAGCCGATAGAGCCTGTAGGGCAAGAAGCTTTCCAGTTCGAGGATTTCAGGGTCGTTGACCGCGTCGCTTCCGCTTATCATGTCCCGCGTCTCAGCGTTGCCATTGATAGTTACATTTTCGATGGTTACAAATGAAACCAGTTTAGTCAATGCGGGAGGAACCGATGGCCTTTTCCTACATGCCGGGTTTCGGCAACGACTTCGAAACCGAGACGCTGCCTGGCTCGCTTCCGCAGGGGCGAAACTCGCCGCAACGGCCGGCCTACGGCCTCTATGCCGAGCAGCTTTCCGGCTCGCCCTTCACCGCGCCGCGCGGCACCAACGAGCGGTCCTGGCTCTACCGCATCCGTCCGAGTGTGAAACACACCGGCCGCTTCAAGGGGGCGAGCTATCCCTTATGGAAGACCGGGCCGAATATCGGCGACCACGAGCTGGCGCTCGGCCAATATAGATGGAATCCGACGCCGATGCCCGGCGAACCGACGGACTTCATCTCCGGCATGCGCACCTTCACCACGGCCGGCGATGCGGTCGGCCAGTCTGGCATGGCCGCGCATGTCTATGTCGCCAACCGCTCGATGGTGGATGACCATTTCTTCAACGCCGACGGCGAGTTGCTGGTCGTGCCGCAGGTCGGCGCGCTGCGCTTCGTCACCGAGATGGGAGTGATCGAGCTTCGGCCCGGCGAGATCGCAGTGCTGCCGCGTGGCCTCGTCTTCAAGGTCGAGCTCGCCGACAAGGAAGCGCGTGGTTATGTCTGTGAGAATTACGGCGCCAAATTCACCATGCCCGACCGCGGCCCGATCGGCGCCAATTGCCTTGCCAATCCGCGCGACTTCAAGACGCCCTGCGCCTGGTTCGAGGAGAAGGAGACGCCGTGCCGGCTGATCGTCAAATGGTGTGGTTCGTTCCATGTCACCGAGCTCGGCCATTCGCCGCTCGACGTCGTCGCCTGGCACGGCAACTACGCGCCCTACAAATATGATCTGGCGACGTTTTCGCCGGTCGGCGCCATCCTGTTCGACCATCCCGACCCGTCGATCTTCACGGTGCTGACGGCACCGAGCGGCGAGGAGGGCACGGCTAATGTCGACTTCGTCATCTTCCCGCCGCGGTGGCTGGTGGCGGAAAACACGTTTCGGCCGCCCTGGTACCACCGCAACATCATGAGCGAGTTCATGGGCCTGATCCACGGCCAGTACGACGCCAAGGAGGAAGGGTTTGTCCCCGGCGGCATCAGCCTGCACAACCAGATGCTGGCGCACGGGCCGGACGCCTCCGGCTTCGAGAAAGCGACGCGAGCGGACTTGAAACCGGTCAAGCTCGACAACACCCTGGCCTTCATGTTCGAGACGCGCTTTCCGCAGATGTTGACGCGCTACGCTGCGGAACTCGGCACCTTGCAGGAGAACTACATCGACTGCTGGGCCGACCTGAAAAAGCGTTTCAACGGCACGCCCGAGGGCGACTGGTCTTGAGTACCGAAAAGCTGGATCGGCTGGTCGTGCTTGGCTCCAAGGGCGGCCCAGCGGTCCGGCCGGGCGGACCTTGGCCGAGTTCGTCGCTGGTGGAGATCGGCGGGCGCAATATCGTCGTCGATTGCGGGCTGGGCGTCACGCGCGGCCTGGTCGATGCCGGCATGAGCCTCAAGGCGCTCGACCTGATCTTCATCACGCATCTCCATTCCGACCATCTTCTCGAGCTCGGGCCGCTGATCCACACCGCATGGACGGCGGGTTTGGCGACACCGGTGACGGTCTACGGGCCGTCAGGCACCCACGACCATTGGCTGCATTTCTGCCGGGCGATGGAGTTCGACATCGAGATCCGCATCGTCGACGAGGGGCGGCCAGATATTCGCGAACTGGTCTCCGTCAAGGAACTTGGCGAGGGGACCATCCTGGCGGAGGGTGGCCTGACGGTGACGGCGCTGCGCGTCGACCACCCGCCGGTGATCGACTGTTTCGCGCTGCGTTTCGAGCATGGCGGCAGAAGCGTGGTGTTTTCCTCCGACACGGCGTTCTTTCCGCCGCTGGCCGACTTTGCCAAAGGGGCCGATGTCCTCGTCCACGAGGCCATGCTGGAGGAAGGTGTGGAAAGGCTGGTCGCTAGGACCGGCAATGGCGCTCGGCTGAAAGAGCACCTTTTCGCCAGCCACAGCCTCGCCGAGGAAGCGGGTCACATCGCCAGCGATGCCGGCGTGAAGCGACTGGTGCTCAACCACCTCATTCCAGCCGACGATCCCGCGATCGGCGAGGCCGACTGGGTCGCCGCTGCTAGGAAATCGTGGGCCGGTGACTTGACGATTGCCCGAGACGGCCTTGTTGTGGAGTTAAGCGGTCAGAAGGCCGCGTCAGGAGAGGAAACCGCATGAAGCTTGCCACATTGAAGAACGGGACCCGCGACGGAAAACTGGTCGTCGTCTCGCGCGATCTGACCCGGTTCACCGACGCTTCGTTCCTGGTGCCGACGCTGCAGGCCGCGCTCGACGATTGGCGCCGCATCGCCCCGCATCTGGCGGCGATGGCGGAATCGCTCGAGACCAACGCGGTGCCTTCGGCGCGCTTCCACGAGCATGACGCCCATTCGCCGCTGCCGCGCGCCTATCAATGGGCGGACGGCTCGGCCTATGTGAACCATGTCGAACTGGTGCGCAAAGCGCGCGGCGCCGAGATGCCGGCAAGCTTCTGGACCGATCCGCTGATCTACCAGGGTGGCTCCGACTCCTTTATCGCGCCGCGCGACCCGATCCGTATGGCCGAGGAAGCATTCGGCATCGATATGGAGGCGGAGGTCGCCGTCATCGTCGACGACGTGCCGATGGGCGCCGGGCTGGACGCGGCAAGAGAGGCGATCCGGCTGGTGATGCTGGTCAACGATGTCACGCTGCGCGCCATCACCGGACCGGAACTGGCCAAAGGCTTCGGCTTCTTCCAGTCGAAGCCATCTTCGGCCTTCTCGCCGGTCGCGGTCACGCCGGACGAATTGGGCGACGCCTGGGACGGCGGCAAGGTCAGCCTGCCGCTGCTCGCCGATCTCAACGGCAAGCCGTTCGGCCGCGCCAATGCCGGCATCGACATGACTTTCGACTTCCCGGCGCTGATCGTGCATGCCGCCAAGACGCGGCCGCTCGCCGCCGGCACCATCATCGGCTCGGGCACCGTCTCCAACAAGCTCGATGGCGGCCCGGGCAAACCGGTTTCGGCGGGCGGCGCCGGCTATTCCTGCATCGCCGAGCTGCGCATGATCGAGACCATTGACAGCGGCGAGCCCAAGACGCCTTTCCTGCATTTCGGCGACACGGTGCGCATCGAGATGAAGGACAAAGCCGGACATTCGATCTTCGGCGCCATCGAGCAGAAGGTCGAAAAATACGAGGGCTAGGCGATGCCTGGCGAAGCGCTCTATGTGCTGTTCGGGCTCTGGACGCCGGCCATGCTGGTGGTCTTCGTCCAGGCGACGCGGCTGAGCTACCGCATCGAGGCGCGTTCGCGCCTCGACAGCGATGTGGTCGCCCGCTTCCGTGCCGGCGGACCGGGCTGGCAGAGCCGGATAAACGAGATTCTGCGGAAGGCCGCCGGCCTTTAGGATAGCCGGCGGTTTGGTCCTTCGGCTGGCTACGCCGCCTTGCCGTCCAGCTTGATCACGCCGCGCTTGATCTGGTCCTGCTCGATCGACTCGAACAGCGCTCGGAAATTGCCCTCGCCAAAGCCTTCGTCGCCCTTCCTCTGGATGAACTCGAAGAAGATCGGTCCGATGACGGTCTTGGAGAAGATCTGCAGCAGGATCTTGGTCGTGCCGCCGTCGACGACGCCTTCGCCGTCGATGAGGATGCCGTGCTTCTTCATGCGCTCGATCGGCTCGTCATGGCCGTTCACACGGGTCTGCGACATCTCGTAATAGGTGTCGGGTGGGCCGGGCATGAACTTCAGCCCGTTGGCGGCGAGCTTGTCGGTGGCCTCGTAGATGGCGTCGGTGCCGACGGCGATATGCTGGATGCCCTCGCCATTATACTTCTTGAGATACTCGGCGATCTGGCTGGTCTCGTCCTTGGACTCGTTCAGCGGAATGCGGATCTTGCCGCAGGGCGAGGTGATGGCGCGGCTGACCAGGCCGGTGATCTTGCCGTCGATGTCGAAGAAATGGATCTGCTTGAAGCCGAACAGGTCGCGGTAAAAATCCCACCACTTGTCCATGTTGCCGCGATAGACATTGTGGGTGAGGTGGTCGAGGAAATAGAAGCCGACGCCTTCGGGCTTCGGGTCGCGCTCGGCCAGCCATTCGAACTCGGCGTCATAGGCCGAGCCCTTTTCGCCATAGGCCTCGATGAAATAGAGCAGCGAGCCGCCGATGCCGACGATTGCCGGCACGTCCAACGCCTTGTCGGCGCCTTCATAGGGTGTGGCGCCCTTCGACACGGCGTGGTCGAAAGCATGCTTGGCATCGACCACGCGCCAGGCCATCGAGGCGGCGCAGGGGCCGTGCTTTTCGACGAACTTCATCGCATGCGAGCCGGGCTCGGCATTGACGACGTAGTTGATGTCGCCCTGGCGCCAGACGGTGATGTCCTTGCTGCGATGCTTGGCCACCGCGACATAGCCCATTCGGGTGAAAAGCTCGGCGAGTTTTTCGGGCTCCGAATGCGCGAACTCGACGAATTCGAAACCGTCTGTGCCGGCGGGGTTCTGCTTGCTGATCTTGGCGGGTGGGGCGTCGTGCGGGAAGGGGCCCATGGCAGTCCTCCGAAAGCTGTTGCGACCGTGCTTGGCCAACTTTCACGATGATAGCGCGGAGCGTCCGCACGGTGCTTGCATTCAACCGCTTGAAATGCTCATCATGCGCGCAAATTGTGCATGGTTGGAGAAAAGTCCATGGATGATGCGCGCCTTGACCAATTTGACCGCAAGATATTGGCGCTTTTGCAGGATGATGCGCGATTCACCAACAACGATCTGGCAGAGCGGGTGAACCTCTCGCCATCGCAATGCTCGCGCCGCCGCCTGCGGCTGGAGGACGATGGCTATATCAAGGGCTACCGCGCCGTGCTCGACCGCGATCGCCTGGGCTTTTCGCTGGTCAACGTCATCTCGGTGACTTTAGCCACCCACAACCGCGACAACGCGCGCCGCTTCGGCGAACTGGTGGCGCGCCTGCCCGAAGTGCAGGAGGCGCACGCGCTGACCGGCGAGATGGATTACATCCTGAAGGTGGTGACGCCCGACCTCAAATCATTGTCCGAGTTCGTCAACGGCGTGCTCCTGCCGCACGAATCCGTACAGCACGTGAAGACGGCGATCGTGCTGGAGACGCTGAAGGAAACCGGCGCGCTGCCGATTTAAGGTGCGGCGCTTGATCGTCACCCACGCTGCTGCTGGATCAGCCCGTAAAGGTTGGTGCAGCGCGCCCCTGAACGGCAATAGGCGAACACCGGGCCTTCGAGTTCGTCGAGCGCCTGGGCCTGGTCCTCGACATTGTCCATGGTGATCTGACCGCTGATCACCGGAATATAGCGGAAGCCGAGCCCGGCTGTCTCAGCCGCCGCCTGGACGCTCCCGGCGGAAGGCTGGCCGGGCTGCTCGTCGTCCGGCCGATTGCAGATCACGCTCTTGAAGCCGGCGTCCTTGATGGCGGCAATATCCTGCGGCTGGATCTGGCCGGAGACCGAATAGTCGTCGCTGATCTGGCGGTATTCCATGGTGTCGTCCTCGCAATCTCTTTGGCCGCAGTCTTGCCACTCGGGGTGAGGGGCGGCAATCCGCATTGAAGGAATTCTCTGCCAAATAGACATAGCCGGCTGGAAAATCCAACTAGGCCAATTTTGACCCGGTTGGGAACGCGCCTGGATCCGCAGCAGAGCGTGGCATGCCGGGCTATTGGCACAACTCAATCTTCTTGCGCGCCGCATGGATTTGGCGACCCGGCCTTGCCCGGAGTTGGAAGCGACTTTAAACAGGCGCGACCCTCAAACGAAGGAACCTCCAATGAGCATTCGTCGCATCGATGTCGGCCCGCGCATGAGCCAGATCGTCATTCATGGCAACACCGTCTATCTGGCCGGCCAGGTTGGCGAGCCCGGTGGCAACGTCGCATCGCAGACCCGCGACATCCTGAAGACCATCGACGAATTGCTGGCCAAGGCCGGCACCGACAAGACCAAGATCGTGCAGGCGATCATCTGGCTGGACGACATGAAGACCTTCGCCGAGATGAACGCGGAATGGGACAAGTGGGTGCCGCAGGGCCACACGCCCGCCCGCGCCACCGGCGAAGCCAAGCTCGCCACCCCGGAATATCTGGTCGAGATCATTGTGACGGCGGCGCTGTAAGGGCGCGGCGCCGGAACTGCCAATCTCCCCCTTGTGGGGAGATGCCCGGCAGGGCAGAGGGGGGCGCTGTCCCGCCACGCCACCGCGATCGTCATCCTCGGGCTTGACCCGAGGATCCATGCCCTGACCTCTGACGTAGGGCGCAACGGTGCAGCATTCTGTAAATGTTGCAAAGCCTTAGCGTCACGGCATGGATTCTAGGGTCTGCGCGCGTCGCTTCGCTCCTTGCTTCGCCCTAGAATGACGACAGCGATGGGCGGGGATCACTCATCCCTGCGACGGCGTGAACCGCGCCACCAGCGTATGGCTCTCGGCCGGATAGACAAAGCGCACATGCGTCACCGGGTGCTCGGCGCTCCAGGTGCGGCGTTCGACCACCAGGCAGGGCGCGCCCGGGTCGATGTCGAGCGCGTCGGCGATTGTCTCGTCGGCGGCCATGGCGCGGATTCGGTGCTCGGCCTCGCTCCACGGCACGCGGCCGATCAGCCAGGGGCCCGGCGCGATCTCGAGAAATTCCTCCTCGCTGGCTTCGGCCACGGCTGAGAGATTGATCAGCCGCTGCTCGAGCGCGAATGGCCGCTCGCCGGCGAAATGCAGACCTTCCAGCGCAAGCACCTGACCTGATGCGGAAAGCCCGAGCCGCGCGCGGTCCTCGGCGCTGCTGCGCCGCTTGAGGCGTTCCAGCCGCTCATAGCGATAGGGCAGGCCGAGCGCCTCGACCTCGATCCGGATGTCGTGCAGTTCCAGCACCGCTGCCTGCGACTGCGGCTGGCGCACGAAGCTGCCGGAGCGGCGGCGGCGCTCGATCAGCCCGGCCTTGGCGAGTTGCGACAGCGCCTTGTTCACCGTCATGCGCGAGCAATTATAGTGAGCCGTCAGCTCATGCTCGAAGGGGATGCGATGGCCCGGCGCCCAGGCGCCCGAGAGGATCTTTTCGCGGATGTCGGACAGGATGCGCTGATGCAGCGAGAGGATCTCGCCGCCCTCCACATCATCCGTTTCGACAACGCTCATCGGATGTTTCCTGTTCAGCTCTGCGAGAGCACGGTCATGACATCGCGGAACCGCTTGGCAACCGCCTCGCGCCTCGCATGCTTGCCGCCGCTGACCTGCTTTTTGCCCTGCACCCAGACGCAATCGACATTGCTGCCATTGGCAAAGATCCAGGCGTCGAGGATCGCGTCGCCCGCCTTGCCGGCCAGCGATGGATGGTTTTGGTCAAGCGAAACGAGATCGGCAGGGCCGCCGGCGGCAATTCGCGACGGGCCGGCGCCGAGCGCCTGGCTGCCGCCGTCGAGCGAAGCGTCGAACAGCGCGCGTCCCGTGGATCCGCCGGCGCGGGCCAGCACATTGCGGGCGCGGTGGGCGAGGCGTTGCGAATATTCGAGCTGCCTCAACTCGGCCGGCAGACCGATCAGCACATTGGAATCGGAGCCGACGCCGAAGCGGCCGCCATGCTCGATGAACAGCGGCGCGGCAAACGTGCCATCACCGAGATTGGCCTCGGTGATCGGGCAGAGCCCGGCGATGGCGCCGCTTTTGGCCATGGCGATCGTTTCGGCCTCGGTCACATGCGTGGCGTGGATCAGGCACCAGCGTTTGTCCACCGTAGCGTTGGCAAGCAGGAATTCGACCGGACGCTTGCCCGACCAGGTAACGCAGTCCTCGACTTCCTTCACCTGCTCGGCGACATGGATATGGATCGGCCCGTTCGGCGCCATCGCCGCGACGGCATTGAGCTCGTCCGGCGTTGCGGCGCGCAGGCTGTGCGGCGCGACTCCGACGACAGCCTGCTCCAATGGGCGAACGCCCTCGCGAGCTTTCTCAAGCAGCCGTCCGAAATGCTCGACATCATTGATGAATCGCCGCTGGCCCTCGTTGGGTGCGGCGCCGCCGAAGGCTGAATGAGCATAGAAGACCGGCAGCAGCGTCAGCCCGATGCCGGTGTCGGCAGCCGCGGCGGCGATCCGCTCCGCCATCTCCGCGATATTGGCGTAAGGCTGTCCGTCGCGGTCGTGATGCAGGTAATGAAATTCGCCGACGCGCGAGAAGCCGGCCTCCAGCATTTCGACATAAAGCTGTGACGCGACCGCCTCGACCTGGTCGGGCGTCATCGACAGCGCGAAGCGGTACATCACCTCGCGCCAGCTCCAGAAACTGTCGGCCGAAGGGCCGCGCAATTCGGCAAGACCCGCCATGCCGCGCTGGAAGGCGTGGCTGTGCAGGTTAGGCATGCCGGGCAGGACGATGGCATGACGCTCGTCGCCGGCTTGCGCGGAAGCGCCGGCCTCGACCGTGGAGATGCGGCCGCCATCGAAAGCGATCCTCACATTGCCCTGCCAACCGCCGGGCAGCAGCGCCTGTTCCGCAAAGATCAACGTCACCTTTATCTCCGAATCTCGATGCGAGAGCGACATTACCACTTGCGCCGCTTTTCAATATGTATATACATAATCGTCGTCCAAGCAAACGGAAAAGATGATGGGTGGAGCAAACGGGAAGAGCGGCCTTCGGGTCTGGCGCAATGCGCGCCTGGCGACCATGGCCGAGGGGGCGGCCGGCCTCGGCATCGTCGAGAAAGGCGCGGTCGCCGCGCGTGATGGGCTTATTGTCTATGCCGGTCCCGAGGCCGACATGCCGGCCGCTGCCGGGCAGGGCGCCGAGGCCGTCGATTGCGAAGGCCGCTGGGTCACGCCCGGCCTGATCGACTGTCATACACATCTTGTCTATGCCGGAAACCGCGCCAACGAGTTCGAGATGCGGCTGGCCGGCGCCACTTATGAAGAAGTGGCGCGCGCTGGGGGCGGCATCGTCTCCTCGGTCAAGTCGCTGCGCGCCGCCAGCGAGGACGAGCTCGTCGCTGAGACGCTGCCGCGTCTCGACGCGCTGATGGCCGAAGGCGTCACCGCCGTCGAGGTGAAATCGGGCTACGGCCTCGACCTCGAGAACGAGAAGAAGTCGCTGCGCGCCGCCCGCCGGCTGGGCAATGAGCGCCCTGTCACGGTCCGCACGACTTGTCTTGCCGCGCACGCGCTGCCGCCCGAAGCCAAGGGCGACAAGGACGCGTTCATCGATCTCGTCTCCGGCACCATCCTGCCGGAAGTCGCCGCCGAAAACCTCGCCGACGCCGTCGACGGTTTTTGCGAGGGCATAGCTTTCTCGCCGGAGCAGATGGCGCGCGTCTTCGACAAGGCCAAGGCGCTTGGCCTGCCTGTAAAACTGCACGCCGACCAGCTTTCCAACCTGCATGGCGCGGCCCTTGCCGCCCGCTATGGCGCGTTGTCGGCCGACCATCTCGAATATACGGACGAGGAGGGCGCCGTGGCGATGGCCAAGGCCGGCACCGTGGCGACGATCCTGCCTGGCGCCTACTACTTCATCCGCGAGACGAAGAAGCCGCCGGTCGACCTGTTCCGCCGGCACGGCGTGAAGATGGCTGTGGCCACCGATTCCAATCCCGGCACCTCGCCGCTCACCTCGCTGCTGCTCACCATGAACATGGCCGCGACGCTGTTCGGTATGACTGTCGACGAATGCCTTGCCGGCGTCACCCGCGAGGCCGCGCGTGCGTTGGGGCTTCTCGACAAGACCGGCACTTTGGAAACCGGCAAATCGGCCGATCTCGCCATCTGGGATATCGAGCGCCCGGCCGAACTCGTCTACCGCATGGGCTTCAATCCGCTCCATGCCCGTATCTGGAGAGGACAATGACCGAACTGACCCTGACGCCCGGCAACGCGACGCTTGCCGACTGGCGCGCCATCTATCGCGGCGCCGTGCCGAAGCTTGACGCCGCTTGCCGGCCGAAGATCAAGGCCAGCGCCGAGGCGGTCGCCCGCATCGTCGCCAAGGGCGAGCCCGTCTATGGCATCAACACCGGCTTCGGCAAGCTCGCGAGCGTCCGCATCCCGGCCGACGATCTCGAAACCCTCCAGCGCAACATCGTGCTTTCGCATGCCGCCGGCGTCGGCGAGCCGATGCCCGTCGCCGTCGTGCGGCTGATGATGGCGCTGAAACTCGCCAGCCTGGCCCAGGGCGCCTCCGGCGTGCGGCCTCAGACCATCGAATTGCTGGAAGCCATGCTCGTCAGCGACGTCATCCCCGTCGTGCCCGCGCAAGGCTCGGTCGGCGCGTCCGGCGACCTCGCGCCGCTTTCCCACATGACGGCCGTTATGATCGGCGTCGGCGAATGCTTTACCCCACATGGCCGTTTCCCGGCCAAGGTCGCCTTCGTCTCGCATGGGCTGGAGCCGGTGACGCTGGGCGCCAAGGAAGGCCTGGCGCTGCTCAACGGCACCCAGTTCTCGACCGCCTATGCTCTGGCCAGCCTGTTCGAGGCCGAGACGCTCTACCAGTCGGCGCTGGTCGCCGGCGCGCTGTCGACCGACGCGGCACGAGGCTCCGACGCGCCCTTCGACCCGCGCATCCATCTTTTGAGAAGGCATCGCGGCCAAATCGAAACGGCGGATGCCCTGCGCAATCTGATGGCCGGCAGCGCCATTCGTGAATCGCACCGTGTCGGCGACGAGCGCGTGCAGGACCCGTACTGCCTGCGCTGCCAGCCGCAGGTGATGGGCGCCGCGCTCGACGTGCTGCGCAAGGCCGCCGACACGCTTGAGACCGAAGCCAATGGCGTCACCGACAATCCGCTGATCTTCGCCGAGGACGACACCGCGCTTTCGGGCGGCAATTTCCATGCCGAGCCGGTGGCCTTCGCCGCCGACATGATCGCGCTCGCCGTCTGTGAGATCGGCTCGCTGTCGGAGCGGCGCATCGCCATGCTGGTCGATCCAGCACTGTCCGGCATGCCGGCCTTCCTGACGCCGAAGCCCGGCCTGAACTCGGGTTTCATGATCCCGCAGGTGACGGCCGCGGCGCTTGTCTCGGAAAACAAACAGAAGGCCTATCCGGCAAGCGTCGATTCGATCCCGACCTCGGCCAACCAGGAAGACCATGTCTCGATGGCCGCCCACGGCGCTCGCCGCCTGCTCGGCATGATCGAGAATGCGACCGCCGTCATCGGCATCGAGCTGCTGGCCGCGGCGCAAGGTTGCGACTTCCATCAGCCGCTTGCGTCCAGCGAAGCGCTGGAAGCGGTGCGCAAGCTGGTCCGGGCCGAGGTGCCGCATCTCGACAATGACCGGCATTTCCATCCCGACATGGAAAAGGCCATCGCCATGGTCCGCAGCGGCGCCGCCGTGAAGGCGGCGAGCGCTGTCGCGCTGCCTTCGATTGCGGGAGCCGCATGATGGCAACGCCGTCCTGGCTCACCGTCACTCAAGGCACCGCGCCGCTGTTGGTCTCCATCCCGCACACCGGCATCGACCTCGCTGGCCTCGACAACCGGCTGGTCTCGACGTGGCTCGGGCAACGCGACTGCGATTGGTGGATCGACAAGCTCTATGACTTTGCGATCGATCTCGGCGCGACCGTCGTGCACACCGCGATCTCGCGCACCGTCATCGACGTCAACCGCGATCCGTCGGGCGTTTCGCTCTATCCCGGGCAGGCGACGACCACCCTTTGCCCGACGGACACTTTTGACGGCGATCCGCTCTACCGCATGGGCGAGGAGCCGACGCCGTCCGAGATCGACCAGCGCCGCGAGGCCTATTTCAAGCCTTATCACGCCGCCCTGCAGGCCGAGATCGATCGGCTGCGCGGCATGCACGACAAGATCGTGCTCTACGACTGCCATTCGATCCGCTCGGTTCTGCCGCGGCTGTTCGAAGGCACGCTGCCGGTCTTCAACCTCGGCACCAATGACGGCAAGAGCACCGATCCTGTGCTGCAGCAAAAGGTTGCCGCCATCCTCGCCGCGACCGGCGAGACCTGGGTGGTCAACGGCCGCTTCAAGGGCGGCTGGATCACCAGAAGCTTCGGCCGGCCTGAAAATGGCGTGCACGCGCTGCAGATGGAGCTCTCCAACCGCGGTTACATGCGTGAGCCGTCGGAAAGGGGTTCGCCGGAAAATTGGCCGGTGCCTTACGACGCCACCTACGCCGCGCCGATCCGCGCCACGCTGAAAACCATCCTCGAAACCGCCATTGAATGGGCCGGGCGCTGAGGCGCCGCCTTACTCGAAAGGGACAATGATGAACGATCCCCGTCACAACATCCGCGAAGTGCGCAGCCCCCGCGGCGACAAGCTCAACGCCCGCTACTGGACGACCGAGGCGCCGCTGCGCATGCTGATGAACAACCTCGACCCGGAGGTCGCCGAGAATCCGAACGAGCTCGTCGTCTATGGCGGCATCGGCCGGGCGGCGCGCACCTGGAACGACTTTGACCGCATCGTCGCGTCGCTGAAGACGCTGGGCGAGGACGAGACGCTGCTGGTGCAGTCCGGCAAGCCGGTCGGCGTCTTCAAGACCCATTCCAATGCGCCGCGCGTGCTCATCGCCAACTCCAACATCGTGCCGCATTGGGCAACCTGGGAGAAGTTCAACGAGCTCGATAGGAAGGGCCTGATGATGTACGGCCAGATGACGGCCGGCTCCTGGATCTATATCGGCACGCAAGGCATCGTTCAGGGCACCTACGAAACCTTCGTCGAGGCCGGCCGCCAGCACTACAACGGCAACCTCAAGGGCAAGTGGATCCTGACCGGCGGTCTCGGCGGCATGGGCGGCGCCCAGCCTCTGGCCGCCGTCATGGCCGGCGCCTCCTGCCTTGCCATCGAGTGCAACCCCGACTCGATCGATTTCCGCCTGCGCACCCGCTATCTCGACGAGAAGGCCGAGACGCTCGACGAGGCGATGGAAATGATCGACCGCTGGACCAAGGCCGGCGAGGCAAAGTCGGTCGGGCTGCTCGGCAACGCGGCCGAGATCGTGCCGGAGATGTTCAGGCGCGGCATCCGTCCCGATATGGTCACCGACCAGACCTCGGCGCACGACCCCATCAACGGCTATCTGCCCAAGGGCTGGACCATGGCCGAATGGCGCGAGAAGCGCGTCTCCGACCCCAAGGCCGTCGAGAAGGCCGCCCGCGCGTCGATGCGCGAGCATGTCGAGGCGATGGTGGCGTTCTGGAACGCCGGCGTGCCGACGCTCGACTACGGCAACAACATCCGCCAGGTCGCCAAGGACGAGGGTTTCGAGAACGCCTTCGCTTTCCCGGGCTTCGTGCCGGCCTATATCCGCCCACTGTTCTGCCGCGGCATCGGTCCGTTCCGCTGGGCGGCACTCTCCGGCGATCCGGAAGACATCTATAAGACCGACGCCAAGGTGCGTGAGCTCACCCCGGGCAACACCCATCTGCACAACTGGCTGGACATGGCGCGCGAGCGCATCTCCTTCCAGGGCCTGCCGGCGCGCATCTGCTGGGTCGGCCTTGGCGACCGCCACCGGCTCGGCCTCGCCTTCAACGAGATGGTGGCCAAGGGCGAGCTCAAGGCGCCGGTCGTCATCGGCCGCGACCATCTCGATTCCGGCTCGGTCGCCTCGCCGAACCGCGAGACCGAAGCGATGAAGGACGGCTCGGACGCCGTTTCCGACTGGCCGCTGCTCAACGCGCTGCTCAACACCGCGTCGGGCGCCACCTGGGTGTCGCTGCACCATGGCGGCGGCGTCGGCATGGGCTTCTCGCAGCATGCCGGCATGGTGATTGTCGCCGACGGCACGGCGGATGCCGCCAAGCGCTTGGAGCGCGTGCTGTGGAACGATCCGGCGACCGGCGTCATGCGTCATGCCGATGCCGGCTACGACATCGCCATTGAGTGCGCCAAGGAGCACCAGCTCAACCTGCCGGGCATCCTGGGCTAGAGCATGATGCCGAAAAGTGTGAAGCGGTTTTCGGACAACATCATGCTCCCAACCAAAAAGACAGAGCCGGATGATTTCAGGTCGAATCGACTTGAAATCGTCCGGGGCTAGGCCGATGCGCATCCTTCGTGCCGCCGATTACCGCGTCATGCCGTGGAAGAATGGCGGCGGCACGACGACCGAAATCGCCGTTTCCCCGGCCGGCGCCGGGCTCGACGATTTCGACTGGCGCGTCTCGATGGCCTGCGTCGAGACCAGCGGGCCGTTCTCCAGCTTCGCCGGCATCGACCGCACGCTGTCGGTGCTGGAAGGCGAGGGGATTATCCTCGACATCGCCGGCCAGCCGCCGGCGCAACTGACCGCGGCTTCGGCACCGCTCGCCTTTCCGGGCGATGTGCCGACCGGGGCGGCGCTGATTGGCGGTCCGATTACCGATCTCAACGTCATGACCCGCCGTGGCCGGATGGCCCACAAGGTCGAGTGTCGGCCGCTTGCCAGTGAGATTCGCATCGCGCCGCGCGCCGACACGACGCTGGTTCTGGCCGTCGGCGGAGGCTTCACGCTCTTCACGGACGATGCGCCGAGCCTGGGACCGCTCGACACGCTGATCCTCGATCGCGACAGCCCGGAATTGCGGCTTCAGCCCAAGGGGCAGGGCCGGCTTTTCGTGATCGAGCTCCATCGCCTCGCCGCCAACCATTAACGGCTGTTGCCAAACATGATCGCGGCTTGGGTGAATTATCGCCCGGCCCCTTGCATGTATCACGAAAAAGCCTGAATCCTTGCCCTGATCCAACCGGGGCGGAGAGCGAGGGGCGTTCGCCCACGAGCTGTCGAAAGGGCACGCCCTGTTGTGGTGCGCAAGACAAACTTTCGGCCAACCAGTCATGCAACCAATTGCAATTGAACCGGTTTTAGGGGCATTGCCGTGGCGGTGACGCCGCATTGCGCCCCCGCTTACGGAATTTTCAATGAACATTCAGACGAACCCGAATAAGATCGAACAGACAAGCGCCGGCTTCCCGGTGGTGACGGAAGCGCCGATACGCTCCAATTTCCTGCCCGAGGACCGGCTGCGCGCCTTGGGCGTTGCGCTCGCCAAGGGCGAAGTCAAGGAATTGTTCGGGCTCGCTCCATTCGAGTTCCAGGCCCGCATCCGCGACAGCGCCAAGAAAATCCTCGAAGTCTACCGCTCGACCAACGCCGCCCAGGCCAAGGGCGAGACCATCACGCCGGCCGCGCAATGGCTGCTCGACAACAACTACCTGGTCGAGGAGACCATCTTCCAGGTCAAGCGCGACCTGCCGCGCCGCTTCTATCGCCAACTGCCGACGTTGACACTCGGCGACGGCACGGTGCTGCCGCGCGCCTTCGTCGTTGCCTGGGGCTATGTCGAGCATTCCGACAGCTCCGTCTCGGCCAATATGTTCAAGGCGATCGTCGAGGGCTTCCAGTCGGTCGAGCCGATGAAGATCGGCGAGCTCTGGGCGCTGCCGTCGCTGCTGCGCTTCGTGCTGATCGAGAACCTGCGCCGCATCGCCGTGCGCGTCGATCGCACCAGGCAGATGCGCCACATCGCCAACGAGGTCGCCGACCGCGTTCTGGCGACCGACGACAATGCCGACCGCACGAGGATACTGTCCAACTACGGCACGCATGCGCAGGACACCACCTTCGCCACCCAGCTGCTCTACCGCTTGCGCGACGGGTCGCAGAACGCCGGCCGCGCGCTGGAATGGCTGGAAGGCGAGCTCGAAAAGACCGGCTCCGACGCCGAGGAGATCATCATCTCCGAGCATCAGACGCTCTCCAGCGGCAACGTCACGACCGGCAACATCATCCGCGGCCTGCGCCTCATCAACGACGTCGACTGGACGGTCTGGTTCGAGGGCGTCAGCCGCATCGACACGCTGCTGCGCCAGAAGACCGATTTCGCCGACCTCGACTTCTTCTCGCGCGACCAGTACCGCACCGCGATCGAGCAGCTGGCGCGCCGCTCCGATCTTTCCGAATACCGGGTGGCCGAAAAGGCGATCGAGCTTGCCGGCCACACGCCTGGCGTCACCGACGCGTCCGGCGTGCCCGAAACCGCCGACCCCGACGTACATACCGACGTCGGCTTCTTCCTGGTTGGCCCGCGCCGCCAGGAACTTGAAAAGGCGATCGGCTACCGGCCGCCTTTCTATGTGACCTTCAAGCGCGGCTTTGCCAGCGCCGGCTGGTTGGGCATCGTCGTGCCGGTCTTCCTTTTGACGGCGCTGCTGCTCGTGCTGTCGGGCAGGGCGCTTGCCAATCTCGGGCTGTCGGTGGAATCGATCACGCTGATGCTGGCGCTGTTCGCGGTGCCGGCAAGCGAAGGCGCTCTGGCCTTCTTCAACACCGTGGTGGCACTGTTCCTGAAACCGACCAGGCTTGTCGGCTACGATTACAACAAGCACGGCATCCCGGCTGAATCGCGCACCCTGGTCGTGGTGCCTTCGCTGATCGGCTCGCGCGACGACGTCGAGGAAAATATCCGCAACATCGAGGTGCATCATCTCGCCAACACGGCCGAGGAGATTCACTTCGCGCTGTTGTCCGACTGGCCGGACTCCAAGACCGAGATCGACGCCGCCGATATCGAGATCCTGCAATATGCCCGCGACGAGATCGCCAGGCTGAACGCCCGCTATCCGTCGGAGGGCTCGCCGCGCTTCTATCTCCTGCATCGCCGCCGGCTCTACAATCAGGCGCAGGGCTGCTGGATGGGATGGGAGCGCAAGCGCGGCAAGCTGCATGAGCTGAACCTCCTGCTGCGCGGCGACAGCGACACCACCTTCCTGCCGCTCAACGTGCCGCTGCCGGAAAAGGTCGTCTATGTGATGACGCTCGACGCCGACACGCGCACCACGCGCGATGCGGTTTCGGACCTGGTCGGCAAGCTTGCTCACCCGCTCAACCGCCCTCATTTCGATCCGGTCAAGCACGTCGTCACCGCCGGCTACACCATCCTGCAGCCGCGCATCACCGCCTCGCTCACCAGCGGCGACGACGCCTCCTTCTTCCAGCGCGTCTTCTCGGCCAATCGCGGCCTCGACCCTTATGTGTTCGCCGTTTCCGACGTCTATCAGGACGTCTTCGGCGACGGTTCCTTCACCGGCAAGGGCCTCTACCATGTCGACGCCTTCGAGGCGGCGCTGAAGAACCGCATCGACGAAAACACCATCCTCAGCCACGATCTGCTCGAAGGCGCGCTCGCGCGGGCCGCGCTGGTGACGGATGTCGAACTGGTCGAGGACTATCCGACACGCTACTCGGTCGACGCCTCGCGCCACCATCGCTGGGCGCGCGGCGACTGGCAACTGCTCGGCTACATCTTCGACCCGCGCTCCGGCGTGCCTGCGCTGTCGCGCTGGAAGATGGTCGATAATCTGCGCCGCTCGGTCACCCCGATCTTCTGGGTGATGGCCTGTATCGCCGGCTGGACGCTGCTGCCCTTCACCCAGGCGGCGCAGTGGCAGGCCCTTCTGATCCTCAGCCTGTTCATGGCGCCGACCTTCGACATCGTGAACGGCATCCTGCCGAAGAGCGGCGACCAGACGCCGCGCGGCCATTTCTCCGCTTTGGCGCGCGACACCGTGTTCGGCACCGCGCTTGTGGCGCTCAAAGTGCTGTTGATGGCGCATCTCGCCTGGATGATGGGCGATGCCATCGTCCGCACCATCTACCGGCTCTTCGTCAGCCGTCAGAACCTGCTCGAATGGCGCACCGCCTCGCAGGCCGCCAAGAACAGCGGCAGCGATCTCGGCGCCTATTACGGCATGATGTATGGCGCGGTGATCATCGGCGTCGTCGGCCTCGCGATTCCGGTGCTGGCCGATTCCACCGGCGCCTTCGTCGCTTTCTTCTTCGCCATCTTCTGGATCGCTTCGCCGGCCGTCGCCTGCTGGATCAGCCGCTCGGCCGAAACCGAGGACAGGCTGCGCATCTCGAGCGCCGACATCCACGCGCTGCGCACCTTCGCGCGCCGCACCTGGCACTATTTCGAGACCTTCGTGACGGCCGAGCAGCATCACCTGCCGCCGGACAATTTCCAGGAAAGCCCGGCGCCGGTGGTGGCGCCGCGCACCTCGCCGACCAATATCGGCGTCTATCTGCTTTCGGTGGTTTCGGCGCGCGATTTCGGCTGGATCAGCCTGTCGGACGCCATCACCCGCATCGACGCCACGATGACGACCATCGAGAACATGCCGCGCGATCGCGGCCATCTCTACAACTGGTACGACACGACGACGCTGAAGCCGCTCTATCCGCTCTACATCTCCGCTGTCGACAGCGGCAATCTCGCTGGACATCTGGTTGCGGTGGCCGCCTCCTGCGCCGAATGGGCCGAGGCGCCGTCGGTGCACCTGCAGGGCGATTTCGAAGGCATCATCGACACCGTCACCATTCTCGACGAAAGCCTGGACGAGCTGCCGGACGACCGTCGGCAGCTGCGGCCGCTGCGCCAGCGCCTGGCCGATCGTCTCGACGGCATGCGCCGCGCGGTGGCGACCATCAAGGCACAGCCTGAGATGGCGTCGATCCGCACCATCAACCTTGCCGTGCTGGCTGGCGAGATCCGCAAGCTCGCCACCGCCATCCACACCGAGGCGGCCTCGCCGAAGAGCGATGTCATCGCCGACTGGGCGGAGCGGCTGGAAGCGACCTGCGAGGCGCATGTGCACGATTCGCACAATGACGAGAGCGCGGTCGCCGCTCTGCGCGCCAAGCTGCTCGCCTTGCGCGAGCGCTGCCGCCGCTATGCCTTCGAGATGGATTTCTCCTTCCTGATGCGTCAGGAGCGCAAGCTGCTCTCGATCGGCTACCGGGTCGAGGACCGCCAGCTCGACGAGAGCTGCTACGACCTGCTTGCCTCGGAAGCGCGGCTCACCAGCCTGTTCGCCATCGCCAAGGGCGACCTGCCGACCGAGCATTGGTTCCGTCTCGGACGGCCGATCGTCGAGATCGGCTTCCAGGGCGCATTGATGTCCTGGTCGGGCTCGATGTTCGAGTATCTGATGCCGCCGCTGGTGATGAAGGAGCCGCAGGGCTCGATCCTCAACCAGACCAGCAAGCTCATCATCAAGCGCCAGATCCAGTATGCGCGTTCCAAGAACGTGCCCTGGGGCATTTCGGAAGCGGCCTACAATGCCCGCGACCGCGAACTCACCTACCAGTACACCAATTTCGGCGTGCCCGGGCTCGGCCTGAAGCGCGGCCTTGGCCAGAACACCGTGATCGCGCCCTATGCGACGATCCTGGCCGCCCAGTTCAGTCCGCGCGAGGCGGTGCAGAACCTGCAGCGGCTGCGCTCGATCGGCGCGCTTGGCCGCCACGGCTTCTACGACGCGGTCGATTTCACGCCGCAGCGCGTGCCCGAAGGCACCGACCACGCGGTGGTGCAGAACTACATGGCGCACCATTCAGGCATGTCGATCGCCGCGGTCGCCGACGCCATTTTCGAGGGCCGGCTGCGCGAGCGTTTCCACAGCGATCCGGTGATCGAGTCGGCCGAGCTTCTGTTGCAGGAGAAGGCGCCGCGCGACATTCCGACCGCAACCGTTAGGACGGAAGCGGACGAGCGATCCAAGGACGAAACCGAGACCGAGAGCCCCGACAGCCGCGTCATCCTCGATCCGATCAAGGCGCTGCGGGCGACCAACGTCATGTCCAACGGCCGCTATTCGGTCATGGTCACCGCGACGGGCTCCGGCTACAGCCGCTTCGGCGAGCTTGCCGTCACCCGCTGGCAGCCGGATCCGAGCGAGGACCGCCTCGGCTCCTACATCTTCCTGCGCGACACCGCGACGGGTGACTGGTGGTCGGCCACGGCGGAACCGAAGCGCGCCGAGGGCGAACGCGTCCAGACACTGTTCGGCGACGACAAGGCGAGCTTCACCAAGACATTGGGCTCGCTGCGTTCCGAAGTCGAATGCATCGTCATTTCCGAGGGCAATGGCGAAGGCCGCCGCATCACCCTCTACAATGACGGCGCTGCCGACCGACATATCGAGGTGACCTCCTTCGCCGAGCTGGTGCTCGGCAACGAAGCCTCTGACAACGCGCATCCGGCGTTCTCCAAGATGTTCGTCGAGACCGAGATCGCGCCGAACAACGGGGCGATCTTCGCCACGCGGCGCAAGCGCGACAAGAACGACCCCGACCTCACCATGGTGCATTTCGTCACCGACCCGTCGGGCCCGTCGCGCGATGCCGAGGCCGAGACCGACCGGCGCGCCTTCATCGGCCGTGGCCGCACCATCGCCGATGCCGTCGCCTTCGATCCCGGCGTCAGGCTTTCGGGCAGCCAGGGCTTCACGCTCGACCCGGTGGCAGCACTTCGCCGTCAGGTTCGCGTGCCGGCCAACAAGAAGATCTCGCTGACCTTCTGGACCGCCGTCGGCGCCAATCGCGCCGAGCTCGACGAGGCGATCGCCCGCCTCGACCACCAGGAGAGCTTCGCCCGCCAGGCCATGCTGGCCTGGACGCGGAGCCAGGTGCAGACGCGCCATCTGGGCCTCAGCCTGACCGACGCCGCCAATGTGCAGAAGCTGGCGCGCTACCTGATCTATCCCGATCCGTTCCTGCGCCTGCCGGCGGAATCCATCGCGTCGGGCCTCGGCCGCCAGTCGAGCCTGTGGCCAACCAGCATTTCCGGCGATTTCCCGATCTTCCTCGTGCGTATCGGCGACGTCGCCGATCTCGAGATCGTCGCCCAGGCGCTCCGTTTCCAGGAATATATGCGGGCGCGGGGCATGATGATCGACTTCGTCGTCGTCAACGAACAGGCCTCCTCCTATGTGCAGGACCTGCAGCGCGCGGTGGAGACGCTGTGCGAGAACAGCCGCCTGCGCGGCCGCGAGCTCGGGCCGCGCCAGCACATCTTCGCGGTGCGCCGCGACCTGATGGATGAGCCGACCTACAAGACCTTGCTGTCGGTGGCGCGCGTCGTGCTGCACACGCGCAACGGCACGATCTTCGACCAGCTCGAACGCGCCGAGACCGCGGCCCTCCAGGCCCGCGATGCCTTGCTTCAGGCCGAGGGCGGCTCGCCGCGCGAACCTGTTCCGCCGCTGCCTTTGCCGGTGCCGGCAAGCCATGGTGGAAGCGATATCGCCGCCGACGGCAACGGTCTCAGCCTGTGGAACGGCTTTGGCGGCTTCGACGGTGACGGCCGCCACTATGTCACCCGGCTGACCGGACGGCGCTCGACGCCGCAGCCCTGGATCAACGTCATCTCCAATGCTGCCTTCGGCTTCCACGTCTCGGCGGAAGGCGCCGGCTTCACCTGGAGCCGCAACAGCCGCGACTACCAACTGACGCCGTGGTCGAACGACCCGGTGTCCAACCGGCCGGGCGAGGGCTTCTATGTCTTCGACCACGCCAGCGGCAAGGCGTTCTCGCCGATGGCCGCGACGGTCCGCGATCCGTCGATGACCTATGAGACCTGGCACGGCCAGGGCTTTTCCACCTTCCGCTCGAAGCGCGGGCCTCTGTCGATGGACCTGACGCAGGTGGTCGATCCCGTCGATCCGGTGAAGATCACCCGGCTGCGCATCCAGAATTCGGGCTCCGTGCCGGCGCGCCTGCGTGTCTATGCCTATGCCGAATGGGTGCTGGGCGGCCACCGCTCGCGCACCGCGGCGACCATAGTGCCGACTCGGGACGCCGCGACAGGCGCGCTTCTGGCGCAGAACCCCTATGGCCTCGATTTCGGCGAGCGTGTCGCCTTCCTGGGGGCCAGCCATCCAATCCATTCGGTGACCGCCGACCGCTCCGAATTCGTCGGCAGGCACGGCACGACGGAGTATCCGCAGGCCGTGCTCGGCGGGCTTGCGCTTTCGGGGCGCATCGAAGCGGGCGACGACCCTTGCGCGGTTGTCGCCAGCGACATCGACATTCCGGCCGGTGGCGACGTGACGCTGCTCTGGCTGCTTGGCGACGCGGCCACGCCCGCCGAGGCCAGCGCCCTGGTGCAGACCCATCGCGGCAAGGATTTCGACCAGCGTCTGGCCGACAATGAAAAGGCCTGGCGCGGCTTCCTCGACACCATCCAGGTCGAGACGCCCGACGAGGCGATGAACGCCATGGTCAACCATTGGTTGCCCTATCAGGCCGTTGCCTGCCGCATCCGCGCGCGCTCGGCCTTCTACCAGGCGAGCGGCGCTTTCGGCTTCCGTGACCAGTTGCAGGACACACTCGCCCTTCTGGCGCACGACCCGAAGCTGGCGCGTGACCAGATCCTCAATGCCGCGCGCCGGCAGTTCCCGGAAGGCGACGTGCAGCACTGGTGGTTGCCGCGCACCGATGCCGGCGTGCGCACCATGATCTCGGACGACGTCGTCTGGCTGGCGCATGCGACGGCCCGCTACATCGAGGTGACCGGCGACGCCGCCATCCTCAAGGAGCAGTTGCCCTTCATCGACGGGCAGCAGCTCGGCGAGGACGAGCATGACGCCTTCTTCACGCCCGAGATCACCAAGAACACCGCGCCGCTCTATGACCATTGCGCGCGGGCGCTCGATCTGGCGATCAAGCGCAGCAGTCCTGCCGGCCTGCCGCTCATCCTTGGCGGCGACTGGAACGACGGCATGAACCGTGTCGGCGAGGGCGGCAAGGGCGAGAGCGTGTGGCTTGGCTGGTTCCTGCTGAAGACGCTCACCGACTTCGCGCCTGTCGCCAAGGGACAGGGCGACGCCAAGCGGGCGCAGGCGTGGCTGAAGCACGCGGACGCGCTGAAGCGGGCCCTGGAAAGCACCGCCTGGGACGGCCAGTGGTACCGGCGCGGCAGCTTCGACGACGGCACGCCGCTCGGCTCGCACAATTCGCACGAGTGCAAGATCGATTCCATCGCCCAGTCCTGGAGCGTGCTGTCGGGCGATGGCGATCCCGCGCGCTCGACGACGGCCATGGAACAGGCGACCGAGATGCTGGTCGACGATGATCTCAAGATCGTCAAGCTGTTCACGCCGCCCTTCTCGAAAAGCGAGAAAGACCCCGGCTACATCAAGAGCTACCCGCCAGGCGTGCGCGAGAATGGCGGCCAGTACACCCATGCCGCCACCTGGTTCGTGATCGCGCTGGCCGAGATGGGCCGCACCGACGAGGCCTACCGCTGCTTCTCGATGCTGAACCCGGTCAATCATGCTGCGGACGAGGCAGCGGCCGAGCACTATCGCGTCGAGCCCTATGTCGTGGCCGCCGACATCTATGCCGGCGAAGGCAAGGGCGGCCGTGGCGGCTGGACCTGGTATACGGGATCGGCCGGCTGGCTTTACCGCGCCGCTGTGGAAGGCATCCTCGGCATCGAGCGGCGCGGCAAGGAGATCACGTTTAGGCCGAAGCTGCCTGCGCACTGGGACGGCTACGCCGCAACGCTCAAGATGTTCGACGGCGAAATCAAGCTTCGCGTCATCCGCGACAAAAAGACCAAGTCGATCTCGCTAGAAGTCGACGGTTCGAAGAAAAAATCGGCCTCTTTTGAGCCGAAGGCCGGCGGCAAGGCCGCGGTCGTCGTCAGGATACCAGCGTAAAATCAAAGGCTTGGCCTATCGGCCGCGCGTCCCTCGGGATGCGCGGCCGATCCCCGTTTTTTACTTGGCGAGGCTCCCGCGCCCGGGCGCGTGCCTTACTTTACGGCAGGCTAAGCAAGAGCTTGTGATTAAAAATGTGGCAGCGCGGGGCAAGTGCCATTATTTTGCCGCAAGGCTGACATTTCACCTTTTATCTCAAACCGTTAGGCGATCACGTCAGATTTCGTACCGTCGTCATCTTTTGTTCGCTAAATGGGAACGGAAGGGATAGACGACGCATTGTTTCGCGACACATTAACCGATACGTGTCAAAAAATGGTGCGGTGCACAATACGGGCATTGAGCACGGACAAGAGTTTGGCGGAGTAGCTGAAGTGTCACTTCTGCAGATCTACTTTAGAGCGCTGGGTTATCTGGCGGCCGACAAGAAGCGCGTCGCGCTGATTTGCTGCGCCAATGTCGCGCTCGCGGCGATCGCAATCCTCGAGCCGATCCTGCTCGGCCGGGTGATTGGTGCCATCTCGGAAAAAGGCCCGGTGTTTTCGACGCTCGCCGTCTGGGCCGCTCTCGGCATCTTCAACGTCGTCGCTTTCGTGCTGGTGGCGCGCGGCGCCGATCGCTTCGCCCATGCCCGCCGCTCCGAAGTGCTGTGCCAGTCCTTCGAGCGCGTGATCACCATGCCGCTCGCCTGGCATCACCAGCGCGGCACGTCCAATTCGCTGCACACGCTGCTGCGCGCCGTTGAGACCCTGTTCAGCCTGTGGCTCGAATTCATGCGCGTGCATCTCTCGACCGCCATCGCGCTGGTGCTGCTGGTGCCCACCGCGCTCGCCATGGATATCCGCATGTCCATCGTGCTGCTCGGCCTCGGCGTGCTCTACGTTGGCATCGGCCGCATCGTCATGCGTCGCACCAAGTCGGGGCAGACCGCCGTCGAGCGCCACTACCACACCGTCTTTGCCCATGTCTCCGACAGCGTCAGCAATGTCGCCGTGCTGCAGAGCTACAACCGCATCGGCCATGAGACCGCGACGTTGAAGCGTTATGTCAAGGACCTGCTCGACGCGCAGAACCCTGTGCTCGACTGGTGGGCGATCGCCAACGCGCTGAACCGCCTGTCGTCGACCATCTCGATGATGATCGTGCTGTCGATCGGCGCCTATCTCGTTACCCAGGGCCAGCTCCGCGTCGGCGACGTCGTCGCCTTCACTGGCTTTGCCGGAATGCTGATCGCCCGTCTCGACCAGATGTCGGCCTTCACCACCCAGATTTCCGAGGCGCGCGCCAAGCTCGAGGACTTCTATCGCCTTGAGGACTCGGCCGCCGAAACCGTCGAGCCCGATGGCCTGCGCGAACTCGCCAACGTCACCGGCCATGTGCGCTTCGAGGACGTCAGCTTCGAGTTCGCCAATTCCGGTCACGGCATCGAGGACGTCTCGTTCGAGGTCCAGGCCGGCCAGACGGTCGCCATCGTCGGTCCGACCGGCGCCGGCAAGACGACGCTCATCAATCTGTTGCAGCGCGTCTTCACGCCGTCCAGCGGCCGCATCCTGATCGACGGCGTAGACACCCGCACGGTGACCCGCAAGTCGCTGCGCCATTCGATCGCCACCGTCTTCCAGGACGCCGGCCTGCTCAACCGCTCGATCGAGGACAACATCCGCGTCGGCCGCGCCGATGCGAGCAATGACGAGGTGCACGCTGCCGCCAATGCCGCCGCCGCGCAGGACTTTATCCTCTCCAAGAGCTGCGGCTACGACACCGTCGTCGGCGAGCGCGGCGGCCAGCTCTCGGGCGGCGAGCGCCAGCGTATCGCCATTGCCCGCGCCGTGCTGAAGGACGCGCCGATCCTGGTGCTCGACGAGGCGACCAGCGCGCTGGACGTGGAAACCGAGGACCGCGTCAAGGAAGCGATCGACGAGCTGCGCCGCAACCGCACGACCTTCATCATCGCTCACCGCCTGACCACGGTCCGCGACGCCGACCTCGTCGTCTTCATGGACAAGGGCAAGGTGGTCGAGTCCGGTGGCTTCACCGAACTGTCGCTGCGCAACGGCCGCTTCGCCTCCCTGTTGCGCGCTGGCGGCCTGCTCAACGACGAAGAGGTCCGCCGCCTCAGCCGTCCGGTTACGGAAGCGGCGTGATCCTAGAGCTCCCCCTTCTCCCGCAAGGGGAGAAGGCAAGGGCGCGCTCCCGCCTGCGACATCCGTCCAATTGCCCCAAACCTCATGCCGGTCTATTTAGGTCGGCATGAGCGACACCACCTCACGGCTAGCCGCCTGGACCGATCTCGCCAACCCGACGCGCTTCGTCGGGCTGGCGGACAAGATCATTCCGTGGCTGGCGGCGGTCGCGGCGATCCTGCTCGCCATCGGCCTCTATATGAGCTTCACCGCGCCGGAGGATTTCCAGCAGGGCATCACCGTGCGCATCATGTACATCCACGTGCCTTTCGCCTGGCTGGCCATGATGTGCTACACGATCATGGCGATCGCGGCGCTGGGCACCCTTGTCTGGCGTCATCCGCTGGCCGATGTGGCGCTGAAATCGGCGGCCCCGATCGGCGCCACCTTTACGGCATTGGCCCTGATCACCGGCTCCATCTGGGGCAAGCCGATGTGGGGCACCTGGTGGGTGTGGGATGCGCGGCTGACCTCGGTCTTCGTGCTTTTCCTGATGTATCTCGGCATCATCGCGCTGACCCGCGCGCTGGATGATGCAGGCCGCGCCGCCTGGGCCGCCGCCATCATCACCCTGGTCGGCTTCATCAACATCCCGATCATCAAATTCTCGGTCGACTGGTGGAACACGCTGCACCAGCCTGCCTCGGTCTTCCGCCTCGGCGGTCCGACCATCGATCCCTCGATGCTGTGGCCGCTCGCCGTGATGGCGCTCGGCTTCACCGTGCTTTTCTTCGCGCTGCACCTGATGGTGATGCGCACCGAGATTTTCCGCCGCCGGGTGACCGCGATGCGCAGGGTCGCAGCGCGACAGGCGGAGCGGGCTTAACCTTCTCCCACAAGGGGAGAAGGGGAGCTACCCCATCCGTCCCCTTGCCGCCACCGGCAGCGTTTCCAGCACCTTGTCGCCGTCGATCAGATGCACCTGGTCGAACAAATTCGTCACCACGCAGCAATGATCGGGCACGACGCGCACGCGCTGGCCGATGCCAAGGCCCGCGCCGTCCGAGAGTGTCACGGTGCCATGCTCTTCGCTCAAGCCGGTGACCCGCGCGCCCGGCACCCCGAGCAGCTCGCCGAACTCCGGCAGCCCGAGCGTATCTGAAGACAGCGCCTTGCTGCCGCTGTCGAGGATGGCGCGGGTCGGCGTCGGATGGCTGACCACCGTGGCAAGCACCGTCAGCGCGCAATCGTCCAGCGTGCCGACGCCTTTGGCGACCTGGTAGCGGTCGAGATAGATATAGGTGCCGGGCCGGTATTCGGTGACGACGCTGTCTTCGCCGGAGCGCCACATATCCGGCGTGCCGCCGCTGGAGATGCGCTGGCATTCGAGTCCCGCCGCGGCAAGCGCGTCGCGCGCGGTCTTCAGCCAGGCTTCCGCCTCGGGGGCGCGCCCCGCCGCCGGATAGGTCATCAGCCCACCGAAGCTGAGGCCCTTGGCCTGATCGATCACCTTCGCCAGCGCCAGCGCGTCGTCGGCGCTCTGCACGCCGCAACGGCCCATGCCGGTGTCGCACTCGACCAGCACGGACAGCGGATGACCGGCATCGGTGAAGGTCGCGGCAAGCCCTTCCAGAGTATCGTGGCTGTCCGCCGTCACCGAGAGTGTGACACGGCCATGCAGCGCCTTCAGCCGCCCCAGCTTGGCGCGGCCGAGGATGTTGTAGGGCAGGAAAATGTCGGTCAGCCCGGCATCGGCCATCACCTCCGCCTCGCCGATCTTCTGGCAGGTGATGCCGACGGCGCCGGCCGCCACCTGCTTCTTTGCCCAGTAAGGCAGCTTGTGCGTCTTGATATGCGGCCTGAGCTTCAAGCCATGCGCGTCGGCATGCGCCTGCGCCTTTTTGATGTTGGCTTCGGCGCGGGCCGCATCGATGAGGATCGCCGGGGTGTCGAGGTCGTCTATGCTTGCCATGGGATCACCGTCCAAAGCATGTCTTCCGAGCGGTAACCGCTGCGGGATAAGACATTGCGTTAAAACAAATCAGTTGGGTTTATGGCCCCGAAAGCCGCCCATGTCACGGGGCCAACCCGTCAGTTTGCGTCGACAGCGGGCGGGCATTGGGCTATTCGGATGGGCAGATTTCAGCAGGCAACGGCCGGGAGGAAACACGACCATGAAGCGCTCCAAGATCAACGACATCATCCGCGAAGCCGACGCCTTCATCCGCTCCTTCGGCTATATCATGCCACCCTTCGCCTATTGGTCGCCGGAAGAGATGAAGACGCATAAAGCGGACTCCTCGGCCATCTTCACCTCGCGCCTCGGCTGGGACATCACCGATTACGGCCAGGAGAAGTTCGACGAGCTAGGCCTGTTCCTGTTCACCGTACGCAACGGCCGCTACGAGGACATGAAGCTCGGCATGGGCATGCTCTATGCCGAAAAGATCATGATCTCGCGCAAGGACCAGCTGTCGCCGATGCATCGACACAACATCAAGGCCGAGGACATCATCAACCGCGGCGGCGGCAAGCTGGTGCTGGAACTCTTCATGCACGATCGCGACGGCGGCATCGACCCGAAGGCGGAGGTGTCTGTGCCGGTCGACGGCACCATCCACCGGATGCCGGCCGGCGGCCTGCTGAAGCTTGATCCCGGCCAGAGCGTGACGCTCCTGCCCGGCGTCTGGCACGCCTTCTGGGCCGAGGGCAAGGACGTGCTGATCGGCGAGGTCTCGACCGTCAATGACGACCTCACCGACAACGTCTTCCGCGAGCCGATCGGCCGCTTCTCCAACATCGACGAGGACGTCGCGCCGCTGCATCTCTTGGTGTCGGACTACGAGAAGTGGGTGGGGTAGGCGAGGGACGATTCGCTACCGAGCGTACTTATCCGCCTTGCGGTTCCCGAGCAGCAGCTTGCGTTCCAGATGCGCGCGCAGTTCGCCGTAATAGGCGGTGAGAAAAGCCTTTGAATCGATCGGCTCGACCCTGGCGCCGATCTTGCGGCCGATGGTCTCCGCGACCGCTTTGAGCGCCGAATAGTCGTCGCGGCGCAGCACTTCCTCCAGCTTCTGCAACTCGGCGATGCCGTAGGCGTCGAGCTGCGCGGGGCTGAACTGGAAGCGCGCCGCGATCGGATCCTTGCGCCGCGAAAGATCCTCGAGCAGCGCCACTTTCGGCGCCTCGACCACCCAGGTGCCGGCGAGCAGGTCGCCGATCCTCAGCCGATCGCGGTTGAACAGCGGGAACAGCGAGAACAGCAGCGCCCAGACCAGGCCGAAGATGGTCGTCAGCGTGTCGGCGACTTCGGCGCTGGCGCGCGCGGCAAGGATCGACAGCGGCAGGAACACTTCGATCTCGCGCATCAGATTGCGCGCGATGACCTGGTCGAGCGTGAGGCCGGCGCCGCTGCGCGACGCGACCCTCACGCCAACCATGCGCTTGCCCGGTGTGGCTGCCCGCCGTCCCGCTTCGAAGGCGATGAAATAGACGTTGCGCAGGAAGAAGATGAAGATGATCCAGACGATGAAAAGTGGCTGCGCGTCCTGGAAGCCGAGGCCCGCCAGGCCAAAGATTATCACCAGAGAGACGACCACGGCCGCAGTGAGGATGATCACCACGTCGAGCAGGAAGCCCGAAGCGCGGGTGCCGGCGTCGGCCAGCTTGACCCTGAGGTCGACGCCTTCCGGCGTCACAAGCGGGCGGATCAGCGCTGCCGGGTTCTTGACCTTCGCTGTCCTAGCGCTCGCCATGCCGCACCATCCGGAACAGGTAGAAATAACTGAGCCATAAGGCCAGCATGCCGCCGCCGATCGAATAGCGGACAATGTCGCTGGTGATCGTCTGGCGGCCGATGCCTTCGAGCAGTCCGGCAAAAAGCAGCATCACCGTGACGCCGATCATGGCGGTCGCCGCCACGCGACCGGCCCGGGCGGCGGCCGCCATGCGGGTCAGTTCGCCGGGAAAGGCGATGCTGGTGCCGATGCGCATGCCGGCCGCGCCCGCGATGGCGATGGCGAACAGTTCGGTCGTGCCGTGGATCGACAGCCAGCCGCCGAGCGCGAAGCCGAGCCCCTTGGCGGCATAGATCTGGAAAATGGCGCCGAGCATGCAGCCATTCATCAGGATGATCAGCACGCTCGGCACCGCGAACGCGAAGCCTAGCGCGAAGGCCAGGATCGACACCTGCGTGTTGTGGGTGAAGAGATAGGCGGCGAACCCCGACAGGAAATGGTCGCCGCCGCCGTAAAGCACGCTGCGCAGGGTTTCGGCCGACGAATCCGGGTTGCGCCCGCCGGCCAGGCTCGGCGCGATGATGGCGTCGTACCAGCGCTTGTCAGAAGCGACCAGCCAATAGCCGGCAATGGCGCCGATCACCGTCAGCCCGACCGATGTCCACACCTCGCGCCACAGATCGCGGATCGCCGCGGGCCAATCGTGCAGGAAGAAGTCGCCGATGCGGGTCCTCAAAGATCGCCGCGCGCCGTAGAGATAGAAATAGCCGCGCAGGCAGAGCGCCTCGAGATAGGCGATCAGCGCGCTGTCGAGCGAGGTCGCGCGCGCCACCGAAAGCGAGGACAGCGCCGAGCGGTAGAGGAGCGGCAGCGACAGCAATTCGTCTTCAGACAGCGCGCGCGGCGCGCGCTTCTCGACGCGCGCCAGCAGCGCCTCGAAGGCTTTCCAGTCCGCTTCGCGCTCCTGGCGGAAGCTTGCCAGCGACTGGCGCACGGCATCGGTGCCGGCCGACAGCGTCATAAGAGATTCTCCTCCTTGAGCTGGATATAGCGCTCGACCAGCGCCGGGCCGAGCCGCTGATGGTCGGCCTCGATGACATGCGCACCGAGCAGGCGCAGGCGGCCGATCACCACCTGCCGCTGCCGCAGGAGGTCGCCGGCGGTGACGGAGCGGGCGACATCCTCGGGCGCCGCCGGCGCCATGTCGGCGAGCGTTTCAAGCTCGACGTCCTTCATCAGCATGAACAGCACCAGATGCCGCTCGGTCAGCCGGCCGACGGTGCGCAGCATCAATTCGGCGCTGATCGGATCGACGAAATCGGTGAAGACGATGACTAGTGAGCGCCGGTCCAGCTTGGCCGAAAGCGTGGTCAACGCCAGGGTGAAGTTGGTCTCCTCGGCCGAATAGTCGATCTCGGCGGCTCGCTTCTGGATCATGGTGAAGCTCGGCGAGCCGCGCACCGCGCCGCTGGAGACGCGCGGCCTGGCATCGAAGGAAAACAGGCTCACGAGATCGCCGCCCTTGAGCGCGATGAAGGCCGACAGGAGCGCCGCCGTCACTGCCCGGTCGACCTTCGGCACGCCATCGACCGGCTCGCACATCAGCCGGCCGCTGTCGATGGCCAGAACGATGTTGTTGTTCTCCTCGATCCGGAACTCGCGCGCCAGAAGCTTGCCATGGCGGGCGCTGCGCTTCCAGTCGATCATGCGCCGGCCCATGCCGGGCTGGTAATCCTTCAGCGACTCGAACTCGCGGCCCTGGCCGGCGCGCTTCTGCGCATGACCATCGGCAAGAGCGGAGCGCTGCAAGAGCGTGATCGCCTCGTCGCGCGCGCTGCTGACATCGGGCAGCACCGCAACCTTGTGGTCGACGGGCAGCACGACCTGATTCCAGATCAGCCCGAATGGACCCTGCCAGCGCAGCCAGAGACGGTCGAAGCCGGCGATGCCGCGGCGGATGGCCTCGAATTCGAGATCGAGCGTGCCGCCATTGGCCGGCAGCGCGCCACCGGTGCCCGCGACCGGCTGCAGCCGTTGGTCATGCCCGACACGCGCCTGCAGGCGCCGCAGCTCGGCGCCGAAACCCGCCGCGATATGCAGCGTGAAGCGACCGCCGACGCCGACCTGCGGCGGCGCCGTCAGCGTGGCATTGAGCGACGCGCGGCCTCTGCCCGCGGCCGCGTCCACCGCCAGGAAGGCGAGCAGCACGCAGATCCACAACAGGCCGAGATACCAGACATGCGGCAGCGCGAGCGCGATCAGGAAGGCGGGGATCGCCCCCGCCGCCGCTGCCCAGACCGCTCGCCCGCTCGGATAGATCAACGCGGCGCTTCCGTATGGTCGACGAGGTCGGAGACGATCTGCTCGACCAGCCGCCCGTCGATCTGCGCCGCCGGCGAGAGAACCACACGGTGGCGCAGCCCCGGCACGGCCAGCGCCTTGACATCGTCGGGGATGACGTAGTTGCGGCCGTCGAGCGCCGCCCTGGCGCGCGCGGCTCTCGCCAGCATGGCGCCCGCGCGTGGGCTGGCGCCGACCTCGAGGTCGGGGCTTTCGCGCGTGCCGCGCACAAGCGCCGCGATATAGCCGACGACATCGTCGACCAGCGTGACGTCGCCGACCGTGGCAAGCGCGGCTTCCAGCGTCTTGCGGTCGGTGCGCGCCTTGATGCCGTATTGCCCGATATCGTGCGAGGCGGAGCCGCCGCCGTGATGAACGATGATGGCGCGCTCTTCCTTGAGGTCCGGGTAGCTCACCCTGTGCTTGAACAGGAAGCGGTCGAGTTGGGCTTCGGGCAGCGGATAGACGCCCTGATGCTCGATTGGATTCTGCGTCGCCACCACCATGAAATTACCGCCGAGCGAATGCGTGGTGCCGTCGAAGGTGACGGCGTGCTCCTGCATGGCTTCGAGCAGGGCCGCTTGCGTCTTCGGCGGCGTGCGGTTGATTTCGTCGGCAAGCAGAAGATCGCAGAAGATCGGGCCGCGCGTCAGCGTGAACTGCCCGGTCTGGAAATTGTAGATGTTGGAGCCGACGATATCGCCGGGCATCAGGTCGGGCGTGAACTGGATACGGCCATAGGCGACGCCGAGCGCCTGCGCGAAGCAGCGCGCCGTCATGGTTTTGGCGGTGCCCGGCGGGCCTTCGAGCAGGATATGCCCGCCGGCAAACAAAGCCGTCAGCATCAGGTCGACGGTATCGCGCTGTCCGGTGATCGCTTTCGCGACTTCTTCCCTGATCGCGCCCGCCAGGGCTTTCACTTCATCGACGTTCACCGAGCCTCCTTGCCGTCCAGTCATGCAGCTGTTCGGCTGCTTCATGCATTGCGGCCAAATTGTTGGATTCATTCGCGGCCTTGAAGCGCCGGCTGAAGCCATGCGTCTCGCCCTTGTCGCGGGAATCGAGCCAGTGGTCGAGCGCTTCGCCCTGCAGCCCGTGCGGCGCGCCGAGCAAGGCGCCGGCGCGCTGCCGTACCAGCGTTGCATAGCGGTCGCCAAGTTCTTGCAGCCGCCCGGCGCGCCTGAGCAGCATCGCCGTCGTGTCGACCAGCGCCTGCTTGCCGAAGGCGATGGCGCGGCCTTCCGCGCGCGGCGGGCCGAAGCGGCCGAGCCCGTGCAGGAAGGCGAGCGCGGCCGCCACCAACACGGACAGCGTCAGCGCCAGGAAGGGCGGTTCGACCAAAAGCTTGGCAAGATCGTATTTCTGGCCGATGCCGTGCAGTGTCAGGTCGAACATGACGGCGCCCTTGGCGGGCTCGATCATGGCGATCATGTCGAGCGCGGCGGCTGCCGTCTGCTCGTCCTTGAGCCCGGCATTGTTGATGAAATCGGGATCGGTGAGGATGTAGAAGGGTTCGTTGTCGAGCTCGGTCAGGATAGCCCTGCCGTTTCCGGCCGCGATCAGCGGATGGTCGTCCGCCACCCATTGCAGTTCCTCCGGCGCGGGCACCGTTCGGCCGGCGATATTGATCTGCGAGAGCGTGTTCTTCGCCTCGCCGAGCTTCGCCTTGGCGATGCGGCCGAGCCAGTCGTTGACGACCGTATTGGGCAGCCGCTCGACCTTGGTCTCCCAGCCGTCATGGCTGAACAAGGGAAAGGTCTGCCATTTCGGCAGGACGAAAAGCGTGTCCTTGCCGGAGCGCAGCTTGATGATGCGGTCGAGCGCGGCCGGGTCGCTGCTCGGCGCGATGGTGACGATGAGCAGAAAAGTCGAGGCCAGCGGCGACGCCAGGTCCTTCTCGCCGCGCTCCATCGGTGGCGCCTGTCCGTTGGCGAGCTTCAGCCATTCGACAAGCCCTGCATAGCCGGTGCCACCCTTCGAAAACGGCGTGGCGCCGCCCTCGGGCTGGCGGAAATCGGGCGCATAGGTGGACAAAAGGAAAAAACCGGCCGCCGCCAGCAGGCTGGCGAAGATGCCCCAGAACAGGGTTCTGCGGCTGAACGGCGCCTCGGTCGTCTCGGCGGGCTGCGCGCTCATGCCCAGGCATCCCGGAAGGCGAAACGCTCATAGGCGCCGCGCGCCTGCCGCCAGCCCTCGGCGCCGACGGGACGGCGGGCAAACAAGGCTGCCTCGACGATGCGGGCGATCTCGCTGAACGCGGCGCGGGGCCGCGTGGGGATAGAGCCCGCGGCGGCGATATCGCGCGCGGTGAGCGACGGGCGCAGGAAGTTGGGCAGCCGGGTGGCTATGTCGGCGACGCTGCGGCGCAACAGAAGATGCACCGCCTCGTCAAACTCGCCGCGCGCGGCGAGCGCATCGGCCTCGGAGAGTAGGATCTGGGCGGCCCCCGCGTCAGGGCGCCATTCTTCCCTCGCTTCGGTTTCTTCGCGTTTCCGCCGCCATGGCAGGCGCCAGGCAACGCCTTTGGCCTCGAGAAAAAGCAGGAAAGCAATGATCGCGACGCCGATGATTACCGCCCCCCAGAACAGATAGATCATGTAAGGGCCGAGCTTAGCTAGGCCCTCCAGTACAGGCTTCAGCCATTCGGGAGGCTCGGGCCGCACATAGGTCGGCAGCCCGAACTGGATCGAATCGTCGGCCAGCAGCTGCTTGTGCAACTGCGCCAGCCGTCCGGCCTCATCCGTCGCTGCGGCTGTCACCCGCTCGTTCCCCCTGCAACCTGCGGTTCGGGGCCGACACTGGCAATACGCCATGACAATTGCAAGCGCACTGGACTTAGCCCTTCAACCTTGGCAAATTTACTTTGAAGTCATCGGTCGGATACGGTGGTGACTCGGGGGAAATTATCATGACTACTGCGACATTGGGACAACCCGGCAGATTCGAGATCGGCAGGGTATTCAGCAACACCTTCGGCGTGATTGGCCGAAACATCGGACTTTGCGTGGGCTTGGCGGCTTTGTTTGCGGGCCTGCCGGCATTGCTCGTCAGGCTGTGGACCCAGCCGCAGATCGACGCAATGATGCAGCGCGACCCCGCCACCATGGCCGACCCGGGCGCCATGTTTCGCAATTCCTACATCACCATCATCGCCGGGCTGATCTCCTTTGTGTGCGCGCTGCTGCTGCAGTCGGCGCTGGTGCGGGCGACCATCGAGGACCTCAACGGCAAGCGCCCGTCCTTCGGCGACTGCATCCAGATTGCGATCCGCTTTCTGCTGCCGACGCTTGGCATCGGCCTTCTCGTCGGTCTCGGCGCGGGTATCGGCCTGATGCTGTTGATCGTGCCGGGCATCATCCTCTGGCTCGGCTGGTCGATGTCGGTGCCGGTTCTGATCCAGGAGCGGCGGGGCGTGTTCGGCTCGATGTCGCGCAGCCGGGTTCTGACCAAGGGCAGCCGCTGGGCGCTGTTCGGCCTGTTCCTCATTCTCATCATCATCGCGATGATCATCCAGTGGGGAATATTGCTCGTTCTTGTGCTGTTCGGCGGCATCATAGCCGAGATCGGAGCCGCGCTGGTGCAGACCGTGGTGTCGATGGTGCTGTCGATCGCCACGGCGGTGAGCTACGTCGAACTGCGCCAGGCGAAGGAAGGTGCAAGCATCGACGAACTGGCGGAGATATTCTCGTAAGAAACGCTGCGGAGCTGCGCTCGATCGAGGGACGCCGAACCCCGCAGCCTCAATGACAACAGCAATGGTCTGCCTGCACGCTGGTCCGGCACAGGCATGACGAGGTGATCGCTACGTCCGCCTTGGCCAGCGCCGCAGCAAGCTTCGCCTTTAGCCCCGGCAATTCCTCTTTCTCGCCGCGTCGCTTCAGGCATTCGACCAGCCCGTGCAGCGCCCAGACATTGTCCGGGTGCTGGGCGCAGCGCTGCACGGCGCCGCTCAGGCCCAGATCGTCGCGATAGACTTGCTCGGCCTCCGCGGCGTGGCCCTGGTCGAGAAGGAGTGCCGCCAGCGCGTGGCGCGGCGGGTGCATCCAGGCCCACGGCTCGGTGTAGGAGAGATTGTCGTCGAGCTCGACCGCGCGCCGCAGATGCTCGTAGGCTTCATCATGCCGGCCCCGGTGGTAGGCAAGCTCGCCGTCGAGCAGGGCGGCGCCGACCGCGAGCGAGGCTTTTGTCGGGTTGCTGAGGAAGCGGCGCTCCGGTGCAATGCTGTCGATTTGCCGGCTAAATAGCTCGCGCTCGCGCTCGGCCGCCGCGAAGTCGCGCAGCGTCGCAAGCGCCACGCCCTTGGCGTAATGCTGCAGCGCGGTGGTCACCACATAGAGTTCGGGCTCGCCATTCATCGGCTCGTCGATGATCTCGCGCCAGCGCCCGAAGCGCACTTGCACATGCGATTTCATCGCATGGTAGCCCTCGACCGTCTGCGTCAGTTTCGGCCGCCCGGCAATGCTGACGACGTCGCGCGTCACCAGGCTGCGCACCTTGTCGGCGGCCCACAAGGCAGGGCGGTACTGGCCAAGGAACATGCAGGTGAACATCATCAGATGCAGGTCGTGGCAGCATCCAAGCAGGTAATAGGTCGGCTCGCCAGCATAGGCGAGGTAGAGATCGTTGGCGCGCACCGCCTTCTCGCTGGCGAGCTTCGCCTTCTCATACTCGCCGCAGAGCACGTAGATATGTCCGGGCATGTGGTTCATGTGGCCGGCATCCGGGCACATGGTCCCCAGCCGCTCCGCCGAGCGCGTGCCACGCTCGGGCTGCGTCGACATTTCGAGCAGGTGGATGTGAAGATGCAGCGCCGCCGGGTGCGACGCAGCACCTGCCTCGTCCGAGAGCCGGATCGAACGTTCGCAGATCTCCAGCGCTTCGAGCACGTCGGAATTCGGCGCCGGCGCGCCGGTCTTGAGGTTCCACAGGCGCCGCACCGTGCGCATCATCAGCGCCTCGACCGTCAGCGCCATCACGTCATGGTCGTCTGGAAAGTCCCGATAGACCTGACGCATCGCGGCCGCATAGGCGTCGTCCCATTTTTCGAACTCGGCCGCGCTCACGCCATGCGGCTGCTGGAATCGGGCGGCCAGCGCCTCGATCAGCCGCTGCTCGACGGGGCTTGCTTGCGCCGCGTTGGCTTGTGCAAGCCGCGCATGCTCGAAGCAGCGCCTGGCGACATGGTCGGCCTCGGCCTTGCCATGTTCCTTCCAGGTCAAATTGTAGAAAGGCCCGGCGGCATAGGCGATGCCCCAATGCACGAAGGCGCAGCCGGGATCGGTTTCCAGCGCCCTCTCGAAGCATTTGATGCCTTCCTCATGGTTGAAGCCGTAGCACCAGTTCAGCCCGATATCGAACCAGCGTTGCGTTTCCGCCGAGGATGTAGAGATGGGGCGGCGATAGGTGCCGAGATCGAAGTGGTCCATGCCTTGCTGCTTCTCGCATTCCCCCGGCGGACAGCCGGTCGGCGCACTCTGTGCCGAAATGCGTTGGCTTGGCAAACAGCAAACGGCCGGCGCGGCCTTGAACGCCGCGCCGGCCGCTCGGTCCTGGGAGGATCAGGACTCCAGCCACACCTTCTCGAAATGCTGCTCGAGGGCCTGATGCTGTTCGCAGCCCTGCACGCCCTTGCGATAGGTGCGGTAGACCGAGCGCCAATAGGGCTGGATGATGATGCCGGAGTCGCGCAGATTGGTCTCGATCTTGGCCATGATCTCCTTGCGCGCCGCCGCGTCCGGCGTCGCAAGCGCCTTGTCGAGCAGTTCGTCGAACTCCTTGTTGGCATAGGCGCTTTCATTCCAGGCCGCGCCGGACTTGTAAGCTAAAGCCAGCACCTGGACGCCGAGCGGCCGGCCGAGCCATTCGGTGCAGGAATAGGGGAACTTGCTCCAGTCGTTCCAGAAAGTCGCGGCCGGCAATACCGTGCGCTTGACCTTGAGGCCCGCCTCGCGGATTTGCGCCGCGATCGCATCGGCGGTGCTCTTTTGCCATTCGATGTCGACCGAGATGAGCTCATATTCGTGGTCGGTCTTGCCGGCTTCGGAAATCAGCTTCTTGGCCTGATCGACATCGCGCACCGCAGGGCCGATATCGGCGAATTCCGGATGCATGGGGCCGACATGGTGGTTGTCGGCGGGTTTTCCGCGACCGTCGAGGCCGAGCTTCAGCACTGCTGTATTGTCGACGGCGAATTGGGCGGCGCGGCGCACCTTGACGTCGTCATAGGGCGCGTTGGAGACATTGAAGCGCGCGACGATGGTCGAGCCGGTGGCGATCTCGGAGTTCTGCAGGCCCATCTGGTCGGTCTGCGACACGGCGTCCGAAGCGGTTTCGTGGTCGGTGTCGATCTCGCCGGATTCGAAGGCCGACAGCGTGGCGTTGGGGTCTGAGCCGTAATCGACCCATTTGATGCCGTCGAGATAGAACTCGCCCTTCCACCACGGCTTGTCCTTGCGCTTCACCTCGGCACCGGTCTCGGCGTCCCAGCTCACCAGTTCGCATGGGCCGGTGGTGATGGCCAAAGCCTTCTTCGGATCGGCATCGCCCTCATAGGAGCGGTGCATGATCAGCGCTGGATAATCGGCCATGCCGGCGATCAGCGAGATGTCGGGCTTTGGCAGGTTGATCTTGACGGTATGGTCGTCGATCTTCTGGATGCCGCCGTCGACCGGCTTCTTGGTGTCGGCGTTGACCAGCGCGCCCATGCGCGCGGCAACCGAGTTGCCGGCGACCGAGGCGTCGCACCAGCGGTTGAGGTTGTGGATCACATCGTCGGCGTTGAAAGTGTCGCCGTTCGACCAGGTGATGCCCTTGCGCACATGCAGCGTGATCGTCTTGGCGTCATCGCTGGTTTCCCAGCTTTCCAGCAGCCAGGGCTCGAAGGAAAAGTCGGTGTTCCAGCGCACCAGATATTCGTTGCACTGACGCGCGACATTCGACATCTCGACGCCGTCGAAGGTGCGCGGGTCTTTAAAGCCTTTGACGTTCATCGCCACACGCAGCACGCCGCCCTTTTTCGGCTCGGCGGCACGGGCAGGCGAGGCAGCGATCCCGCCCAGGGCCATCGCGCCGGCGGCGGTGACGCCGAAGCCGGCCATCAAAGCCAGATATTCGCGCCGGCTGATCGCGCCCTTCTTGAAATCGTCGGCGATCGGCCTGGCACGCGGGTGCAGTTTTCTGTCGGTCAGCATGAACTTCATCGTCGTTCCCTCTGTTGTTGGGCGCCCCGGGGACGCCATGCGCGGGGGCGGATGCGACCGCCGGAGCGCCATTGCCTGCGAAGGATGATAGGTCCGCTTTCCGCAGGGAAATGTTTGGTTTTCCGCAGTTCTTGTGCGCTGTTCCGCAGAGGGACAGCTGATCTCCCCCCTTGTGGGGGAGATGTCCGGTAGGACAGAGGGGGGCGCTGTCCCGCCATACGTCTCAGCGGATTGGAGATGTCTTCTCAGGCAGATGTCGGACGTTAGGAAACCGAAGGGTCGCGATCCTTCGCGCCCCCCTCTGGCCTGCCGGCCATCTCCCCCACGAGTGGGGAGATTAGCGCTCCGCCACCGGCACTCAGCCTTGCAATATCAGCGATAATCCTTCGAAACGCCGCCGCCGCGCGCGGTACCGTCGGGCGCGCCCGCAAGAAACTGTGCACCAGCCGCGGCTCCTCGCGCCACCACGCTTGTCCGCCGGCGGCAAGGATGCGGTCGCGATAGGCCTCGCCGTCCGACGACAGCGGATCGCATTCGGCGGTGACGGTCACTGTCGCCGGCAGACCGGAGAAATCACGAGCCATGAGTGGAGAAAGGGTCGGGTCCTCAGGCGATTGCCCAGGCGCCGAGCGGACGCGGCGGTAGAACTCGATGTCGGCGAGCGTCAGCAGCGGCGCCTCGGCGTGCTCGACATAGGAACGCCCGCTCTCGCCGCCGCCCAGGCCGGGATAGATCAACATCTGGCCGATGGCATGCCGCGCATGATGTCGCGTCGCTTGCGCCACCGCGGCGGCGAGGTTGCCGCCGGCGCTCTCGCCACAAAGCAAGATCGGCAGCGTGCTGGTCGCGGCGACCCATTCGAACACGGCAAGAGCATCGTCGAAGGAAGCTGGATGCAGATGCTCCGGCGCCAGCCGATAGTCGGCCGAGACCACCTCGAAACCGGTGCCGGCGCAGATTTCGGCACAGATGTCGTCATGGCTGTCGAGATCGCCGAGCACGAAGCCGCCGCCATGATAATAGACGACGATCGCCGCTGCCGCCTTGCCCACCATGCGGTAGAGCCGGACCGGGATGGCATGCGCCGCCGTGGCGACAAGGCCGTCGCTGGTCGTCACGCCTTCGGGATGTCCTTGATGGAAAGCCACGCACATTCTGTCGTACACGGCGCGCTGCTCGGCGATCGGCGCGGCCACGATCTCCGGCGGGTACCAGCTGTCGACCTTGTCGATATAGTCCCACAGCTCCGGGTCGAGCCGATCGGCATAGTTGCCGCGCCTCGCCGAGTTGCTTGGGTTGCTGGCCACTGCCGTCAGAGCTCGGCGTAGAGCCGCGCCGCGTTCTCGAAGGTGAAGCGCAGCGGCACCGAGCCCTCGACCTGCCAGACATTGACCGTGTCGCCTGCCATCAGCCGGCAGGCATCGAGCGTGTTGACGACGGCGCCGCCGTAGAGCCGGTTGGCGAGGTTGAGGATGCCGGTCTGATGCATGGCCGCACTTGCGCTGCCGCAGGCGTCCTTGACCAGCAGCACGCGAAAGCCGCGCGCCACCGCGTCCTTCACAGTGGCGTCGATGCAGGCCTCGGTCCAGACGCCGGCAATCACCAGCCATTCGATGCCGGCTGCCTTGAGCTTGTCGCCGAAATCGTTCTTGCCGAAGGCGCTGGCTTCCTGCTTGACCAGAGTGGCTTCGCCGTTTTGCGGCGCCACCTCATGGCAGATCGCCGTCAGCGGATCGTCCTTGTCGGAGAAGGCCGACTTGCCGCTTTCGTCCACCGGGTGGAAAGGCCGCGCCTCGGCAAGATCCACGATATAGGCCCAGTGGTGGAGCGGCACGAAATTGCGCCGCGCCGCCTCCTGCAGGCGCTGCACATTGGCGAGGATGTCGGCAAACCCCTCGACCAGATAGCGTCTGTCCTTGCGATGCTCCTCCTGGAGATCGATGAACACCGCGGCCACCGTGCCGCGTCGAATGGAAATGGGCGTTTTCATGCGTATGCTCAAACTTCGTCATTCCAGGGCGAAGCAGCCGCGTAGCGGCGTCGCGAAGACCCTGGAATCCATGCCGTTACCTTGATCGTCAATTGCTGCCTAACAGAATTCCGCACCGCGGCGAAGCGGAGACGGAACGGCATGGCTTCCAGGGTCTGCGCCGCGTCGCTTCGCTCCTTGCTTCGCCCTGGAATGGCGACGGCACAGGTGTTGCGGCCAATCGCCAAGGTTTGCGATGCCGGACCGGCGCTCATCGTGCTTGCCTGCATCAAACCTGCGGCTCCAGAAACTCATCCTCATAAGGAAAGCGCGAGAGCAGTTCGGTGCCGGTCTCGGTGATCAGGATCTCGTCCTCGAGCTTGACGCCTTCGCGGCCGCCTTTCTCGCCGATATAGCTTTCCACGCTCACCACCATGCCAGGCACGATGATGCCGTCGCGGCCATAGGTCTCGTAGTCCATCGAGTGCGCGATGAAAGGCGTTTCGCCATGCATGCCGACGCCGTGCATGACCGAGGTGTAGCGCTGGTCGACGAAGCGATCGGGGATTTTCCAGGCCTTCTCGGCAATCTCGCGGAACGCCATGCCGGGCTCCACGATTGAGATATTGTGCTGCACCTGGTCGTGCGCCATGCGGTAGAGCGATTTCTGATAGGGCGTCGGCTTGCCCGGGCCGCAGCGGAAGGTGCGCGAGAAGTCGGAATAATAGCCGTAGCAGCCGATCGTGTCGGTATCGAGCGCCAGCAACTCGCCCGGTCTGATTTTGCGGCCGCTCGCCTCGTTGAACCATGGATTGGTGCGCTGTCCCGAGGTGAGCAACCGGGTCTCGATGAACTCGCCGCCTTGCCGGATCACCTCGCCGTACATGATGGCGAACAGGTCGTTTTCGGAGACGCCGGGCTTGATCGCTTCGCGCACAGCCGCCACCGCGGCTTCGGCGCCCGCCATCGACACCTGCAGGCATTTGACTTCCTCCGGCGTCTTCACCGCGCGCACGGCGAGAATCTCGCCCTGGCAATCGCGCACCTCGCAGCCGCGCCTTTCCAGGGCCAGCGCCTGGAGATGGCTGCAGCGGTCGAGACCGAGCTTCATCGATCCGCCGCCATGCTTCTTCAGAAGCTCGGTGATCTCGTCGGCGAACGGCCCGGCAGTCTCGTCATCGCGGCCGGAGACGGAGGACCAGACGAGCTTGGAAGGCCGCGCCTCGTCGATGGTGTCGAGCACCATGGAGACGTGGTAGCTCTGCGGATATTCGAACAGCACGATCGGCCCTTCGGTCGGGATGAAGAAGTACCGCGTCGAGTTGCGCAGGAAATAGCCGAACATGTTGCGCGAGCCGGTGGCGTAGCGCTGGTTGTAGGGGTCGAACAGCACGATGCCGCCATAGCCCGCCTCGCGCATCCAGGCGCGCAGCTTGGCGAGCCGTCCCTTGCGCAGCGCGTCCGCGTCGATGAAGGACGGCTCGGTGTCGGAAAGCCACATGCCGCCGGCGGGATCGGCCGCGGCCGGATGGCGCATGCGGTCCTTGAAGTCCACATCCTCGGTGCTGTCGGGGTCGAAAACGACGATACTCATGGCGGGGTCTCCTGTTGGGGAGACCATAGCCGGACGCTGTAAGATCGCTGTGCGGAATTCCGCAGATGTCGTGCCGGGTGCCGCAGGCGAACGGGCAACGCCGTGATCCTTCGCGCCCCCCTCTGTCCTGCCGGACATCTCCCCCACAAGGGGGGAGATCAGATGTCGCGCATCGCTTCGCCAATCTCCAACGTCGAAAGGACGCGTTGGCGCCGGAACTGCCAATCTCCCCCCAAGTGGGGGAGATGTCCGGCAGGACAGAGGGGGGCGCTGTCCCGCCAGCGTTTCATCGCGTCAGCGCGCACAAACACACTAATGCCTTCTCATCGCCTTCGGCGCGTGACCATGTTCCTCGCGAAACGCCCTCGCAAAGCTCGACATCGACGCAAAACCGCAGGCCAGCGCCACATCGCGCACCATCAGCGTCGAATGCGCCAACAGGTCCGCCGCGCGCTTCAGCCGCAGCCGCCGGTAATATCCGTTGGGCGAGACATCCAGCTCGGCGCGGAAATTGCGCTCGAGCTTGTCGGACGACACGCCGAGCCTTGCCGCCAGCTCCGCCATGCCGAGCCGCTCTTCCACAGCGTCTTCCATGATGGCGATGGCCGACAGCACCAGCTCGTTCTGAACGCCGGTGCGCAGCCTGAGCGGCATCAGCTTGCGGTCGACGCTGGAGCGCAATGGAGAATGCACGAACCATTCGGCGACGCCCGCCGCGATCTCGGCGCCACAGTCGCGCGTGATGATCTCCAGCATCATGTCGAGGCTGCCGACGCCGCCGGCCGAGGTGAAGCGCTTGCGGTCGATGACGAAGAGATCGCGCCGAAGCTCGATATCCGGAAAAGCTTCGGTGAAGGCGGCCTGGCTCGTCCAGTGCAAGGTGCAGGCATGGCCGTCGAGCAGGCCGGCGCGGGCGAGGAAGAACGCCGCATCGGCGACAGCGCCGATATGCGCGCCGCCACGCAGGCTTTTGCGGATCCAGCTCATCGCTTCATCGGCCACGACGTGGTCGGCATCGCCACCGGAACACACGACGATGCGGTCGACCTTCGGCGCGTCGGAGGCTGAAAAGCCCGGCTGGATGACGACGCCGTTGGAGGCCTCGACCGTGCCCCGGTCTGCGCCGACGATCACCCAGCGGTAGCATTCGCGCCTGGCAAGCACGTTGGCCGCGCGCAGCGGCTCGATGACGGAAGAAAACGCCATCATTGGAAAGCCGGGAAAGACCAGCACCGCGAAGGTCAAAGGCGCTCCGCCCGCCGCCTGTTTTGGCTGGTTGCGTGAACTCATGGCTGGCGGCCGTAGCGCGGCAGCACGATATCGGCGGTGAGCGGCGCCAGTTCCATGCCGCTCGCCAGCTCCGGATTCAGCCAGATCATCTCCTCGATTTCTGCCGCCGGGACCGGCTCGCCGGTGATGGAGAGTTCGAACAGCTCGGCCTCGACGCGGGCGTCAGGCTCATTGACGGCAGGCGCCGAGAAGGAACCGAGATGGAAGGCCTCGGCCGGATCGACGGCAACGCCCAGCTCCTCGCGCAATTCGCGCGCAAGGGCGGCGGCCGGCAACTCGTCCGGCTCGATCTTGCCGCCGGCCTGCATGAAGGCGCTGGTACCGCGCTTGCGCACCAGAAGCAGCCTGCCGTCGTCGTCGCGGATGACAGCGGCGGCGATGCGGATCGTCCTGGCCCTCGCTGATCTGGAATGACTGGAGGTCACGATAGGCTGTTTCCCGACGGCGGTTTTGGTGGCACAGAGAGGTGAACTGTAGCCGGCCGCGCGGCCGGCTTGCAACGGAGAGATCAAACGATGTTCGCGGCAACGGCAATCGACACAAGCAACAAGCCGGCCTTCTACAAGGAGTTGGCCACGCAATTGAAAGCGCTGCTGGAAGGCGAGGGCGATTCCGTCGCCAATGCCGCCAACACGGCGGCGCTGATCTATCAGATGGTGCCCGGTCTCAACTGGGCCGGCTTCTATTTCCTCGCCTCCGAGGACGAGCTGGTGCTCGGGCCCTTCCAGGGCAAACCCGCTTGCGTTCGCATCGCTGTCGGCAAGGGCGTCTGCGGCAAGGCCATCGAACTCGACATGTCGATGCTGGTCAAGGACGTCAACGAATTTCCCGGCCACATCGCCTGCGATGCCGATTCGCGTTCCGAGCTGGTGGTGCTTTTGCGCGACGCTGAAGGCGCGTTCGGCGTGCTCGACCTCGACAGCCCGCTGCCCGGCCGCTTCGACAAGGAAGACCAGGCCGGCATCGAGAAACTCGCCGCGATCTATGTCGCGGCATGTGAGTTCGAGGACAATGACGAAGACGAAGACGAAGACTGAGAGGTGAGGCCGGCCCCGGCCTGCCTCAGGCGAACCTCACCAGCACCAGGCTGAAGCCCGCGATGAAGATGAACGCCGAGAAGGCCAGCATCAGTGGCCGCAGGCCGCGCGAGCGCAGCTCGGAAATATCGGCCTGAAGGCCCATGGCGGCGAGCCCCATGGTCAGCATGATCTGCGCGGCTAAAGCGATCACCGAGTGGAACTGGGCCGGGATCGCGACCAGGCTGTTCAACGCCACGATCGCGACGAAAGCGGCCACGAACCAGGGCATCGGCGGCTTTGCGCCGGATGCGTCGGTGCTGCCGCGGCGCGCCATCAGGCCGAGCGCGATCACCATCGGCGCCAGCATGGCGACCCGCGTCAGCTTGGCGACGGTCGCGGTCTCGCCGGAGAGCGTGCCGTTCTGGAAGCCGGCGCCGATCACCTGCGCCACCTCGTGGATCGAGGCTCCTGCCCACAGACCGAATGCGTGCTGATCGAGCCCAAGAACCGGCGCCAGCAGCGGAAAGCCGAGCATGGCGACGGTTCCGAACAGCGTGATCGCGGCAACGGCGTAGGTGACGTCCTCGTCGCGCGCATCGGTGACGATGTTGGTGGCGACGATCGCCGAGGCGCCGCAGATCGAGGTGCCGGCGGCGATGAGCTGCGCGAGCTTCCGGTCGACGCCGATCAGCCGGCCGAGCGTGACGGTGAAGAGGAAGGTGGCGCCGAGCGTGGCTGCGACGATGCCGACGCCGCCAAGGCCGATGCCCGCTACCTGGCCGAGCGTGAGCTGGAAACCCAGCAGCACGATGGCGAAGCGCAGCAGGCGCTTTTGCGAAAAGGCGATGCCGGCCTTGGCATGGGCAGGAAGGCCGAGCACGTTGGAATAGACCATGCCGGCGACGACCGCCAGGATCATCGGGCTGAACAAGGTGAGGCCGGAGAAACCGCGCGCAGAGTAGGCGACACTGGTGATCATCGCCACCAGCACCAGTCCCGGCACGACGCCGGTTGAGATCGAGGTTGGGGCAGGGCGCTTGCGCTCGGCGTTGGCCGAGTTCAGGCGAGTTGGAAGATCGTTCGCGGTGGCGAGCAGGAAGGACAATTCAATTCTCCAGGCGCTTCGCAGCCGGAATGCCATTCCAGAACCAATCTTTCCAACGAATTATTCGGGTTATAATGATCGATTTTTACGAACGATGCGGGAGAGGTTCGCCGGATCGGGCGAGGTGCCTGCCGTGTCGACGCTGCCGGCTTGACAGCGTCTCGGCTCCCGGTCCAATTTCCGGCCATGACCGCCTTTTTCGCAAATCCGCAGCGACGCCGCCGTTCGAAGGAGCGGCAAGCTGATTGCGTGAAGACAAAGGCCGGCTAGCAAGTCACCCGGTTCGTCCGTCCCAGCCCCGCCCATCGCAACGATCGGCGGGTTTTTTGCATTTTGGAGTGTCTGAATGAGCGTCGTTTCTTCCCTGGAGTTTCGGCCGGCCGAGCCGGCGGACGCCGCGGCAATCAAGGCCGTCGTGCGCGAAGCCTATGCCAAATGGGTGCCGGCGATCGGCCGCGAGCCCTTGCCGATGCGCGCCGATTACGACAAGGCCGTCCGCGAGCATCGGTTCGAGCTCGCCATCGAGAACGGCCGCATCATCGGCCTGATCGAAACCATTGCGCGTGACGATCATATTTGGATCGAGAATGTCGCCGTGGCTCCCGAGGCGCAGGGCAGGGGCATCGGGCGCAAGCTGCTCGACAGCGCCGAGCGCAAAGCCGTTGAAGCAGGCCTTCGCGAGCTTCGCCTGCTGACCAACAGTGCCTTCGTGACAAATGTGTCGCTGTACAAAAGGCTCGGCTATGCCATCGATCGTGAGGAGCCGTTCATGAACGGCACGACGGTCTATATGAGCAAGAGCCTTCCATGACCACGGCAACCAGAGACGGAATTCGACGAATGCCTGCCCGGATCAGATTGAAGCAACTTCCCGGTCTTTATGCGATTGCACGGCTTGAAGCTGGAGAAACTATTCCTGACTGGGCAGACGGACCAGGCTTCGTCAGCATCAGCAGGACGGACGACGAACTGTCGATCGCCTGTTTGCAGGAGCGTGTCCCGGCTGCCGTCAGGCAGGACAACGACTGGGTCGCCTTCAAATTCGAAGGCCCATTTGCCTTCGGCGAAACCGGCATCGTGCTGTCGGTAATCAGACCGCTGTCGGAAAATGCTCTGGGCATCTTCGTCGTCTCTACCTTCGACGGCGACCACCTGTTGGTGAAGGCCTCGGACGGGGCCGCGGCGATCCGGTTGCTGGGCGAAGCAGGACACACACTGTTCTAACTCTGTGGCGGCGGCATTCGCTCTGGCGCAACGCCTGACGCGCTGGCTCAAACACTTCAAGCTTGCGTTTGACAGAGCACATGCCGCATCGTTATTTCTGGCGATATATGACGACCACCTCACCACAATCGACCAAAAGCGGCCCGCAGGGAGCGAAACCATGTCACACGATCTGCAATTCTATATCGACGGCGCCTGGGTCGATCCCGTGGTGCCGAACACTCTCGACGTCATCGACCCCTCGAACGAAGACGCTTTCGCCCAGATTTCACTCGGCTCCAGGGCCGATGTCGACAAGGCGGTGGCCGCCGCCAAGCGCGCTTTCGCCACTTTCGGCTTCACCTCGGTCGAGGAACGGCTCGATATCCTCCACCGCGTCATCGAAGTCTACAAGAAGCGCAGCAAGGACCTTGCCCTCGCCGTTTCGCGCGAAATGGGCGCGCCGCGTCAGATGGCGCTGGACAGCCAGGTCGGGGTCGGCCAGGCGCATCTGGAAAAGATGGCCGAGGTGCTGAAGAGCTTCCAGTTCCGCCACGTCAAGGGCTCGGCGCTCATCGTCAAGGAGCCGATCGGCGTCGTCGGCCTGATCACACCGTGGAACTGGCCGCTGAACCAGATCACCTGCAAGGTCGGTCCCGCCCTTGCCGCCGGCTGCACAATGGTGCTCAAGCCGTCCGAGATCGCGCCGCTCGACGCCATCATCTTCGCCGAGATCATCGACGAGGCCGGCGTGCCGAAGGGCGTCTTCAACCTCGTCAACGGTGACGGTCCGGGCGTCGGCCAGGCGCTGGCCAGCCATCCCGATGTCGACATGATGTCCTTCACCGGCTCTACCCGCGCCGGCATCCTGGTCGCCAAGGCGGCGGCCGATACGGTCAAACGCGTGCATCAGGAACTCGGCGGCAAGTCGGCCAACATCCTGTTCCCCGATGTCGATCTGGAGCGGGCCGTCACCAAGGGCGTCGCTGGCTGCTTCGGCAACAGCGGCCAGTCCTGCAACGCGCCGACCCGCATGTTCGTGCCGCGCGACCGCCACGACGAGGCGGCGGGCTACGCCAAAAGGGCGGCGGAGAAGTTCACCGTCGGTCCGGCCGACGCGCCCGCGTCCAAGCTCGGCCCGGTGGTCAGCCAGTTGCAGTTCGACAAGATTCAAGCTTTGATCCAGAGCGGCATCGACGAGGGCGCCACGCTGGTGGCCGGCGGCCCCGGCCGCCCGGCCGAGCTCAACCGCGGCTATTATGTCCGCCCGACCGTCTTCGCCAACGTCACGCACGACATGCGCATCGCCAAGGAGGAGATCTTCGGGCCGGTGCTGTCGATCATGCCTTACGACACCGTCGAGCTGGCGGTCGAGCAGGCCAACGACACCGTCTTCGGCCTCGCCTCCTACATCCAAGCCAGGGACATCGAGAAGGCGCGCGACGTGGCTGCCCGCGTGCGCTCCGGCAATGTCTACATCAACTACCCAGCCTGGGATGCGGGCCTGCCTTTCGGCGGCTACAAGCAGTCCGGCAACGGCCGCGAATATGCCGAATACGGCCTGGAGGATTTCCTCGAGATCAAGGGCATCGCCGGTTACGAGGCGGCGGAGTAGGCATCACGGGTCGAACCAGGCCTCCGAAGAAGCTTATGAAGGGCGCGGCCTCGGCCGCGCCTTTTCATTCGGGCTGACCGCGCAGGTCAGACGTGGCCGTAGAAATCCCGGTGCACGGCGACGGAATAGGCATAGTCCAGCAAGGTCGACCAGCTGAACACGGGCATGTCGATTTCGCGCTGTATTGCCCGGCCAAAGGGCTGAAACCCGGTGCATTCCAGAACCATGGCTCCCATGTCCGAATGGGCGGCGGCGAAATCCTTCGCGACCTTGACGATGTCGCGCTCGGCCAGGTCATAATCCGCGGTAGGGATTTCGGGCCGGATGTCCTTTGTCCAGAGATTGTCGAATTGTGGGGTCTTGCCGTCATCCTTGGCGCCGTGGACGATATAGTTCGTTCCGAGCGTCACGCCGACCGAAGTCAGGTGCCGGTCACTGAGCCGGTCGCCCTCGGCGACGAGAATGCCGACGACCCTTTCGGGACCGATGATCATCTGGGCGAGGGGTACCTGCAGCAGGCTCGACGCGAAAACCGGCACATCGACGCTGGCCGCGATCTCCTTCTGGAACCAGGCGAAGTAGCCGCATTCGGCGGCGATCGCGCGACATCCCATGCGTTCCAGCTTCCGCGCGGCCCTGACAATCGGCTTGAGCAGGGCTTTCTTGTCGTCGCCGCGGACGAGGTGCTGGATGTCGACGCCTTCGGCGATTTCATACTGGATCGGAAAGGGATAGGCGCTGGCGTTGCGCACGTCGCCGGGGAACCCGGGATAGACCTCGTCCAGGATGATGATGCCCAGGCCCATTCCGTAGCAGGAATGATTTTTGCGGGCGTGAATTCGTTGAATCCCTGAATCGCGAGCCGTCATCCAAATCTCCGCACATCGTTGCGGCGAAGCTAGTTGCTTATGAATGCGCCAGGAAATAGCGTTTCGTTATGATCATCCAAAGACGCTTATGAAGGTGCCCGTCATGCTTTCCCGACGCGGTGAGATATCCGTGCGCCGTGTGCGCAGCCTGCTGACGGTGCTGGAACTGAACTCGTTCACCCAGGCTGCGGAAGAGCTGGGCCTTACCCAGCCGGCCATCTCGCAGCACGTCACGCAGCTGGAAAAGCAATTGGGCTTCACGCTTCTGGTCCGCGACCGCGAAGGGCTTCGGCTCAGCCCCGCCGGCAGTTCGCTGCTGCCCGGGCTGCGGCGGCTTGTTGCGGGCAATGAGGCAATCGTCGATCAGCTCGCTTCGCTCAGCCTCGGCACCGAGCAGATCCTGCGGGTTGCAAGTGTGGCGTCCTTCGCCGCGATGTTCATTGGCCCCGCCTTTCATGCGCTGCGGCCCCGGTTCCCGAACCATGTGCTCGATATCGTGGAGATCGACAGCGAGGAAACGTTTCAGCTCGTGAGGTCGAACGAGATCGATTTCGGCATCAGTAGCGTGTTCGTTCCGTCGCCCGGTCTGCTGTTCGAGCTGCTCTGCCAGGACGGCGCCTGCGTCGTCCTGTCGACATCGCATCCTCTCGCCGCCAGATCCGAGCTTGCCGACGAAGAGGTGCTTGCCGAACCTTTCATCCGCTTTCCCTCCGGAACGACATCGGGCAATTGGCTGGCCATGATGTCGGAGCGGTCCGGCCTGCAGCCGAGAACCGTCGTCGAGGTGCGCCAGCTTATGACCGGCTGCCAGCTCGCGCAGCAGAACATCGGCCTGACCGTCGTCCCCGAGATCGCCGCCAGATCGTGCCCGCTGCCCGGCCTGGCCGTTGTTCCCTTGCGGGATGGCCTGCCGCCGAGAAAGCTGGGCGTGGTCACCAGCGAGTTTCACCAGCCGTCGCAATTCGAGAATGCGGTTCTCTCAAAGCTGCGTGAAATGACCTGGCCGCTTCGAAGCATTTAGGCCGGAAGATACCCCTCCAGTAGCGAGAGGTAACTGAAATCACCGGCTAGCTTACGGATTCGCCCGCCGCGCGAAATGCTCATACGTCACACGCCAGGGATCGCCATCGGCGGCTCTTTCCTCCCCGATCCAATGAAAGCTGTCGGCCGTGATCTCGGTGAAGCGCCATCTCGCTTGCAGGCCCCGCCAGTCTTCCCCGATCTGGACGATGTCCTTGCCCTCGGCCCGTCCGATCTGGCGCGAATAATCCTGGTTGAGCGGATCGCTCCAGATGATGTGCCAGCCGCCGATCCTAGGATCGAAGATGCGCAAGGTCGTGCCGTACATGGTGGACGGAGCAGGGCGCCTGGGTCTTATCCAGAGGTCCTGGATGGCGCGGCCTTCGAGCACCCAGCCGAAATGGCATTCGCCAGTCGATTTCTGGATGGCGCCGTCATCGAGGTGATGGATCGTATCCATGTCCCAGCTCCCGACCAGCCATCCATAGAGACTCATCTCCTTCCGCCGCTCGGTTGGAGGACCTTCGGACGTAAGGGCAGTGAAAAACGAGGATATTGGCATGATCTTTCTCAACCGAACGGCAGGGCAGCGGCCATGCGCTGACAACCCTCGCAGCGTTGCCGGTTCCGGGCTTGGGAAAAATTGCTGTAATGCGGCGATGGATCAAACTGCCGGCAAGGCGACTGGCGTCCACGCACCATGCTTTGAATGCGAGACGTCAGCGCGACGCTGGTGGGAAATATGCCCCCTCTATTCCCCGTCAATCCGGCACCATCTCGCGATCCGGGCAAGCTCATTTGCTGCTGCTCCGCATCCATGTGGAGGCGTCGCCCACCGGATAGCCGCGCAGGTCATGCCCAGATATCGATACCGACCGGGAGGTTGGCCTTGCTGACTGAGGGCGGCGAGCGGCCCGGCAGCACTTCGAACAGAAAGAGCCCCGCCGGCGAGATGCCTGCGGGGCTCTTTCAGCGGACGTGTCGATTACCGACGATCGCTTCCGCGGCCATCATGGTGGCTGCCATGCGCACCGTTCAGGCACTGGGTCCAGTAATCGTCGTGATTGCTGCAGGAGTTGATAGTCGCCTGCTGAGCATAAGCCGAGCCAACGAGCCCAGAAGCAGCAACAATTGCAAGAACTGCATTACGAAGGAACTTGGTCATTTCATTTTCCTTTGTTTTTAAATCCGGTCGCGCCGGTCGATGACGGTTTTGCCGCGCATTCGTTTCGGTCCGATGGCGCCTGGGCGCGTATTTGTTTCGAAAAGGAAACTGCGCGATGGCGGCAGATCGATTCGGCCGGGGGCCTTGAACTCATTTGCACGCAAATGTTTCAGGGCGAACTGTTCCGGTTACGGGCCTCCTGTTTCCGTGCAATGCGACGGAAACATTCATCGATCATTTAGCTCGCCATAACGAAGGCAGCAGGGATCGACCCCCTCCCTGCCACGGCGAACCAGGGATGAGATCTATGTCGATACTGAAGACGTTGAACCGCATGGGCGCGGCCTTGAAATATGCGCAGGATGCCCGCAACCCGACGCGGATGCGGAACGGGCTGCCGTCCGACAATCAGTCGGATGTTTGCTGGCCGGTAATGCCGACAACCAAACATTTGTCGTCGAACATTTGGGGCGCGATCTGAAATAGCGATCGCTCCCAAGCCGGATCATTGATGTGCGATGGCACGATCACGTTGCAAGCTTCGGGTAACGGGCCGCAACCGCGCCTCTCGGCATCTCCCGAGCTCGTCGCGAGTGTGTTTGCGGCTTACCCACGTCCCGCCTCGATGATACCGACCATTGCCCGGGTAAATTCGACCATGCTGTTTGCCGTCATGGCTGCATTGTCGGGAGACTGCCCGATATGCTCGGCCGCTCCGCAGCATGACCGGCGGATGCTGTCGTAGTATGGATCTCTCTCATCGTCCGGCATCGTCGCCAAATTGAGGGCGCGACGATGGATCATGCGCAACAGCTGCGCCAATGCCGTTTCGACACTCATGCGTTTGCTCCGCATCGGTCGGGCGTCTCGGCATACTGGGTGCCGGATCGTCGATCGGGGACCTCCCGATTCGAACAGGCTGCGCCTCAGCCGTTAACATATCGTTTATTGCTAATATAACCGCAGATCGGGCGGAGCTCAGCCCATGGCGAAGCCCACTGTGATGTTTGGCAATTCGCGGAAACTTGTGGCTGGGGAACCTGGATTCGAACCAGGACTAACGGAGTCAGAGTCCGTGGGTCTACCGTTAACCTATTCCCCAGCAGGCGCGATTGGTATCGCGCGAAGCGGGCGGCTCATGTGCCGCGAGCGCTGCCTTGTAGCCGCCATCGAAAAATAGTCAAGCCCGCAGCAGAGATCAACCGCAGGCTTTTTGAGCCTTTGTCCGATGCATGTCGTTCGCCCAAAACCGCTCTGCGCTTTTGGGCGACATGCATTGGCTCCGCCGCCAGACGCCGAAGGCTTCAGTTCTCCTCGCGGCTGTATTGCGAATGCTCGAAATAGAGCACCACCCCAAGGCCGATCAGCAGCGGAATGATGAGATAGAACAGGCGGAACACCAGAAGGGCGGCGAGCACGCCGACTGGGTCCATGTCCGAAAGGCCGGTGAGGAAGACGAACTCGAACACGCCGAGCGCGCCCGGCGCGTGCGACAACAGCCCGATCGAGAACGACACCATGAACACGCCGAGCACGACGAAATAGCCGGGATTGCTAACCTCGGGCAGGGCAAAATAGATGATCGCGGCGGCCCCAAGCAGCTCGACTGGCCCGATCAGCAATTGCCGCGCCACGATCGGCAGCGCCGGATAGTGCAGCTGGAAGCTGCCTATCTTCAGCGGTCTGAGCCGCAACCAGCTGCCGAAGGCGTAGGCGCCGACAAGGATGAGCATGGCGAGCCCGGTGGCGAAGGCCGCGCCGTGATGCGGCGCGCCCGTGAAACGATCGATGATCTGGGGTTCGAGCAACAGCACGAGGCCGCCGAGGAAGATGCTGGACAGGATGAAGGTGAACCAGCAGATCGCCACCAGCACGCCGACCTCCTGGCCGGTCAGTCCCCGCGTCGCATAGGCGCGGTAGCGGATCACCGCACCGGAAAACACGGAGCCGCCGATATTGTGCGACACCGCGTAAGTGGTGAAGGAGCACAGCGTGACGAACAGCCACGATACCTTCTTGCCGATATGCAAGAGCGCGATGTGGTCGTAGCCGGCGAGCGCGGCGTAGGCGACGATCGAGCACAGCGCCGCGAGCAGCCAGCCGCGCGGCGGGATGGCGGAAATGCCGACCCAAACATCGTTGAGCGAAATGCCGCGCAGTTCGTGAATGAGCAGCCACAGCGAGAACGCCACGGCCGCGATGCCTACGACCGGCCAGAAATAGCGCCTCCAATTCATGGCGTCGTCATCATGCGTTGCAGCTCATTGATTTGATGTGCCCAAACCCTTTCGAACCCCTCGTTTGAGACATGCCCGATTGAAGCCGGCTATTCAACCGGCAAGACATTGCCCCTACGTGACGCCGGCAAAAAGTGAGGTTAGCGAAATTCGGCCATGCGCTCTTGGTGATTGCGAACGGCGCTGCTACTCTGCCCTCAACTTGAAACAAATCGAGGTGCCTGCTGCGTCCGTTCCCGGTTCGCGCGGCGCCGGAAGGAACTGAAGTGGAAGACCACGATACCGGCGCGGGCGCGTCGGCAGTGGGCATGTCCGGGGCATCGCCGACGCAGTCGGCGGGCCAGCACACGGCGCGATTCAGCCGCCACGCGGGTGCGCACCAAAGACATGCCGACCCCAGACATGCCAACCAGAGGCAAACTGGCGCAAGTCAGGCCGACCAGCAGGGCGATCAGCCGAAAGGCAAGACGCGCAAGCGCCGCAAGCGCAGGCGCGGCCGCAAGGTGTTCGCGCGCGACGACAGCGGCGCGCTGCCGCATGCCGCGCCTGCCAGCGTGGCGGCAAACCAACCTCGGAACGCGCCGCCACAGGTTGAGCCAAGGCTGTCGGTCCCACAGCGTCCGCCGCAGCAGGAATTGCCGGTTTTCGCCGCGCTCGACCTCGGCACCAACAATTGCCGGCTGCTGGTCGCGGTGCCCGGCCGTCACGGCCAATTCCGCGTCATCGACGCTTTCTCGCGCATCGTCAGGCTGGGCGAGGGGCTCACCGCCAGCGGTCGACTAAGCCAGGCCGCGATGGACCGCGCCGTCGAGGCGCTGAAGATCTGCGGCGAGAAACTGCGCAACCGCAAGATCAGGAAAGCCAGGCTGATCGCCACCGAAGCCTGCCGTTCGGCCGCCAACGGCGTCGAATTCCTGGACCGCGTCGAGCGCGAGGCCGGGCTGAAGCTCGAAATCATCGACCGCCAGACCGAGGCCCGCCTTGCCGTTTCCGGTTGCGGCTCGCTGGTCGAGCGCGACACGCAGGGCGTGGTGCTGTTCGATATTGGCGGCGGCTCGTCCGAAATCGCCCTGATCGACCTGACCGGACGGCGCTCTCCGCGGCTCGCCAATCACATCGTGTCGTGGACCTCGCTGCCTGTCGGCGTGGTGTCGCTCGCCGAGCGCTTCGGCGGACGCACGGTGACGCGCGAGACCTTCGCCGCCATGGTCGACGACGTGGCTACGCGCCTGAAGGTCTTCGACGGCCGCGACCGGCTCGCACATGTACTGGCCAGCCCCAACTTCCATCTGCTCGGCACCTCCGGCACGGTGACGACGCTGGCCGGCGTGCATCTCGATCTCGAGCGCTACGACCGCCGCCGTGTCGATGGCCTCTGGATGGATCGCGACAGCGTCGATCGCATGATCGAGCGGCTGATCGGCTGGGATTTCCAGCAGCGCTGCGCCAATCCCTGCATCGGCGCCGACCGCGCCGACCTGGTGCTCGCCGGCTGCGCCATACTGGAAGCGATCCGCGGCGTTTGGCCGTCCGAGCGGCTGCGCGTCGCCGACCGCGGCCTGCGCGAGGGAATCCTGAGCGAACTGATGGCCGATGACGGCGTCTGGCGTGGCGATGGTGGGCGCCGGGCATGATCCCAAAAGGTGGCCGCGTTGTTTTGATCAGCAGTCGACCCCCGCTCCGTCGAGCTTCGCTCGACACCTCTCCCCCGATCGACGGGGGAGAGGAAAGGCGCGAGGTCGCCAGCCTTGGCTCCCTTCCTCTCCCTCCGAAGGGGGGAGAGGTGGCGCCGCGAAGCGGCGGCGGAGTGGGGGAAGCCCTCCGTGAAACGCGAAGCCGTCGCAAAACCGGCACGATGAAGCGAGCGAGAAAAAGCCGACCAGAAATCCTGATGCCGAATCTCAGGACCGGGCCAGCGAAAAGTGGCGATCGGTTTTCGCACAGGATCATGCTCGGGCAAGAAATCAGGCAATGACCAAGAAACCCGAAAAGCCAGGATCTGCCGGCATTCGCGTCCTCAAGACCAGGATCAAGAAGAAGAGCGGCTTGAAGGAGTCTTCGCGCCGCTGGCTCGAGCGCCACATGAACGATCCTTATGTGCAGCGCTCCAAGGCCGATGGCTACCGCTCCCGCGCCGCCTACAAGCTGATCGAGATCGACGACAAGCATCGTCTGCTGAAGCCCGGCATGAAAGTGATCGACCTGGGCGCCGCGCCCGGCGGCTGGTGCCAGGTGGCGGCGGCGCGGACGAAGTCCACGGCGGACAATCCGCATGTCGTCGGCATCGACTATCTCGAAATGGACGCGGTCCCGGGCGCCGTCATCCTGCGGATGGATTTCCTCGATCCCGACGCGCCGCAAAAACTTGCCGAGGCGCTGGGCGGCCAGTCGGATGTGGTGCTGTCCGATATGGCGGCGCCCACGACCGGGCACCGCCGCACCGATCATCTGCGAACCATGCATCTGTGCGAAGTCGCGGCCGATTTCGCCCTGCATGTGCTCAAGCCCGGCGGGCATTTCCTCGCCAAGACATTTCAAGGCGGCGCCGAGAACGAGCTTTTGTCACTGCTGAAGCAAAATTTCCGCTCGGTCCATCACGTCAAGCCACCGGCCTCGCGGGAGGAGTCGGTGGAGCTTTATCTGCTGGCGAAGGAGTTCAAAGGTCCTGGAACTTCGTCATTCTAGGGCGGAGCGAAGCGTAGACCGTAGAATCCTGTGTGTTGGTTCTGGCATGGATTCCAGGGTCTGCGCGCGTCGCTTCGCTCCTTGCTCCGCCCTGGAATGACGAAGTCACGCAGGGCGGCGCCGTGAGCTACTTCCCCGCTGTCCCCACCGTTTCCAGCGTCTTCGGCGTGGTCAGGCGGCCGTGGCCCGAGACGGCGTTGCCGGCGTCCGGCGCCAGCCGCATGAAGGTGATGGATGCCGCCGCCGAAACGGCCGCCACGATGAAGAAGGCGATGTGGAAGTCGCTGAGCGTCAGCGGCCCGCCATGGATGGACGTCGATACTTCGAGGATGCCGCCGGCCAGCGCAACGCCGAGCGCGATCGACAATTGCTGGAAAACCGCCGTGATCGGCGTCGCCTTGCTGGTGTCGGCGGGCGTGATCTCGGCATAGGAGAGCGCGTTGACGCCGGTGAAGAACATCGAGCGGATGAAGCCGCCGACCAGAAGTATCGCCAGCATCAGCGCATAAGGCGTCTGCGGCGTGAACAAGCCGTAGATCGCGATCGAGGCGGCCGCGACAAGCGAGCCCCAGATCAGCACCCGACGGAAGCCGGCGAGGCGGAAAAGCAGTGCCGTGACGAACTTCATGCCGATGGCGCCGATCGCCGAGACGAAAGTGATCATGCCCGACTGGAAGGGCGTGAGCCCGAAGCCGATCTGGAACATCAGCGGCAAGAGGAACGGCACCGCGCCGATGCCGATGCGAAACAGCGAGCCGCCGAGCACGGAGGATCGGAACACCTGGTTGCGGAACAGCTCCAGCGCCAAGAGCGGGTTCCTGGCGCGCCGGGCATGGAGCAGATAGAGCACGCCTGAGACCACGCCGACGGCGACAGTGATGAAGCCCGCCATCGGCGGCAGCGCCGGCAGGCTGACGACGGAAAGGCCGAACACGACGCCGGAAGCGGCAAGCCCCGAGAGCACGAAGCCGGGGAAATCGAGCGGCGGCGTCTGGACAGGCTCCGTCTTGGGCAGATAACGCGTGGCGAGCCACATGCCGATCAGGCCGATCGGCACATTGATGAGAAAGATCCAGTGCCAGGTGAAATAGGTGGTGATGAAACCGCCGATCGGTGGGCCGACCAGCGGACCGACCAGCGCCGGCACGGTCAGCCAGGACATTGCCGCGACGAGCTCGTTCTTCGGCGTGGCGCGCACCAGCACCAGCCGGCCGACCGGCGTCATCATCGCGCCGCCCATGCCTTGCAGGAAGCGCGACACAACGAAAGCCGGCAGCGAATTGGCGAAGGCGCAGGCGACCGAGCCGGCGATGAAGACGCCGATCGCGGCGCGAAACACGTTCTTGGCGCCGAACCGGTCCGCCATCCAGCCGCTGATCGGAATGAAGATCGCCAGCGACACCAGATAGGCGGTCAGCGCCAGCTTCAGCGCGATCGGGCTGGTGTGGATGTCGACGGCGATCGCCGGCAGCGACGTCGCGATCACGGTCGAATCCATGTTCTCCATGAAAAGTGCGACCGCCAGGATGAGCGGAATGATGCGGTTCAAGGGAAACGCCCTGATTTGTCTTCGCGATTCTAGGCCCGGCTTGGGGGCGAACCGGTGCGACCGGGCGGTTATCACGCCTCGGCCCGGATGTCGCATTAAATTGCTGTCACTTTTGCGGGATCGCAACCACTGGTAGGGCAAATTTTTCGGCGGAATGTCGTTCTACCGGGCGTATTGTCATACTACCGATCTGCATGGAGTGCTGACATTGTCTCCATAGCTGACGTCGAACGCAAACTCTCCTTCATCCTGCGTGGAGAGCTATGTCGTGGTCAGCAATGGGCGGCCTGTGGCGCGGATCGTTCCCGCCGACACGCAGGAACTATTGCTCCACTCGCGCGCAGCGTTGTTGTCGCGGCTTGAGCAACAGCCGGTCGTCGCTGTCGAAAACTGGACACGCGACGATACTTACGAACGCTAGCGATGAACGCTTTGGCTCGAAACGGGTGCCGTCACCTCGCGCAACGATCGGCTTTTCAACCGCCCCGGGACGTGTTACCAGCCAGCGCCAATCCTGAAAGGGAAGATGAGAGTCGGCGCTGGCCAATCGGCCCAGCGCCTTTTCCGCATTCAAAAGGACTGGCCATGGCAAAAATCATCGAAACGTCCACCGGCGCGCTGGCGCTGACCTTCGACGACGTGCTCTTGCAGCCCGGCCATTCCGAAGTCATGCCGGGCGAGACCGACATCCGCACCCGTATTGCAGGCGACATCGATCTCAACGTGCCGATCCTGTCGGCGGCGATGGACACCGTCACCGAGGCGCGGCTGGCGATCGCCATGGCGCAGGCCGGCGGCATCGGCGTCATCCACCGCAATTTCTCGCCGGCCGAGCAGGCCGAGCAGGTCAGGCAGGTGAAGAAATTCGAATCCGGCATGGTGGTGAACCCCGTCACCATCGGCCCGGACGCCACGCTGGCCGACGCGCTGGCGCTGATGCGCACCTATTCGATTTCGGGCATTCCAGTGGTCGAAAATGGCGGCACCGGCGGCCACACGGTCGGCCGGCTCGTCGGCATCCTCACCAACCGCGACGTGCGCTTTGCTTCCGATCCGGCGCAGAAGGTCTACGAGCTGATGACGCGTGAGAACCTGATCACGGTCAAGGAGAATGTCGACCAGGACGAAGCCAAGCGCCTGCTCCACAAACACCGCATCGAGAAGCTGGTGGTGGTCGACAGGAATGGTAATTGCGTCGGCCTGATCACCGTCAAGGACATCGAGAAGTCGCAGCTCAACCCGCACGCCACCAAGGACGCGCAAGGCCGCCTGCGCGCGGCGGCCGCCACCAGTGTCGGCGACGACGGTTTCGAGCGTGCCGAGCGCCTGATCGACGCCGGCGTCGACCTTCTGGTCATCGACACCGCGCACGGCCATTCGCAGCGCGTGCTGGACGCGGTGGCGCGGGCGAAGAAGCTCTCCAATTCCGTGCGCATCCTGGCTGGCAATGTCGCCACCGCCGACGGCACGCAGGCGCTGATCGACGCCGGCGCCGACGCCGTCAAGGTCGGCATCGGCCCGGGCTCGATCTGCACAACCAGAATCGTGGCCGGCGTCGGGGTGCCGCAGCTTTCGGCGATCATGTCGGCGGTGGAGACGGCGCATAAGTCTGGCGTGAGCGTCATTGCCGACGGCGGCATCAAATATTCGGGCGATCTGGCCAAGGCGCTTGCCGCGGGCGCAAGCGCAGCAATGATCGGCTCGCTGCTTGCCGGCACCGACGAGAGCCCGGGCGAGGTCTATCTGCACCAGGGCCGCTCCTTCAAGGCTTACCGCGGCATGGGCTCGGTCGGCGCCATGGCGCGCGGCTCGGCCGATCGCTACTTCCAGGCCGAGGTCCGCGATACGCTGAAACTGGTTCCGGAAGGCATTGAAGGGCAGGTTCCCTACAAAGGACCTGTGGCTGGCGTGCTGCACCAGCTTGCAGGCGGCCTGAAAGCCGCTATGGGTTATGTGGGTGGACGTGACCTTGCAGATTTCCGCGAGCGCGCCACTTTTGTGCGCATATCCAATGCCGGACTTCGTGAAAGCCACGCCCATGACGTCACGATCACCCGCGAAAGCCCCAATTACCCGGGCGGACTTTGATCGAGAGGCCGATCGGCCCGACCGCCAGGGGCTGTGGCGTAGCTTGAGCGTGGCGGTGCTGCGGCTGTCGCGGCACGCGGCGGCGCTGTCCATTGCCTCGATCGCGCTTTTCCTCGTCATGACGGCGCTGGAGTTTCTTTATTTCCAGCGCTTGAGCGGCGGCTTGGCCGCGCTCGACATGCGCGTCGCCGGCTTCACGCCCGACGAAGGCATGGCGTGGCTCACAGCACTCGGCCGTCGCGGCGGCGAGATCATCATCGTCTGGCACTATTTGACCTTCGATCTTTTGTTCCCGGCGCTGCTGTCGCTGACGCTGGTCAGCCTCATCCTTGCCTTCGGGCGGCGGCTCAGCACCTTCCGCGCCATGCCGGCGCAGCTGCAGGCCCTGTTCGCGCTCGTGCTGGTGCTGCCCTATACGGTCGCCGACTATGCTCAGAATTTTGCCCTGGCGCGGCTGCTCTCCGATTTCCAGCTGGCCAACCCCGATTCGCTGGCCTTCGCCTCTTTGCTGACCGTCACCAAATTCGCGCTGCTGGCCATTCCATTCTTTGTCGTCGCATTCTTCGCGCTGGCCGGGCAGCGGCGGCGCTGACGGGAGGAGAGGGCGGACAAATGCACCAGACCGCCATCTTCTGGCCGATGCTGGCGCATGTGCTCCTGGTCTACATCGTCTATCTGGTGATGCTGAAGCGGCGCTATCTCGCCGTGAAGTCCGGCGAAGCGAAGGTCGGCCAGTACAAGGTCCGCTCCACCGAGCCGGCCTCGAGCGTCACAGTCGCCAACAATCTGATCAACCAGTTCGAGCTGCCGGTTCTCTTCCACGTGCTCTGCCTGGCGCTGTTCGTCACCAATGGCGTGAACTACCTGACGCTGGCGTTGATGTGGCTGTTCATAGTCGCGCGCTATGTGCACGCCTGGGTGCATCTCGACAGAAACTATGTGCTGCACCGCAGCCGCGCCTTCTTCCTTGGCGCGGGTATACTTCTTATCGCCTGGTTCTGGTTCGCGCTGCACCTGCTCGCGGTGGTGTGACGCTAGAGCGTTTCACCGTTTCACGGAAACGGTCTATCTCTTTGTTTTTACGCACTTTTCCTGGAATTGCTCTAAAGGTCGAACACCGCGATCCGGCGCTTGTCGAACTTGATGCCGATCTCGCCGCGCACCAGCCTCAGCGCCTGCTCGCCGAAAACGGCGCGCCGCCAGCCCTGCAGCGCCGCCACGTCGGCTTCGTCGCCCTCGGCGGCTATGCGGTCGATATCGTCGCTGGAGGCAAGCACCTTGGTGGCGACGCCTTCCTTCTCCGCGACGATCCTGAGCAGCACCTTGAGCAGCTCCGACGCCGCGCTCGATCCTTCCTGCGGCTGGACGCTTTTCGGCAGTTTCGGCATCGCATCCTTGGGCAGGGCAAGGGCGGTATTGACCGCGCCAAGCAGCGCGGTTGCCGTCGCGGAGCGCTCCCAGCCTTTCGGCGTGGTGCGCAGCTTGCCGAGCGCCGCCGCGTCGCGCGGCGCCTGCTGCGCGATCTCGTAGATCGCATCATCCTTGAGCACGCGGCCGCGCGGCACGTCGCGCTCGCGCGCCTCGCGTTCGCGCCAGGCGGCCACCGCCTGCACGATCGCCAGCTCCTGCGGCTTGCGCAGCCGCATCTTCAGCCGCTTCCAGGCATCTTCGGGATGCGGATCGTAGGTCTCGCGCGAGGTGAGGACATCCATCTCCTCGTTCAGCCAATGGGCGCGGTCCTCGCGCTTCAGCTCGGCGCTGAGATGCTGGTAGACCTTGATCAGGTGGGTGACGTCGGCGAGCGCGTATTCGAGCTGCTTGTCGGAGAGCGGCCGGTGCCGCCAGTCGGTGAAGCGCGAGGATTTGTCGAGCCGGGCTCCGGTGACCTTCTGGACAAGCTGGTCATAGGAAACGCTGTCGCCGAAGCCGCAGACCATCGCCGCCACCTGCGTGTCGAACACTGGATGCGGCACCAGATTGCCGAGATGGACGATGATTTCGATGTCCTGCCGCGCCGCGTGGAAGACCTTCAGCACCGCTTCGTTGGCCATGAGCCGGAAAAACGGTTTCAGGTCGATGCCGGGCGACAACGGATCGATAAGCGCCTCAATCCCAGGCGCGGCGATCTGGATCAGGCAGAGGATCGGCCAGAAGGTCGTCTCGCGGATGAATTCGGTATCGACGGTAACGAATTCCGACTTTTCGAACGCCGCGACAACGCTCTCGAGTTCTTCTTGTGTGGTGATGACCTGCATCAAATCGCTTTTGGCACAATATTAGGCCTCTTTCAATTTCAGCCGCGCGCCCTTTCGTCAAGCCGCCGCAGCGTAAGCGGTGGCCCGATCGCCGGGTTCTCCCATGCGAAATCGCGCCGCGTACCGGCGCGCCAACCCGCGATGTCCCTCAAGCCGTCGCGGTCCGCTCCACGGCGCTTTCAGAATCGGCAGCGTGCCGCCCCAGTGGAGGCTGGCATGCGGGCGACATCCAGCCCTGCATCATGTCGGTTCGGTCACGCTGCGCCAGACGTCGGACAACGGTGCCGCGATCGTGATCGACTTGACGATGGGCGAGCGGTTCATGCCTCGTAGGCCCGCGCCGGTACTCTCTCTCCCGTCGTGTCGGATCCTGTTCCGTCCGTTACGGCGCTCGGCGACGGTCGCCGGCCAAGCGCGCCCGCTGCCGCTAGGCTGAGCACGATGAACGGTATGCCGATGCCATAGGCCGAGCGGATGCCCCAGTGGTCCGAGACGAAGCCGAGCAGCGGCGGACCGAGCAGGAAGGCGACGAAGGAGATCTGCGACAATGCGGCAACGTTGATCGCGGCGGAGCGGTCCGTCATCTGGGCGGCCGCCGAAATCGCCAGCGGAAAGATCGCGCTGCAGCCGATGCCCATGAGCGCGAAGCCCAGCATCGAGACGAAGGGCAAGGGCGAGAAGAAGACGATGAACACGCCGGCAGCCATCGTTGCCAACAACACGCGCGCCACGCCGCTCGGCGAGTGGCGGTCGACGATGCTGTCGGCGAAGAAGCGTGTCGTCGCCTGCGAGAAGGCGAACAGCGCCACGGTGATCCCGGCAACGAAGGGCCCTGAGTCGAACACAGTGCGCATATAGATCGCCGACCAGTCCATGCTGGCGCCTTCCATCAGCATTGCCGACAGCGTCACCGCGACGAGGATGAGGATCGGCAGCGTCGGCCGGGCGAACATCGGCGCTTTGTCGCCTGACGTGACGAAGCGGGCGGGCGCCGGTTGGAAGCCGCCGAGCAACAGCGCCACCGCAACCGCCACCATCGGCACCACCAGCACCAGATGCAGTTGCGGCGACAGGCCGAGATGCGCCAGCGCGCCGCCGAACAGCCCGGCGCCGAAGAAGCCGATGCTCCAGAACGAATGCGCCCGGTTCATGATGCGGCGCTTGAGCAGGAACTCGGTCCTGTCGGCCTCGACATTCAAGATGATCTCGATGCTGCCGATCATCAGTCCGACCGGGAGCAGCATCAGGAACAACGCGGCCGGGCCCGGCGCGTGCACCGCGACAGAATAGGCAAGCGCCAGCAGCGGCACCAGCCACAGCAGCGCGCGGCGAAAGCCGACGCGCTCCAGGATCGGCGTCGCCAGCGTCAGCGCGATCAGCGTGCCGATCGGCGTCCCGATCAGGGCGAGTCCCAGCGTGCCGTCCTCGATCTGCATGGCATGCTTGATGTCGGGCAGGCGCGGAAAGATGTTGCCCATAGCGAAGGAATAGATCGCGAAGCCGGCATAGACGCGGTGCTGCGGAGCGAGTTTCAGGCCAAGGGTCATCACGGGCAATCCAACAAGGAGATTTTGGCGCGCGACCTCTTCGCGGTCCGCCGGCGACTCTGTTTCTTGCATGAACAGGCAAAACATGCAATAACGTGCACAAATAAATAGGATCGTGCATGCTCACCGAAGAACGCCACCAACTCATTCGCGACCGGCTTGCGGCGGACGGAAAGGTGCTGGCCGGAGAGCTCGCCAGCCGTTTCGGCGTGTCGGAAGACACGGTGCGCCGCGATCTCAGGGAATTGGCGAAGGCCGGGCAACTGCGCCGCGTCTATGGCGGCGCGGTCGCTTCCGCGCCCTTTGCCGCCGCGACGCTCAGCCAGCGCAGCCGTCATGCGGTCGAGGAAAAAACGCGGCTCGCCAGGGCGGCGGTCGGGCTGCTGAGCGCGGGGCAGTCGCTGTTCATCGACGGCGGCACGACCAATGAGGCGATCGCCAGGGCGATCCCGCGCGGCATCCAACTGACCGTCGCCACCAATTCGCTGGGCGTCGCCTCGGCTCTGACGGACCTTCCCCTGGTCGAGCTGATCGTGCTCGGCGGCCGCTATGTGCCCGATCTCGGCACCTGCGTCGGCGCCGACACGCTCGCCGCCGTGGCGCAACTCGGCGCCGATCTGTTCTTTCTGGGCTCCTGCGGGCTGGATGTCGCGCGCGGCGTCACCGCCGTCGATTCGGCCGAAGCCGAGGTGAAGCGCGCCATGGCAAAAAACAGCGCTGGTATCGTCATTGCCGTCACCAACGACAAGCTTGCCACCGCCGCGCCCTATCGCGTGGCGAAGGCGGATGCGATCCGCCATCTCGTGGTGGAAAAGAGCGCGCCTCCCGCCACGCTCGCCGCTTTCCAAAGCCAGGGCGCGCAGATCCACTTTGCTTGAGCGGCTGCGGCAGCGCGCCTGTATGACCGCTTGCCTTGACAAAGCCGGCCTCTCATGCGCTTTTCGCGCCAATTTTCGAGCCGGGCCGACGCCCGCAATTTCCGGACTTTACCCATGACCATGCATCGTTACCGCAGCCACACCTGTGCCCAGTTGAGAAAGAGCGACGTCGGCAATTCCGTCCGCCTGTCGGGCTGGGTGCATCGCGTGCGCGACCATGGCGGCCTGCTTTTCATCGACCTGCGCGACCATTACGGCCTGACCCAGATCGTCGCCGATCCGGATTCGCCGGCCTTCAAGGTGGCCGAGACACTGCGCGGCGAATGGGTGATCCGCGTCGACGGCGAGGTCAAGGCGCGCCTGCCGGAAACCGTCAATCCAAACCTGCCGACCGGCGAGATCGAGATTTTCGCGCGCGAGATCGAAGTGCTGTCGGCCGCCAAGGAGCTGCCGCTGCCGGTGTTCGGCGAACCTGAATATCCCGAAGACATCCGCCTGAAATACCGCTTCCTCGACCTGCGCCGCGAGACGCTGCACCGGAATATCGTGGCGCGCACGAAGATCATCGCTGAGATGCGCAAGCGCATGGGGGAGGTCGGTTTCACCGAATTTTCGACGCCGATCCTCACCGCCTCGTCGCCGGAAGGCGCGCGCGATTTCCTGGTGCCGTCGCGCATCCATCCCGGCACCTTCTACGCGCTGCCGCAGGCGCCGCAGCAGTACAAGCAGCTGATCATGGTCTCCGGCTTTGACCGCTATTTCCAGATCGCGCCCTGCTTCCGCGACGAGGATCCGCGCGCCGACCGCCTGCCGGGCGAGTTCTACCAGCTCGACCTCGAAATGAGCTTCGTCGAGCAGGACGACGTGCTCAGCACGATGGAGCCTGTCCTCCGCGCGGTCTTCGAGACGTTCGCCGCCGGCAAGCCGGTGACGCAGAAATTCCGCCGCATTCCCTATGACGAGGCTATGCGCACCTATGGCACCGACAAGCCGGACCTGCGCAACCCGATCGAGATGCAGGCGGTCTCGGATCATTTTCGCGACTCCGGCTTCAAGGTGTTCGCCAACATCCTGGCCAACGATCCGAAGGCCGAGGTGTGGGCCATTCCGGCCAAGACCGGCGGCAGCCGCGCCTTCTGCGACCGCATGAATTCCTGGGCGCAGGGCGAGGGCCAGCCGGGGCTCGGCTACATCTTCTGGCGCAAGGAAGGTGAAAAACTCGAAGGCGCCGGCCCGATCGCCAAGAACATCGGCGAGGAGCGCACCGAGGCGATCCGCCAGCAGCTCGGCCTCGCCGATGGCGATGCCGCTTTCTTCGTCGCCGGCGACCCGAAGAAGTTCGTCACTTTCGCGGGCGCGGCGCGCACCCGCGCCGGCGAGGAACTGAACCTGGTCGACCGCGAGCGGTTCGAACTTTGCTGGATCGTCGACTTCCCGTTCTTCGAATGGAACGAGGACGAGAAGAAGATCGACTTCGCCCACAATCCGTTCTCCATGCCGCAAGGGGGCATCGACGCGCTGAATGGTGAGGAGCCGCTCGGCATCAAGGCGTTCCAGTACGACATGGTCTGCAACGGCTTCGAGATCGCGTCGGGCGGCATCCGCAACCACCTGCCGGAAACCATGGTCAAGGCTTTCGAGATGGTCGGCCTGGACCGCGCGACGGTGGAAGAGCGCTTCGGCGGCCTCTACCGCGCCTTCCAGTATGGCGCGCCGCCGCATGGCGGCATGGCGGCGGGCGTCGACCGCATCGTCATGCTGCTCGTCGGCGCCAAGAACCTGCGCGAGATCACCATGTTCCCGATGAACCAGCAGGCCTACGACCTGCTGATGAGCGCGCCTTCCGAAGCCACCCCGCAACAGCTGCGCGAGCTGTCGCTGCGCGTCGCGGTGGCGAAGAAGGACTGACGGCAGCCTAGCAACTGCCCTTTCTCCCCGTCACTATACGGGGAGAAATGTCCGGCAGGACAATGAGGGGCAGCGCGGGTGCTGGCGATTTGCACGCGGTCGTAACAGCTGAGGCCTTCTGACAGGCAGTCGGTTCAGCACCGAATTACATATTCGCAAGCGTCGGCGCTGCCCCTCATCCGCCTGCCGGTGTCCAGCCGATAGATGGGTAACACTTTGAACCGGATACATAGGTAACAGTTTCTCCCCTATGATGCGTTCGCCGCA